>CAMJKI010000038.1 GCA_946406355.1 uncultured Bacteroidales bacterium | reverse complement strand
GCGAAGACATCATCCAGGAGCGCCACAAGGAGTTCGTGGGCGAGGGCAAGCGTTATTGGGATCTGGTGCGCAGCGGTCTGGCTGCCTCTGTCCTGAAAGCTGCCAACCACGAGTATCGTACGGTTGACTGGACCGAGAATAAGAAATACTGGCCCATCCCGCAGGGCGAGATTGACAAGGATCCGGCTCTTGTACCGAACAACTATTAATACCAGGCAATCATGAAAACAATCTGGCAATATATCGCAATGGCGGTTCTGGCTGTTTCCGCTGCCGCCTGTACTCCCGACTATCCTACCCCCAATGCCAGCGGGTTGCCGCAGGCATCGGCCCTGGACGTAACCATTTCGGTAGATCAGGAGACTAACTATGTGACTTTCGTCATGAATAACAAGGGTGTGGTCCCCGTGTGGATTTTCGGCGATCAGAAAATTGACGGCAAGGCCTCCAAGCGTTATTCCTATACCAACAACAATGTGAGCCTGCGTTTCCGCGATGCGGGTGAATACACAGTGGAGGTAAAAGCCTACAACGCCAACGGCCTGTCGCAGGGTTCCCTGGTGAAGACCTTCACCATGAACAACACCTATCGCGACCCGTTCGATCCGGCTCCTTATATCAAGGCCGTTACCGGCGACTGGGTTTGGAACAGCACCGAAAAAGGCCATTTCGGCTGCGGCCCCGTGGGCGATCCTCTCGCCTGGTGGCAGTGCGACGCCAATGGCAAGAAGGGCTTCCTGTATGACGATATTATGTCTTTCAGCGCCGACGGTAATTATACTTTCGACCCCGGTGACGGACAGGCCTATGCCAAGCACGATGCCGAGTATCCTGCCGGCCACGCTACAGAAGCGGACGACTATCTGTTCCCCGCCGAAAAGAAGACCACCAAGTACACCTTCGAGAACAACTGGAACGAAGCCGGTATCGAAGAGATCTACCTGGTGATGGAGAGCGGGAGCATTCTTTCCTACGTGGCCCACAAGAGCATAGTGGATGAACCCCGTTATTTCGTGATGGCGTCCAAGACCTCCGACATGAAGAAGAAATTGCAACTGATGTCCACGGTTTATACGCCGGACAACGGTGACGGTATTTCCTACTACTATGAGTTCGTTCCCAAGGGCTCCAACCCCGGTGCAGCCGATCCGCTGTTCGGATTTGAAAGCAAGACCTGGGTACTGGACAACGAAAGTGCCGGCTACATGGGCTGCGGTCCCGACTTCGGCAATTCCGGCGGCTGGTGGAGTGCCAACCCGCACGACAAGGACAACTTTGGCGTAAAGGACGATGAACTCACCTTCTTCGCCAACGGCAAATACGTCTTCAATCCGGGTGCCGACGGCATGGTTTACTGCAACTGGGAGTCCGGCTGGCGTCCTGACGGATACTATTCCGGAGATGGAAGCACCGACTATGACGCTCCCGCCGAGGTGATTGAATCCAACTATGTGCTGGGAAGTGACGCCACGGGTGATTACATTGAACTCCCTGCCGGTGTACTTTACGGCTACATCCCCAAGCCGCAGGTACTCTCCGAGACCAACCGCCTGTACATCAAGGAGCTTACTGCCAACAAGCTGTTTGTGGTGGCTAACTTCGACGGCATTTCCTGGCAGTTCATCTATCGTCCCCGTGACGGACAGGTAGATCCGCAGCCCGATCCCGACGACCCGTACAATCCGGATGTAGAACTGGATGTGAACGGTCCCGGCAACCTCTGGGCGGCCGCAAATGTAACCAACGATTACTGGTATGCCGACGGCGGCTGGGGCCAGATTGCCGATCCCGAAGCCGAGGTCCTTCCCGGCAACGGCCTGAAGGTGGTGATCCCCGAGGGCATTGGTGGCGGTGAATGGCAGGGCCAGACCAAGTTCCATACCGACATCTTCGCCAGCAAGGACAAGAAATACGACTTCGGTATTACCTTGGAGGCTACGGAAGACAACACCCTTACCCTGAAGCTCGCCTGGGAGGGCAACGACAACGACAATGCCTTCTTCTATGCCAACGACATCAAACTGACGGCCGATACGCCCAGAACGGTGAAGTTCAAGGAAATCTTCCCGAAGAACAAGGACGGTGAGGCTATCGACTACGACAAGGTGGTCCTCTTTGTAGACCTGGGCCGTACTCCTGCGGGAACCACGGTTACCATGAAGGATATCTGTTTCCAGGAAAGCATAGTGCTGGATCCCGCCTCCGACAGAAATCTGTGGAAGAGCGCCACGGTCACCAATGACTACTGGTACGCCGATGGCGGCTGGGGCCAGATTGCCGATCCCGAAGCCGAGGTCCTTCCCGGTAACGGCCTGAAGGTGGTGATCCCCGAGGGCATCGGTGGCAGTGAATGGCAGGGCCAGACCAAGTTCCATACCGACATCTTTGCCAGCAAGGACAAGAAGTACGACTTTGCCATCACGCTGGAGGCCGATGAAGACAACACCCTTACCCTGAAGCTTGCCTGGGAAGGCAACGACAATGACAATGCTTTCTTCTATAAGAACGATGTCAAACTCACTGCCGATACTCCCTTCACCTTCAAGGCTGTCAACATCTTCCCGCAGAACAAGGATGGCGAGCCCATCGACTATGATAAAGTGGTCCTGTTCGTCGACCTTGGCCGCACGCCGGTGGGTACCACCGTCGTGATGAAGGATATTGTTTTCCAGGAACATTAGGATGAAGTTACGCATGCATATCAAAGGGTTGCTGCTGTTTGCAGCGGCAACCCTTTTAACCCACTCCTGTGACGGGAAACCTCCGGTGCCGTCGGAAACTGCACTCTCCGTTGCCCCTTCCGTTGTGAACGCCGTATGGAATGAAGAGCCTGTTGTGCTTTCCGTTACCGCCAGTGGCGATTGGGGCGTGTTTTCGGCCGACAAGGACTGGTGCACGGTTTCACCTTCGGGCGGCATTGCGGGCAGTTCTTCCGTGAAGCTAACCCTGCAGCCCAACCGGACCGGACAGGAGCGGGAAACAACCATCACCTTCAGCTACGGTTCCAAAACCCTGGAAGTGCCCGTGCATCAGGGACTCAACGAAGAAGATCTCCCCAAGCCCCCGCCGCAGGGAATGGTAGTCCCGGAGGGCTATCACCTGGTTTGGAACGACGAATTCGATGAGGGTGTCACCTTGAATCCGGCCGACTGGACCCACGAGGTGAAAAACGCCGGCTGGGTGAACAATGAACTCCAGAACTATGTAAATCACCAGACTTCCTCCGGCAGCGTAGTTACCGAGATCAAGGACGGAGCTTTGCAGATCCATTGTTTCAAGGAAGGTGGAAAGGTATATTCGGGCCGCGTCTATGCCCATGTAAAGGAAGGTTGGAAATACGGCTACATAGAGGGCCGGATCAAACTGCCCAAGGGAAAGGGCACCTGGCCCGCCTTCTGGATGATGCCGGTGAATTATACCGGCTGGCCGGACAGCGGTGAGATAGACATTATGGAAGAGGTGGGATACCATCCCAACTACGTCTCCAGCAGCCTGCATGCCAATGCGCATGTGCACACCAACAACACCCAGGTCACAAAAGAGATGTATTGTGCCGGTGCGGAAGGGGAGTTTCATGTGTATGCCATAGAGTGGACCCACGAGAAAATAACCACTTTCGTGGATGGGAAAGTCCTGCTCACGTATGCAAACCGCGGCCTCGGTCATGACGACTGGCCTTATGACGCGCCTTTTTATGTGATCCTCAATCTCGCATGGGGGGGCAGCTGGGGCGGCAGTCAGGGGGTAGATGAAACTGCGCTTCCCGTAACCATGTCGGTGGATTATGTCCGCGTGTTCCAAAAAGACGAATAGACGATGAAACATATCAGAAACCTAACCCTGGCAACAGCCATATGCTCCGTGCTGCTTTCCTGCCAGGAAAAGAAGGCGGAGAGCACCATCGGGGCCGATGCCGCCGTGGAGGCCCGCGTAGAGCAGATCCTTTCGCAGATGACCCTGGCCGAGAAAATCGGCCAGATGAACCAGGTGTCTGCCGGGGGTGACGTGGCCATCTATGCAGATGCCCTCCGGAAGGGCCAGATCGGCTCCATCCTGAACGAGGTGGATCCCGTGAAAATCAATGAGTACCAACGCATTTGCATGGAGGAATCCCGCTTGGGCATTCCGCTGCTGGTGGCCCGTGACGTGATTCACGGTTACCATACCGTGTTCCCCATTCCGCTGGGCCTGGCGGCCACTTTTGACCCTGCTCTGGTGGAGGAAGGCGCCCGTGTGGCTGCCCTGGAAGCTACGGCGCAGGGCATCCGCTGGACCTTCTCGCCCATGCTGGATATTGCCCGCGATCCCCGCTGGGGCCGCATTGCCGAAGGCAGCGGTGAAGATACCTTCCTGGACGCCCGCATGGCGGAAGCCATGGTGCACGGTTATCAGGGCCGGGAGGCCGATACCACCTCCATGGCTGCCTGTATCAAGCATTTTGTGGGTTACGGTGCGGCCGAGGGCGGACGTGACTACAACAGCACTTTCCTCACCGAACGCCAGCTCCGCAACGTATATCTGCCGCCTTTCGAGGCTGCAGTAAAGGCCGGCGCCATGACGCTGATGACCTCTTTCAACGACAACGACGGCGTACCCTCCACGGGCAATACTTTCGTTGTAAAGGATGTCCTCCGCGGCGAATGGGGCTTCGACGGCCTGGTGGTCACCGACTGGAATTCCATGGGTGAAATGATTGCCCACGGCTTTGGCGTAGACCGCAAGGATGTGGCCGAAAAGGCGCTGGAGGCCGGTGTAGACATGGATATGATGACTTACGGCTTCCTTTCCCACCTGGAAGAGCTGGTGCGCAGCGGCGCCGTTAAGGAATCGGCCATCAATCAGGCGGTTCGCAACATCCTCCGCGTGAAGGTACTGCTGGGACTGTTCGAGCATCCGTATGTGGATGTGACGGCCGGCGATGCCGTACAGTATGCACCGGAGCACCTGGCCGCCGCGCAGAAGAGCGCTGAAGAATCGGCCATCCTGCTCAAAAACGACGGCGTGCTGCCGCTGAATCCCGCCTCCGTACGCAACATCCTGGTTACCGGCCCCATGGCCGATGCCCCTCACGACCAGCTGGGCACCTGGGCCTTCGACGGCCAGAAGAACCATACCGTAACGCCGCTGGCAGCCCTGCAGGCGCGTTTTCCGGGGAAGGTTACCTATGTGCCCGGCCTCACTTACAGCCGCGAAAAACGGGAGCGCTTCGATGATGTGATGGCCGCCGCCCGCCGGGCCGATGTGGTGCTGGTGTTCCTGGGCGAAGAAGCCATCCTTTCCGGTGAAGCCCACTCCCTGGCCGACCTGAACCTGAAGGGCTCCCAGAGCGAACTGCTGGCTGCCGTGAAATCGGCCGGGAAGCCGGTTGTGGCCACGGTAATGGCAGGCCGTCCGCTCACCATCGAGCGCGACCTTCCCAACTGCGGCGCCCTGCTGTATGCCTTCCATCCCGGAACCATGGGCGGTCCGGCACTCGCCAATATCCTTTTCGGCGACGTGAATCCCTCCGGAAAAACGCCCATCACCTTCCTGCGGACGGTGGGACAGGCCCCCCTGTACTACAGCCACAACATGACGGGACGTCCCTACAATAACGAAACCCTGCTGGACGAGATTCCGGCCGAAGCCGGGCAGACCTCCCTGGGTAACACGTCCTATTATTTGGACTACGGCGCCTATCCGCTGTTCCCGTTCGGTTATGGCCTTAGCTACACAAGCTTCTCGTATTCAGGCGTTTCTCTGGATCGCGAAGTCTATGGGAAAGACGATGTCATCACCGTTTCCTTCTCCCTGGCCAACACCGGACAGTACGAAGGCGAAGAGGTGGTTCAGGTGTATGTGAGGGATCTGGTGGGTTCCATTACCCGTCCGGTGAAGGAACTCAAGCATTTTGAACGGGTGGCCCTGAGGCCCGGGGAGCGCCGGAGCCTGCAGGTGCAAATCCCCGTCTGCAGCCTGGCCTTTGTGGGCCTGGACGGCATCAAGAAAGTAGAACCGGGCGAATTCCAGCTGTGGGTGGCTGGAGACAGCGCTTCCGGAGATCCCTTATCCTTTAAAGTTCAATAAGTTGGTTGTTATAATGTTAGGTTTCCGTTTCTTTGCCCTGGCCGCCTCGATGGCGTTGCTGTCGTGTCAGGAAGTTGTTGTAGATCCCACCCCGGAACCGGTAGATCCCGGGTCGGTGGCGGCCGTTTACACCACCTCTGTGGCCGGGCAAAGGATGACGGAAAGTGAAATCACCCTGGGCAAGCCGGAAGATGCCGTGTTCTACAAAGTGGAACTCACCGGCCAATCTTTCCAGGCCGTGGACGGCTTTGGCCTGGCCATCACCCAGGCCAGTTGTTACAACCTGCTTATTATGCCGGCCGAAGAACGGACGGCCTTTCTGGAAGAGCTGTTCAGCCGGGAAAAGGGGCTGGGTTCTTCGCTCATCCGGGTGTGCATCGGCGGTTCCGACTTCTCTATGGACGAATTCACCTGGTGCGACCGCAAGGGAATAGAGAACTTTGACGTTCATCCCCTGGACGAGGAATACCTCTTTCCCATCCTGGACCAGATATTCCGAATTAATCCGGAGGTGAAAATCATCGGCTCGCCCTGGAGCTGCCCCAAGTGGATGAAAATGACCCTGGACGGGAAAGCCGATTATGACAGCTGGACCAGCGGCCGCCTGAATCCGCTGTACTATCAAGACTATGCCACTTATTTTGTGAAGTGGATTCAGGAGATGGAGCGTCGCGGCTATCCCATTTATGCCGTTACCTTGCAGAATGAGCCTTTGAACAAAGGCAATTCCATGTCGCTTTATATGCCCTGGGAAGATCAGCGGGACTTTATCAAGCAGGCCGTCGGCCCGGCCTTCCGGGCGGCGGGGCTTAAGACCAAGATTCTGCTCTTCGACCATAATTACAATTACGACAACATTCCCTCCCAGCGCGACTATCCGCTTCATATCCTGGAAGATGCCGAAGCTGCACAGTATGTGGCGGGATCGGCCTGGCACAACTACGGCGGCAACGTTTCTACGCTGGATAAGGTGTATGGTGCCTTTCCCGACAAGGAAATCTTTTTCACGGAGGCCTCCATCGGCACGTGGAATTACAGCTTCGAAAGCTGCCTCATCAACGATTTCCGGGATATCTTCCTGGGTACGCTGGCCCGCGGAGGGAAAGGGGTAACCCTGTGGAACCTGATGCTGGACGACCAGCGCAAACCTTATCGGCCCGGCGGCTGCAGCACCTGTTATGGCGCGGTAACCCTTTCCACCAAAGACCGCCAGTCTATTGTGCGCAATTCCCATTATTACAACGTGGCGCACGCCTCCAAGGTTTTGTTGCCCGGGGCCGTTCGCCTGGAGACCAAAGGCTATACGGCCGACGGTCTTACCTACCAGTGGTACCGGAATCCCGACGGCTCGCAGGCTTTGCTGCTGCTGAATGAAGGCACCTCGGAGGCCCGGGTCAATTTTGTCACCGCCAAGCATTCTCTTTCCTGCCGGATCCCAGCCAAGTCCATCCAGTCGCTTCTTTGGGAAGACTGATTTGGTTTTCCCGGCCGAAAGCCGTAACTTCACGCTATGCAAAAATTACGAATTACCGGGCTGTGCGTAATCGCATTGCTACTATTGGCCGCCTGTAAAAAAGAGACGCCCCAAACCGTGGTACTGACCCCCCTGCTTCAGTCGGTACAGGTAGAATCCACTACGGTAATTGTTCCGGACAACGGGACGGCGGAAGTCTCCTTTTCGGTGACGGTGAAAGATTTTTCCTTCGATTTAAAGAAAGATGTAACCCTTTTTCCGGAGACGGATGCCGTTACCATCACCCAGGTCCGCGCACTGGGTGAGGGCCGGTATGTGGCTGTGCTTTCAGACGGTGGAAAAGGGGAAGACTACGAGCATTCCGTGCGCCTGGGGGTCCGGGAAAAGGCCGGGGCCGAATCCTTTGTGTTTTCATCGTATTTCACCGTCCAGCTTCACAGGCTGGCTCCGGGAGTGGCTATTCCGGAGACGGGGCTTGCCACCGTCTATATCAACACGGAAAGAGGTGCCTCCATCGTTTCCAAAGAAGAATATGTGAATGCTTCCTTAAGTATCCAGGGCCTTTCGGCCGATGAAAGCATGGAGGATGTGGTCTGCCAGGTGCGCGGACGGGGCAATACCACCTGGTCCTGGCCCAAAAAGCCTTATCTGATCAAGCTGGACAAAAAGGCATCGGTGCTGGGCATGCCCAAA
Organism: uncultured Bacteroidales bacterium; assembly: GCA_946406355.1. Taxonomy (GTDB): domain Bacteria; phylum Bacteroidota; class Bacteroidia; order Bacteroidales; family UBA932; genus Cryptobacteroides. The sequence continues at coordinate 13,632 of CAMJKI010000038.1, read as the reverse complement.
CACAAGCGCTGGATTCTGCTGGCCAATTTCCTGGACCGGACCCTGATGCGGAATATGGTTTCCATGAAGGTGGCTTCCATGACCGGACTGGCCTGGACACCGCACTGTGTGCCGGTGGAACTGGTGCTGAACGGCCAGCACAAAGGCAGTTACCTGCTCATAGAACAGGTGCGTGTAGACAAAAACCGGGTGAATATTACGGAAATGTCCAAGGAAGACAACACCGGCGATGCCGTCACGGGCGGTTACCTGCTGGAATGCGATTTCCATTACGACAACGAGGTGCAGTGGATAGACAACCATGGAAAGTGCGTACAGATGGACAATGGTATTCCGTTCGGCGTAAAGTATCCCGACTCGGAAGACCTTACCACCGCCCAGCTCACGTACATCAAGAATTACATCTCGGAAGTGGCCGGAACCTTGTACGGCCCCAATTTCAAAGACCCCGAAAACGGCTATGCCAAGTTTTTGGATATAGATTCTTTCGTAGACTACTGGATAGTCTTTGAGGTGATGGGAAACCACGAGCTGGGCAACCCGGGCAGCGTTTATATGCATAAGGACCGGGGCGGCAAGCTGGTGGCAGGCCCCTGCTGGGACTTTGACTGGGGCGTTCTTTCCTACAGGTCTTCTCCGCAGGGAAAAACCGGCCTCATCAACAGGAATGCCATCTGGTATGCCCGCCTGTTTGAAGATCCCGTTTTTGCCGAAAAGGTGAAAAACCGTTTCCAGGAACTGCTGCCTCAACTGCAAACCATCCCGGATTACATGGATGCCCTGCAGAAACAGCTTTCCGAGAGTGCCAAATACAATTTCCGCATGTGGAATCCGGCCGACGACGCATCCATGAACGGCGGCAGCATCATTAACGGCGACGAGAACATGAGTTTTGACGAAGCCGTCAAACTGTTAAAGGAAAATTACAATATCCGTCTTTCCATAATGTCCCAGCAGCTATAGCCGCTCAGCTTTCCCAGGAAAGCGTGCGGCTGCTGTCGGCATTCACGGCAATGGTAACCTTGAGGGTCTCTTCCGGCAAGAGGCCCTCGATGTTTTCCGGCCATTCCATCAGGCACAGAAAACCGGAGTCCAGATAGTCGTACAGGCCGATGTCCAGGGCCTCTTCCAGACGTTCGATCCGGTAAAAATCGAAGTGGAACAGCGGCAGACCTGCCTTTGTGCGGTATTCGTTCACAATGGCAAAGGTGGGGGAACTTACGGCATCTTCCTGCACGCCCAGGGCTTTGCACACCGCTGTAATGAAGGTGGTCTTTCCGGCCCCCATCGGCGCGTAAAACGCCACCAGGGTTTGGCCGCCGATGGCCTCCAGGAACTCTCCGGCTGCCCGTTCCAGGTCTTCCAGACCCGCTATCTGAATTTGTTTTTTCATGGTGCAAATATACTATAAATCCAGGAGATTCCGGCGGTCCAGGAAGCGATAGCTGGCGGCTTCCGACAGATGGTAGGGCTGGATGTCGCGTTCTCCGGACAAATCGGCTATGGTGCGGGCAATCTTGATGATGCGGGTGTAGGCGCGGGCACTCAGTCCCAGCTTGTCAATGAGCTTTTCCAGGATTTCCTTGCAGGGTTCGCTTAGCGGGCAGAAGCGTTCCAGCTGATTGGAGTTCATTTCCGAATTGGTAAAAATGCCGCTGCCTTTGAAGCGCTCCCGTTGGATTTCCCGGGCCTTGAACACCCGTGCGGCTATGGCTTCAGATGGTTCCGCCTTCCCGCCCCGCACCAGCGCCGAGGTTTCTACGGGGTGCACAAGTAGTTGAATGTCAATTCTATCCATTAAAGGACCCGATAGCCGGGAGAGGTACAAGGCCCGCTGCCCCGGGGTGCAGGTGCAGCGGTTTCCTTCGCCGTAATACCCGCAGGGACAGGGGTTGGAGGCCGCGATAAGCATGAAGGAGGCGGGGTACTCAATTTTGGCCTTTAGGCGTGAAATGGTCACCTTCCGGTCTTCCAGCGGCGCCCGCAGGCTCTCTATGGTAGATTTGGGCGCTTCGCAGAATTCATCCAGAAAGAGGATGCCGCCAGTGGCCAGGCTTACTTCCCCGGGCAATATATTCTCCCCGCTGCCGCCGCCCAGCAGGGCAGCTTTGGAGGCCGATATGTGCGGCGCCCGGAAAGGCCGGGTGCGCATCAGGCCCAGCCCGCCGGCGCTCTTGCCCGCCACCGAATAAATCTTGGACGTGATGGCGCTTTCCTCCAGGCTCATGGGCGGCAGGATGCCGGCCAACGCCTTGGCCAGGGAGCTTTTTCCGGAACCGGGTGCACCAATCAAAATGGCATTGTGGTGACCTGCAGAGGCAATTTCCAACCCCCGCTTGGCCCCTTCCTGGCCAATGATATCGGCAAAATCCATATAGCGCCGGGTCTGGGGGCCGGAGGCTTGGGAAAGCGCCTGCCGGTAACGTTCGGAGTTCCAGATCAGGAGGTCCGACGGGTCTTCCCGCTCTTCCAGAATCCGCAGCACATCGTCCAGCGTGCGCACGCCGTAGATGTTGCTGTCATTGTAATCCACCGCCTCCAGGGCCGATTCTTCCGGCAGGATGCACCCCCGGAAACTGCTGCGCCGGGCCAGTTCCACCATGGGCAGGATGCCGCTCACCGCCCGGATGCTTCCGTCCAGGCCCAATTCTCCCATAATCAGATACTTCTCCAATCCGGGCAGTTCCCGCTGGGCCGATGCCGCAATGATGCCCAGGGCGATGGGTAAATCGTACCCGCTCCCTTGCTTGTGCATATCGGCCGGGGCCAGGTTGATGACAATCTTCTTTCCGGGAATGTGGAAGCCTTTGGCCTGCAGGGCGGTAACCGTCCGGAGCAGGCTTTCCTTCACGGCGGCGTCGGCCAGGCCCACCAGGTGGATGCCGATACCCAGGCTGATCTCTACCTCTATTACAATGGGCACGGCTTCTATGCCCACACACTTTGCTCCATGAATATATACCAGCATGGCAGTTGCAATTTTGCCTGCAAGCTAATACAATTCCGGCGAACTTATCGGTTGAAACGTTAAAATGTGACGAAAGGTTTCAACCGATTTCCGTGTTATTTCTTTACTATTTGGAAAAATGCCGATCCGCTGCCGGACATGGCGGCGTACACAGCTCCTTGATTATAAAGCATTTCCTTCACCGGGACCAGCGAAGGGTATTTGGCAAAGACCGTTTCTTCAAAGTCGTTGCGAAGATCCTGTTTCCAGGTTTCCACCGGCTGCCGGAGCACCTCCCGCAGCGGCTTTTCCGGCAGGTGCGGCACAATGCCGCGGTAGGCATCGGCCGTAGAAACGGCTACGTCTTTGGAAATATACACCTGAATGCGGTACGCCGAAAGGTCCAGGTCGATGGGCTCCAGCACTTCTCCCCGTCCGCTGCCGAACATGGGCCGGTTGTAAATGAAGAAGGCGCAGTCGCTGCCCAGGCGGGCGGCATAGCCGGCCAGAACCTCGTCGGAGAGGGACTGTCCGCCCAGTTCCGCTATCATCCGGAGCGCAAAGGCGGCATCGGCGGAACCTCCGCCCAAACCTGCACCCACCGGGGAAAGCTTTTCCAGGAAGATTTTCATGGGCGGAAGCTTGTAATCCTGCGCCAAAAGGAAGTAGGCCCGGGCTGTAAGATCCTGCAGCGGGTCCCAGTCCACGCCTTGGGCGCGGGCAATGGAAATCATCAGCTTTCCGTCCGGCGAAATGGCCTGTGCAAGGGCTCCGTAGCGTTCCTGAAGCCCCATCAGCGTGCGGCTGTAATCGTCTCCGGTAACAATCTCCAGTACGTCGTGAATGTCCGGATAGGGGAGGAAGACGGTCTCCAAGTCGTGGAAACCGTCGGGCCGCTTGCGAAGCACGTTCAGGCCCAGGTTCAGCTTAACATTCGGAAATGTGATCACGAACGCAAATATACTAAATCTTATTCAATCCAGATGCCGGTGAAGCAACCGTTAAAACAGAAAGGAAGCATTTGCTCTCCCTGCAGGAGCAGGTGATTATTCCCGGAAGCGTCGCTAAGGGCGGCGTACAGTATTCCGTCCTTCAGGGCCGAACAGGCGTGGGTGTACAGGATGTATTGCCCCGACGGAACATCGGCATAGCTTTTCCCGTTCCACACCGTCTTTACCCGTCCGCCGTCCAGATAGATGGCGGCCCGTTCCGGATTGTCAGGGTACAGATAGGCGATGGGAAGGGCACATTCCATTTGCTGCACAAGTCCTTTTTCGCTCCGGAACCAGTAAGAAAAGCCATTTTGCGCGCTTACGGTGCTGTATCCTCTTACCAGCAAATCCTCTTCCGATGGCACCAGGCGGCAGAGATGCACCGTTTCCACGTCCCGGATGCCCAGTGAAAGCGCTTTGTCGTCTTTTACCAGCACCAGCGAGCTGCTGCCGGCGTTGCGCTGTTCGGTCCGGAATACGCTGCCGTTCCATACCCGGATGTCGTAAACGGTCTCCGCCTCTTCGGCCTGGATTCTCCGGGCCAGTTCCTCCCCCCGCATCACGTGGTACTCCCAGTCGGCCCCTTTCTCTTTCAGGATGGGGAGGGCGTAGCTGTAGCATACCTCGTCGCCGTCCCACATGAGGGCGCCGCCTTCCCATTCCCGGTCATCAAAAGAGCCCAGCACCTTGGCCGATGAATGGGAAAGCACCTCGCGCCCGTTTTCCCGGAACGAGAAGCCGCCGCCCCCCGCCCTTTGCCCCAGGGTATAGAGGCGGCCGTCCTTATACAGCAGCCCCCGGAGGATTTCGTCTCCTGCGTAGCTGAGCATCAGTTCATTATCTCTGTAAACGTAGGTGGTAGTTCCGTCCGAATCGTCCCGCCACAGGTGGCCGTCCCTTACGCGGTGTCGGTCCGGTTCGGCATAATGACCGGCCGGCACATCCAGGATTTCTTCTCCGTCTTTCCATAACACGATATGCGCTCCGGACAAGTCTCCGTCCCGCCAGGGAACGCCGTCCGGAAACTGCAGGGCGCTCACATATACGGAAGGCAACCTCTCCTCTTCATGGTCTGCAGGAGTGTTTCCACGGGCGGCTTCCGTGTAGTATTTGTACCGGTCCTGCGTCCGCATCCATCGGGGCGTTCCGGCGTAAAAAGGTTTTTGACAGGAAACGGCTGCCAGCAGCAGCACAACAGCACTTATCGCACGCATAGGTCCATTTTTTTTGGGCCAAGTTAGCGATGAAAAACAAAAAACAGCACAATCGGTTTGTCGCTTGTACTGTTTTTTACGAAGATTTATCTGTTTCAACCGATTTGGGGACTAACGTTCCCCAAAGCTGAAACGTACGCCGGCTTCCACTTCCACGCGGAGCGGCTGGATGGTGCGGATGGAACGGGGCTGGTTTTCGGCCCCAAAGTAATAGCGGACGCTGGGATCCAGGAACAGGCCCACCGTGGGAGTAAGGCGGTATTCCACGCCCAGGCCACCGGCCACCGACCACTGGATGCGGTTGCCGTGCTGGCTGAAATGGATGTCCGGGGAATAGTGGATTAGATAGTCGTTGTTCACCAGGAATTCTCCGGCTCCGCCCACAAAGGTATGCAGGCGCCAGCGGCCGTTGTCAATGATATTGAAATAGAAATTGAGCGGGACACCCAGCCAGTGCTGATGGTTGTCTATATCGGTTAATCTGTCGATATGGATATTATTGCTAATGTCGTTGTAGCATCCCAGGAAGGTGCGGCTCATATAGGTATAGCGGATACCGGTACCCAGGGCCAGGCGGGAATTAAAATGGTATTTTACGCCGATTCCCAGCGAGAAAGGCAGGCTGAAATTCAGCTCCGGCTGTTCGTTGAACACGCCGTGATCTACCACGGGAGCCAGCAGGGGCATGGAACCGGGAGCCCGGTTGACGCCCTTGTAAGACACTTCTCCCCGCGTATTGCCCTGCATCTGTCCGGAAGCGGTGAAGGAAAAGCCGCGGGGCTCCTTCTGCTTCCTTTCCGAATAGGCCAGCTTGTTAAGGGCATCGTTGTCTTCTACGGCCGATTCCGGCATGGTGTCCGGCTGCACTGCTGCAATGGTGGAAACTTTTTCTTCCAGCGGGGTGGAGATGAATTCCTGGACTTCTTCTTCCTGCTCCAGGGCGGGGATTTCCTCTGCAGGAACGGCCGGAACCTCTTTAATAACGGGTTCCGGCACGTGTGCGAGACGCGAGACGTTCCGGGCAACTTGTTCCTCTATGGGAAGAGCAGTTGCCTCCGGAGTCTCGACAATAGATATAGTGGGGTTAGAATGTTCTGTTACGCCAGGAGTCTGCAGGAAAACAACCAGAGCAATGGCTGCGGCGGCTGCAACGGCAGTGAAGCCCCAGGCCCACACCGGGAAGATACGGCGCCGGTTAAGACCGGCTTCTACGCCTTCCCATACTCGGGGCGATACAGGTTCTTCGGCCTGCTGCAAGATTTCCCTTATGGCTATGTCAAATTCCTTTTCTTTCATTGTTTCTCTTTTATCATTTCCTGCAGCCTGATGCGCGCCCTTTGCAGTTTGGAACGCGAGGTGGCTTCCGTACAGCCTAATTCCTGGGCGATTTCCTTGTGGGAATAACCTTCCAGCACATACATATTGAACACGGTCCTGGCATCGGCGGGCAAACTCCCTATCATGCGCATAAGGTCCGCGTATCCCATCTTTTCAATGGGGGTGGCTTCTTCCGTGAACAGGCCGCGGGCCTCCTGGATATCGTCGCTAAGGCCCAGGGCGTCTGTTTTCCTGAGATGCATCAGTGCAGTATTGACAAAGATCTTTCTGGCCCAGCCTTCAAACGATCCGGCTCCGGTATAGCTGTCCAGCTTTTTGAACAAGGAGATGAAGCCTTCCTGCAGTACATCCTCGGCGTCTTCCCGCTTACCCATATAACGCAGGCAGAGGGCCATCATTTTGGGCGCCAGGGTGTTGAAGAGCTGCTTTTGCGCTTTTCTGTCACCCTCCTTGCATGCGGGTACCAGACTTTCCGGGGACGACGAACCGCCAGGGGATTCTTCTACCCTTGTCCATGTAATAAGATGCAAGTTATGCCGAAAACGTTTCAACGGGTGGTCCGGATTTTGTTCTTTCAGGACAAATTTCGCAAAAAAAAATTGAATCGGCGAAGGGAAGTTGTATGTTTTTCGCAAAAGGTGTATTTTTGTAGTCATTATGAAAAAGGTCCTGGCAGCGCTTGTGCTGCTTCTCCATATTGGTGTGTTCTCTTCCGTGGCCCAGCAGGTGGAAAGCTACCTGGTGGATGCGGTTTCGTTGTACAGCAACGGGGAGTATAAACAGGCAAAGGACCGGCTGGAAACCCTTTCGGCCATTGCTCCGCAGGACGATGCAGTGTGGTACTACCTGGCCTTGTCGGAGGCCGGTCTTCAGGACTTTTCCGCTGCCCGCAAACATCTGGAACAGGCCATTGGCCTGGACAAGGGCAACTACTGGTACCGGCAAACCCTGGCCCGCCTGTACCTTACCCAGGGAGAGACGCAGCTGGGTATCGAAATGTACGAAGATCTGGTAAAGGATTTCCCCGATAAGGACGGCCTCAGTTACGAACTGCTTAACCTGTATCTCCGGCAAGGGCAGCTGGAAAAGGCCCTGTCGGCACTGGAAGATATTGAAACCCAGCGGGGGCCGTCAGAGGCCGTAACCCAAACCCGTTACGAGGTATACCGCCAGCTCAACCGTCCGGAAGAAGCCGTTGCGGCGCTGGAGGCGTTCAACAGGGACTATTCTTCGCCTTCCATCCTGTCTATGCTGGGCGACTATTACCTGGGCGAGTATCAGGATTCCCTGGCGCAGGTCCATTATGCCGAGGCGCTTTCGCTGGACGGCAGCTATATCCCTGCCATCCTGGGGCTTTCGGAGGTTTACAGGCATCAGCGCAAGTATCCGGACTATTTCCGCACGCTGGAGGGTTTCTTCCAGTCGGAGGATGTTCCGGCCGAAACCAAAGCCATGTACATCGGCAATCTTACGCGTTCCCTGGACCCCAAGCTGCTGCAGCTGCACCAGAGTGAGTACGACGAGGTTGTGCAGGACCTGGCGGCCCTTCATCCCCAGGACAGTACGGTCCTTTCCACCGTGGCCGGCTACTATTATTCCACGGGGCGGGTCAAAGAGTCGGGCAAGTGGTTCCGGGAAGTGGCCGACCAGTATCCGGAAAGCCTGTCCCATACCGTCACTTACCTGCAGTTCCTGGGCATGCAGGAAAACTGGGAAGAGCTCAGGGACCGTTCGCTACGGGCTTTCGACCGTTTCCAGGAGCTGGGTTTCCTGGATTTCGCCAACCAGGCCAACTACCAGATGGGAGACTTCGACGCCATCATCGGCAACTGCCAGTATATCCTTACCAATTACCCCAAGGACAAGGATTTGTGCAAGAGCGCCCTGGCCATGAAGGGAGATGCCTATCATTCCAAAGGCGACTCCAAGCAGGCGTTCAAGGCCTATGACCAGGCCCTCAAGATAGACCCTTCCTACGCGCCGGTGCTCAACAATTACGCCTACTATCTGTGCCTTACCGGCAAGAATTTGAAGAAGGCCTATACCATGTCCAAGAAAACGGTGGAGGCCGAACCGGACAACGCCACCTACCTGGACACCTTTGCCTGGATCCTGCACCTGCAGGGGAAAGACCTGGAAGCCAAGCCCTTCTTCAAACATGCCATGCTATATGGCGGTAAAGACAGTGCGGTTATGCTGGACCATTATGCCGAGGTGCTCTATGCCCTGGGCGAATACGACCTGGCCCGCTCCTACTGGAACCAGGCCAAAAACAAGAATACCGCCGGCGAGGTGCCGGACCTGGAAGAACGGGTCAAGGCCCGCCTGGCAGCCATCGGCAAATGAGGAAAGCCCTTCATATCGGCCTGCTTGTGCTGGTGCTTCTTGCCGGCGCCCTTCCCTTATCGGCCCAGAAAAAGGAGTCCCGCAAAAGCCTGGAAAGCCAGATTACCAAGCTGGAAAAGGATATAGAGCTGCTGAACGGAAAACTCCGCGACAACAGCCGCAGCAGTAAGCAGGCGCTTTCCAGTCTTACCCTGGTGCAGGGAAAGGTGAAATCCCGGGAGAAGCTCATTGCCGAATGCGACCGTACCATCCGCGTGCTGGACGACTCCATTAAGGTGTGCCAGGGGGAATTGAACCGCCTGCAGGCCCGCTACGATACGCTGTCCCTCTATTACAACCGCCTGGTGCGCAACGCCTATAAGAACCGCGACAGCCGCATGTGGTACATGTACGTGCTTTCCAGCGAATCCATGGGCCAGGCGCTCCGCCGCTTTGGTTATTTGCGCCGTTTTGCCTCCCAGATGAGCGACCAGGCCCGGCGCATCCAGGAAACGGAAGCCGAGCTGGAGGTGGAACGGGAACGGCTCAGCAGCCTGAAGGCCGATGCCGATGAACTCCGCAGCAAAACCGTTCAGGAGCGCGCCAAGCTGCAGGACGAGGAAGCCGAGGCGGCCCGCATGGTTACCCAGCTGAAGAAAGACCGCAACAAGTATCAGCAACAGCTGCAGGAGAAGAACAAGCAGAAGCAGGCGCTTAACAAGAAGATAGCCGAAATTATCCGGGCCGAGCAGGAGGCTGCCAAAAAGGCGGCGTCCAACAACAAGAATACGGGTTCTTCTTCAAAGCCCAAGACCACTTCCACAGAGGTGGATACCAAGTTGTCCAACGAGTTTGCCGCCAACAAGGGCAAGCTGCCCTGGCCGGTGGAGGGTGTGATTGTAGATAGCTTCGGCAAACACAAGCATCCGGTGTACGAGAACGTGGAAATGCCTCAGAACGACGGCGTTACGCTTGCTGTTAAACGGGGCGCCCAGGCCAAGGCCGTGTTTAATGGAACGGTTACCCGCATATTCGTTCTTCCGGGTTACAACCAGTGCGTACTGGTTAGTCACGGCAATTTCTACACGTTGTACAGCATGCTCAAGTCGGTGTCGGTAAAACTGAACCAGAAGGTTTCCACTGGCGACGTAATTGGCGTGGTGGATACCATCGGCGGCGAAGACCAGTTCCACTTTGAACTGTGGAAGGGCTTCGAGCCTCAGAATCCGGAAAACTGGTTAAGGAAATAATCCTATCTTAAAGGTTCCAACGGTACGGTACCGGGGATGTTGTCCTCGGGAGGTGCGCCGTGGAGGTAGATGATGCGCTGGTTGGGACTGCCGCGGAAAAGAAGCTCCGTATCCCGCTGCTCCAGAATGAAGGGGCCGTCCACCAAAACGTCCAGATAGGGCAGCATGGCGGCCATTTCCTTATTGGCCAGCACTTCTTCGTAGGTGAAGCCCGTCCAGCACCAGATGGTTTTGGAAGTTTCCTCCTTGATGCGCCGGGCCAGTTCGGTGAAGGCCGGGGCCTGGTACATGGGGTCGCCTCCGGAGAAAGTAACATTGGACATGCTGTCGGCCTTGATGAGTGCCAGCAAATCCTCCACTTCCATCCATCTGCCCGCGTTAAAATCCCAGCTCTGGGGGTTGTGGCAGCCCTTGCAGGCGTGCCGGCAACCCGCACAATAAATGGCCGTCCGGAAACCGGGTCCGTCGGCCATTGTCTGTTCCAGAATATCCAGTACTCTGATGCGCACGTTATTCGTGGATTACCCTGTCCTTCAGCTCTGCCAGTTTGCCGGAGTTCCAGCGATCCGTGGTGCCCACCAGGTAGCCGGTGATGCGCTGCAGGGTGTCAATGTGGTGACCGTGGCAGTGCGGGCATTCCTTGAGGTCCTTTTCGGCATTCTCGAAGCCGCAGTCCAGGCAGCGGTTGCGGTTGTGGTTCACCGATCCGTAGCCGATGTCGTACTTGTCCATCAGGTCCACAATCTGCATGATGGCTTCCGGGTTGTGGGTGGCGTCGCCGTCAATTTCCACATAGAAGATGTGGCCGGCGTTCTCGTACTTGTGGTACGGGCCTTCAATCTTGGCCTTATGCTCCGGGGAGCACTTGTAGTACACCGGAACGTGGCTGGAGTTGGTGTAGTAATCCTTGTCCGTGATGCCGGGCAGCACGCCGAAGGTTTTCTTGTCGCGCTTGGTGAACTTGCCGGAGAGACCTTCGGCCGGGGTGGCCAGGAAGGTGAAGTTGTGCTGGAAGGTTTCGGCAAAGCCGTCTATCTTCTTGGCCATGTGGGAGATAATCCTCAGGCCCAGTTCCTGCGCTTCCTCGCTTTCGCCGTGATGCTTGCCCACCAGGGCGATGAGGCACTCGGCCAGGCCGATGAAGCCGATGGAAAGGGTTCCCTGGTTGATCACAGATTCGATGCTGTCGTTGTCATCCAGCTTTTCGCTGCCCAGCCACAGGCCGTTCATGAGCAGCGGGAACTGCTTCTTGAGAGCGGTCTTCTGGAATTCGAAACGCTCGTTCAGCTGGCGGGCGCTGATATCCAGGGCCCAGTCCAGCTTCTGGAAGAACTTCTGGATGCGGGCGTCCTTCTCCGGCTCCTCGTTCATGGCCTCGATGGCCAGCTTAACGATGTTGATGGTGGTGAAACTGAGGTTGCCTCGGCCGATGGAAGTCTTGGGGCCGAAGCGGTTGCCGTACACGCGGGTGCGGCAGCCCATGGTGGCCACTTCATGCTCGTAGCGCTTGGGATCGTCCGGTTTCCAGGCATCGTCCTGGTTGAAGGTGGCGTCCAGGTTCAGGAAGTTGGGGAAGAAACGGCGGGCGCTCACCTTGCAGGCAAACTTGTAAAGGTCGTAGTTGGGATCCTCCGGCAGGTAGCTGACGCCCCGCTTCTTCTTCCATATCTGGATGGGGAAGATAGCGGTGGAGCCATTGCCCACACCCTGATAGGTGGTGTTGAGGATTTCACGGATTACGCAACGTCCTTCGGCCGATGTGTCCGTACCGTAGTTGATGGAGGAGAATACCACCTGGTTGCCGCCGCGGCTGTGGATGGTGTTCATGTTGTGTACGAACGCCTCCATGGCCTGGTGTACGCGGCCCACGGTTTGGTTGATGGCGTGCTGATAGGCCCGTTCCTTACCCTGCAGGCCGATGAGGTCCCGCTTCAGGTAATCATCAATTTTGGCGGTCTTGAGTTCGCTGTAATCCACATTCTCCAGTTCGCTCACCTTGTCAATCTCTTCCTCGTAGGTCTTGCGTACGAAGGGGGCCAGATAGAAGTCGAAGGCCGGGATGGCCTGGCCGCCGTGCATCTCGTTCTGGGCGGTTTCCATGGAAATGCAGGCCAGCACGCTGGCGGTTTCTATGCGCTTGGCGGGACGGGATTCCCCGTGGCCGGCCTTGAGGCCGTGCTCCAGGATAAGGTCCAGCGGGTGCTGGATGCAGGTGAGGCTCTTGGTGGGATAGTAGTCCTTGTCGTGGATGTGGATATAGTTGCCCATAACGGCCTCGCGAACAGGGTCGCTCAGCAGGCTTTCGTCCACGTAGCTCTTGGTGGCTTCCGAGGCAAACTTCATCATCATGCCCGCCGGGGTATCGGCGTTCATGTTGGCGTTCTCACGGGTGATATCGTTTACCTGGGCGTCAATGATGGTCTGGAAGATCTCATTGCTCTTGGCCTTACGGGCGATGTTGCGTTTATTGCGGTAGCGGATGTACTCTTTGGCGACTTCCTGACGCGGGCTGTTCATGAGGTGATTTTCCACCACGTCCTGGATTTCTTCCACTGTCATCTCTTCCTTGTCCAGCTGGGAGATGGCGTGGGCGATCTGGGCGGCAAGCACAATGTCTTCTCCGCCTTCTGTTACGTTCATAGCCTTGAGGATGGCTGCGACAATCTTCTGATTGTTGAAGTCTACGCGGCGTCCGTCGCGTTTGAGTACACGTTTAACCATGGTACAGGTTCGTTAGGGTGGTACCGGCTGTGGAGGGCCGGTGACCGTAGGTTTATGTTTCAATGTTAGTGCAGAACCAAGACTGCGGGAACAAATATAGCGGATAAAGTGTGACTTTATAACGCATTTTCAAGAAAAAGTTATCAACAAAATGGCCGACAGCTTGTTAATTCATTGATTAACAGACTGTCGGCTCAATTTTTAAATTAGAATTGTTCTAAATTGTAACTCCGGTGTTTCTTTTTGTAAAAGTTATCAACAACGGGACAATCTTAGAGAAGAAAGCGGCTATTACAGGTTCTTGTTTTCCTTGCCCCATTCGGCCACGGGCGGAACGATGCCCAGGCTGATGATTTCGTCGCGCATCTTTACCAGGTGCTCGTAGGAAGCCTGCAGGGCAGCCATTTCTTCCGGAGTTCCTTCCGGGTTGGTGAAGTGGCAGCCAGTAGCGTCGATAACGGTGGGCATGGCCATCATTACGTGCTGGTACTTCTCGTTGTTCACATACGTGCCGGCAGGCCAGGTGAACTTTTCACCGCCCATGGCGGCCTCGATCATCTTCACGGCCTGGTAGGCAGGGCTCTGGAAGGAGCTGCGGCCACGGAGTTTGATGATGTTGGAACCACCCTGGATGGTTTTGTGCTTGATTTCTTCGAAACGCTCGGCGGAAAGACCCATTTCGGCGAGGGGCTTGCCGTCCACCTTTACCTGGGAGGCGAAAACTGCCATGGCTTCACCGTGTCCGCCATAGGTGTGGGCACCGGTTACCTTGCACTGCTGTACGCCGAATTCCTGGGCCAGGGCTTCCTGCAGACGGGTGCTGTCCAGAGCGGCCAGGGAGGTGA
>CAMJKI010000037.1 GCA_946406355.1 uncultured Bacteroidales bacterium | reverse complement strand
GTTCGACTGCGTAATGCCCACCCGAAACGGCCGCAATGGCATGCTTTTCACATGGAACGGCATCATGAACATGAGAAACGCCAAATGGGCCGATGATTTTACCGCGCTGGACCCGGAGGGAGCCTCCTTCGTGGACAGCTACTATACCCGGGCCTATCTGCACCATCTTTTCATTGCCAAAGAAATGTTCGCCGCCATGGTGGCTACAGAGCATAATCTGGCGTTTTACCTGGATCTGGTGCGGAATGCACGGGCCCATATCCTGGCGGGCGATTTTGCGGCCTGGAAGAATGCAACCGTCCCCAAACTCATGCAGCGCCTATGAAATTCAAGGGACTCCAGACGCTGGACTGGTACATAATCCGCAAATTCCTCACCACCTTTTTCATGTCTCTGCTGCTCATAGTGGGGATTGTGATTATTTTTGACGTGAGTGAGCGAATAGAGGATTTCGTGCGCCGCGAAGCCCCGCTGCATGCCATTATTTTCGACTATTACCTCAACTATATCCCGTATTTCATGAACATGTATTCGCCCATGTTCGTGTTCCTTACGGTAATTATCTTCACGTCAAAGATGACGCAGGATTCGGAGATAATAGCCATCCTGTCCAGCGGCATCAGTTATCATCGCATGGTGGTGCCGTACATGGTATCGGCCGTGTTTATCGCCCTCCTTTCCCTGGGCCTGGGCCTATGGGTTATTCCCAAGGCCAACGGACCAAGGGTGGAATTTGAGCAAAAATACATTCCAAGAACCAAGGCCCATTCCGGCCGGGACATGCATTATAAGCTGGAGAACAACCGTTACGTGTATATCGAGTCGTTCAGCGGCTATAACAATACCGCCTATAATTTCACGCTGGAAGATATCAGTGACGGCCAGCTCCATTCCAAGCTGTCGGCCGAAAGTGCCCAGTACGACACGCTTACGGGCGTGTGGAAGCTGCGCAACTGGTTCATCCGGGATTATACCGGCGGCATGGAAGACCGTATCCGCTCCGGCCGGCAGATGGATACGGTGCTCAGTCTTACCCGGGACGACTTCTTCCGGAACAAATACACCATCCAGCGCCTGGACGAGAGAGAGCTGGACCGGCTTATCGAAACGCAAACCCAGCGGGGAGACGCGTCGGTGAGCACGGCGCTCATCGAGAAGAACAACCGTTTCTCGCTGCCTTTCTCGGCCATTATCCTTACCGTCATCGGCCTTTCGCTTTCCACCAAGAAGAAGCGGGGAGGCATGGGATGGAACCTGGCGGCGGGTCTGGCCCTGGGCTTCTCGTACATCCTGTTCATGCAGTTCAGTGAAATGTTTGTGATGACGGATACCCTGCCCGCCTCCATTGCTATATGGCTGCCTAACTATCTGTATGCCGTAATAGCGGCGGTGCTGTATATAAAAGCTCCCAAATAATGATTAAAGTTAAGATTGTCAACCATTCACCCTATCCCTGCCCGGCCTATGCTACTCCTCAGAGCGCCGGCGTGGACCTGCGGGCCAATCTGGAAGAGCCTATAGTGCTGCAGCCCCTTCAGCGGTCCATGGTACCCACAGGCCTGTATATTGCCCTTCCTGCGGGTTATGAGGCCCAGGTACGGCCCCGCAGCGGCCTGGCCGCCAAGCACGGCATTACGGTGCTCAACAGCCCCGGCACGGTGGATGCCGATTATCGCGGCGAACTCAAGACCATCCTGGTAAACCTTTCCCAGGAGCCCTTCGAGATTGTTCCCGGCGAGCGCATTGCCCAAATGGTGATAGCCCGCCACGAGCAGGTGGAATGGGAGCAGGTAGAGGAGCTGGACGCCACCCAGCGCGGCGCCGGCGGATTCGGTTCTACCGGCAGGTAGTTGCCCTTCTTTTCCGGTTTTTTTGTCATTTCGAACGAAGCCGAAGGCGTAGTCGAGAAATCTTATGAATATTAACGAATTATACGATATTTTCCTGCACTCCGCAGGCGTGTGCACAGACACCCGTACCCTTAAGAAGAACCAGCTTTTCTTTGCCCTTAAGGGAGAGAACTTTGACGGCAACCGTTTTGCCCTGCAGGCCCTGGAAAAGGGCGCCTCTTATGCTGTAGCGGGGGAGGATCTGCAGGCCGAAGATGCCCGTCTCATCAAAGTCCCCGACACCCTGGAAACCCTCAAGGCGCTGGCCGCCTATCACCGTTCCCGGCTGCGTATTCCTGTTATCGGCCTTACGGGTACCAACGGCAAAACCACTACCAAGGAACTCATCCGTACGGCCCTGGGGGCTGCTTATCGCGTAACGGCCACGGAGGGAAACCTGAACAACGAGATTGGCGTGCCGCTGTCGGTGCTCAAGATTGGCCCGCGGGCGCAGATTGCCATCATAGAAATGGGCGCCAGCCATCCGGACGACCTGAAGCCGCTGCTGGCGGTGGCGCAGCCCAATCTGGGCCTCATCACCAATGTGGGGAAGGCGCACCTGCTGGGCTTTGGCAGCTTCGAGGGCGTAAAACACGCCAAGGGCCTGCTGTACGACTGGCTCAAGGAGCACGACGGCGTGGTCTTCGCCAACGGGGACGACAAGGTGCTGGAAGGCATGCTGGCCGAAAGGGGACTGGAGGCCATCCAGTATAGCCTGGAGGGCATTAAGGTAAAGGCAACCCCGTTCCTGGAAATGGACTTTGGCGATGCAGTGCTGGAAACCCGGCTGGTGGGTGCCTACAACGCCGCCAACGTGCTGGCTGCCCTCAAACTGGCCTGGTACTTCGACGTTCCCACGGCCGATGCCCTGGCGGCCATCGCTTCTTACGTTCCTTCAAATAACAGAAGTCAACTGCTTAAGACAGAAAAGAATACCGTTATCATAGACGCCTACAACGCCAACCCTTCTTCCATGGCTGTGGCCCTGGATAACCTGGCGCTGGTGGAAGGCCCCAAAGCGGCCCTTCTGGGCGACATGCGGGAGTTGGGCGCCGATTCCGCCGCCGAACATAAAAAGATAGTGGAGCGTCTCTCTGGAACTGCCTTTTTGGTCGGCGAAGAGTTCACCCGCGCCGCCGAAGGCACGCCCTTTAAAACTTTCGCCAAGTCCGAAGACCTGGCGAAGTATCTGACAGAAAACCCGTTGCAGGGCTATACCGTGCTGGTAAAGGGCTCCCGCGGCATCCAGATGGAGAAAGTTATAGGCGCGCTTTAATAATTATCCAGTGCGCCCCCTTGGCCAGGCCGTATCCCATGGCCAGGCCGAAGAGGGTCCCAACCAGGATATCACCCAGATAATGGGCTGCCAGCATCACCCGGCTCAGGGAGATAAAGGCGGCCCAAATCATTATGCAGCAGCCGTAAATGCCATATCGGTGCTTCTGGTCGTTCAGCTGCAAACCGGCCCAGGAGCCCGCTGCAAAGCCAAAAGAATTGGCGGCATGGCCGGAGAAGAAACCATACAGTCCGCCGATAACGCCGTCGGGGCAGCGTACCCCGTGTTCAATCATCCAGGGATCCCGGCAGGGGCGCAGCCGCATAACCCCGTCTTTCACCAGATTGGCCAGCTGGTCGGTCAGCACTATGCCCAGAATCAGCGTGCCGACAACCGTCAGCCCTTTTTTCCAGCCCAGTTTCCAGATGATAACCCCGGCCATAAGCCCGTAAAGGGGAAACCACACGCGGGTACCGGAAATGAACGACCAGAACCCGTCCAGGGCGGCCGGGTTGTGCTGGTTGATCCACAGGCTAATTTGCTGGTCTATTTGGACAAGGCTTTCCACAGTTCTTCCTTGAGCTCGTTCAGCCCCGTCTGGGCCACCGACGAAATAAACACGTGGGGAATGTCGGCGGGCAGTTTTTTCTCTATTTTAGCCTTTTGCTTTTCGTCTATGAGGTCCGTTTTGGTAACGGCCAGCACGCGGTCTTTCACCAGCAGCTCCGGATTGTATTCCTCCAGCTCGTTCAGCAGCACCTTGTAGCACTTGCTGACGTCCGGCTCATCGGCCGCTACCATGAACAGCAGCACGGAATTCCGCTCGATATGGCGCAGGAAGCGCATGCCGATGCCTCTTCCTTCGTGGGCGCCCTCGATGATGCCGGGGATATCGGCCATTACAAAGGAACGGTCGTCGTAATAGCGCACGATGCCCAGGTTGGGCTCCAGCGTGGTAAAGGCGTAGTTGGCAATCTTGGGCTTGGCCGATGTGATGGCGGCCAGAAGGGTGCTCTTGCCCGCGTTGGGGAAGCCCACCAGGCCCACGTCGGCCAGCACTTTCAGTTCCAGGATGAACCAGCCCATCTGGCCTTCTCCGCCGGGCTGGGCGTAGCGGGGCGTCTGGTTGGTGGCGCTTTTGAAATGGTCGTTGCCCCAGCCGCCGCGGCCGCCTTCGCACAGGATGAATTCCTGGTCTTTTTCCACCAGTTCGGTAATGACTTCTTCCGTTTCGGCGTCTTTAACAACCACGCCCTGAGGTACTTCCAGGATAATATCAGCCCCGTTTTTGCCGCGTTTGAGGGCTTCTCCGCCGGGGCTGCCGGCCTCGGCTTTCACCACCTTGCGGTAGCGAAGGTGAATGAGCGTCCACAGCTGCGGATTCACTTTCAGGATCACATGGCCGCCGCGGCCGCCGTCGCCGCCGTCCGGCCCGCCCTTGGGCACATACTTGGCCCGGTGCAGGTGCGCGCTTCCGGCCCCGCCGTGCCCGCTCTCGCAGTAAATGCGAACATAATCTATGAAATTACTCTCTGCCATACCGCAAATATACGGATTTCCCGGGAATAATTCGTAAATTCGCAGTACTATGATCAGCAACAAGAAAAACGGGGCGAGGGCCAGCATTTGCAGCCCGGAAACCATGGTGGCGGCCATTCGGGAGGCCGGCATCATTCCTTTCTTCGAGAACGTCATCGACGGCTATTCCATTGAGGAAAAGACGGCGCCGGAGTTCTGGTTCACGGCCGAGGGCGAACTGGGCCCCTGGGACTGGAAGATAGACGCGGTGCGGGAAGGGGACATTGCCTACGGAAAGTTCCTCCAGGGCAAGAGCGCCTTTGCCACCGCCACGCTGTTCAGGGACCTCATGAACTGGCGGCGGAGCCTCCCGAAGTATCAGCCCGAAGGATTGCAGGCCGATGTGCTGCAGGCCATCCGGGAAAACGGCTCCCTTACATCGGCCGAGGTGCGCCGCATCACCGGCCTCAAGAAGTCGGCCAGCGACGCTTTGCTAACCCGCCTGCAGATGGGAACCTGGATAGTGATAGGGGACTTCGAGCGCAAGTTCCGCGGACCCAATCTGGAGTACAGCGGATGGCAGCTGGCATCCTGGTGCCCGCCGGAAGACCTGTTCGACAGCGCCCCCCGTTCCGGCATCCCTTTCCCTTTTGCCGATGAGGAAGAACCGCAGTGGAAATCCTGTACGCCGGAGGAGTCCCGCAGCCGTCTGCTGGCCCATCTGCGCAGGGTGACCGGCGCACCGGATGCTCTGCTGCTGAAATTTCTAGGTTAAGATTTGTAAGTCAATATTTCTATTTAATAATCAATCAAAGAAACTAATTTGTTTTCATCTGTAACAATAATGTTACGGGCCGGATTGATAGTCTCCAGCCGCCCAAATGGGTTGTGTATGTCGGTAATTATGGCTATCTTTACAAGATGAATTACGGGGTGCTCGTTTTCAATTTTTCCAAGGCCTACGAAGCCGAAGAATTCCTTCCCTGGCTGCTGCAACAGCCGGCCAAAACGGAGGTGCTGGAGCTGAGCGGGCTGGAAGGAACCAGTTGTTATTGCGACGAAGATGCGGCCGGGGAAATTGAGCGGGAACTGCCGGAGAAACTGCCCCTGTTAAGGTGGCTGGACAGCGGGGACTATCACTACCTGAGCCACCTGCTGGCAAGGCGGGAAAAGGAGCCCTTCCACCTGGTGCTGCTGGACAACCATCCGGACAACCAGGAACCGGCATTCGGGGGTGTTCTCAGCTGCGGCGGCTGGGTAAAGGAAGCCCGGGAAAAGAACCCCCTGCTAAAGGATGTCCTCACCATCGGCCCGGAAGGCTGCCCGCAAACGCTGGACGATGACTGGATAGAGGCCAGAAGGGGAGAACGGGTGTATGTTTCGCTGGACAAGGATGTGATGGACCGGGCATGGGCCCGCACGGACTGGAGCCAGGGCACTCACACGCTGGAGGAGGTGAAGGACTGGCTGGGCAGGCTGCTGGACGGCCGGCTGCAGCTGGCGGCCATAGACATTTGCGGAGAAACGGCCCCTGCCAAGGGCGCCACCCCGGAAGATTTGAAGGTGAATTTGAAAACGAATAAAGAGCTTCAGGAGTTTATCCTGGAACAGATATGCCGATGAGAAAGTTTTTACTGTGGATGCTTGCCCTGGTTTTCGTCGTTTCCTGCGGCGGAAAGGGGACTGTGCAGGATGGGGTGGCAGATCTTTCTCCCTATCTGGGGGAAGACGGCCTGTGCCATCTTGAATGCAAGGGGCTGGACATAACGCTGCGCCAGTATCCCGGCGATTTCTTCCTGATGGGTAAAACCTTCGACCAGGGCATCGTGCGCAATCCCAACATTCACGCCGTCCTTCAGGAAGGCTTTGCGCTGGGCACAGAACCCGTTTCCCAGGTGCTGTGGGAGGCCGTGATGGGAAGCAATCCTTCGGCCCAAAAGAAGGACAGTGCTCCGGTTACACGGGTAAACTGGGAAGAGGCGGTCCGTTTCACAAAAAAGCTTGCCGGAATAACCGGACTGCCAATCCGGCTGGCCACCGAGTCGGAATGGGAGTATGCCGCCCGCACCCACAGCCATGTAAAGGCCGATGTCAGGGAATGGTGCGCCGACTATTTTGAGGAGAAGTTCCAGGACAGCCTGTACGTGAATCCCAAGGGGCCCGTCAAAGGGGCGGGACGCGCCATCCGCGGCGGGCATTATGCCAAGATTTCGGACCGGGAAATGCTGCCCCAGTATGCCAAGGCGGGGGATGTGGGCTTCCGGATAGCTGTTTCCACGGGGGATCCCATCCCCCAGTATTATCTGGACCTCATGGTGAACAACCGCCCGGCCCGGGAAACGGTTACTGCGCTGGAGCCTGAGGTTTTTACCGTGAACGGTGTTTCCTTCCGGATGATGCCGGTGCAGGGAGGTACCTTCCAGATGGGTGCTACCCCGGAACAGGGGACTCCCGCCGCAGAGAATGAATACCCGGTCCATGAGGTAACCCTGGACAGCTTTATGATAGGGCAGTACGAGGTAACCAACGAGTTGTGGGAAGCGGTAATGGGTTCCCGGCTTCCCCAGTATTTCGGAAGGGAATATCCGGCCGGAAACGTGAGCTGGTACCATGCCCAGGTCTTTATCCATAAGCTCAACGCCCTCACGGGCAGAATTTTCCGCCTTCCTACAGAGGCCGAATGGGAATTCGCGGCCCGGGGCGGGGTAAAGAGCCGCCATACGGCCTATGCGGGAGATCCCTGGTTTGAGCGGGTGTCCGTATTCAGTACGGAAAACCTGCAGCCCAGGCCGGTAGGCACCCTGAAACCCAACGAACTGGGCCTTTACGACATGTCCGGCAACGTCTGGGAATGGTGCCAGGATTTGTACCAGGATTATACGGAAGAGCCCCAGGTGAATCCCGTGGGACCCGTTTTAAAGGAGAACGGGAAGGACTTCCGGGTGCTGCGCGGCGGAAGCGCGGCCTCCCGCTTCAACGCCACCCGCGTATCCAACCGCTATGAGAATCTGGCCAACCATTTCAAGTCCACCATGGGCTTCCGGCTGGCCCTTTAACAACAAGGAATATAACCTTTTAATAACACTATGTCAGAAATTAATCAGACAACGGAACAGCTGCAGAAAACCTGCCTGTACGAAGCCCATCTGGCCCTGAACGCCAAGATGAGCCCCTTCGCCGGCTTCATGATGCCCATCCAGTACAACACCATTACGGTGGAACACCTGGCCGTGCGCGAAAAGGTGGGCATGTTCGATGTTTCCCACATGGGAGAGATCTTTGTGAAGGGTCCCCAGGCCGAAGCTTTCATCAACCATATCTTCACCAACGAAATCCGGGGTTTCGAAGCGGGTAAGGTGCTCTACGGCATGATGTGCTACCCGGACGGAGGCGTTGTGGACGATCTGCTGGTGTACCGGGAATACCTGGCCGACCATTTCCTGCTGGTGGTGAACGCCGCCAACATCGAAAAGGATTTCGCTTGGATTCAGGAGTATGCCAAAGGTTTCGACTGCAAAGTGGACAATGCATCGGACCGTATCGGCCAGATTGCCGTGCAGGGCCCAGAGGCCGAAAAAACCGTGATGGAGGTGCTGGGCTACAAAGAGGCCGCCAGCTTGGGTTTCTACACCTTCTGCGACGTGGAGTACAACGGCGAACGCCTCATCCTCAGCCGCACCGGCTACACCGGAGAAGATGGCTTTGAGCTTTACACCACTCCGGAGAATATTGTGGAAATCTGGGACCGCCTGCTCAAGGCCGGCGTTCAGCCCTGCGGCCTGGGCTGCCGGGACACTTTGCGCTTCGAATCGGGCCTGCCGCTCTACGGCGACGAGCTCAGCCCCGAAATAAGCCCCATTATGGCCGGTTTGGGGATGTTTTGCAAGTTCGACAAGGATTTTATCGGCAAGGAGGCTTTATTGGACCAGAAGGCCGGAAACTTGGCAAAGAAGCTGGTTGGCATTGAAATTGAGGACAAGGCCATCCCGCGCGCCGGCTATCCGGTAGAACTGGAAGACGAAACGGAAGTGGGCGTTGTCACCACCGGCTACCACTCCATCTCCCTGGACAAGAGCATCTGCTTTGCCCTGGTGAACAAGGAGTACAGCGCCCTGGACACCCCGCTCTGGATCCGCATCCGCAAAAAAACCTTCCCCGGAAAAGTTGTCAAAAAGAGATTTTATCAAACAAACTACAAAAAATAAACACTATGTCTAAGATTCTTGACGGACTCAAATATTCCGAGTCCCACGAATGGGTTAAAGTTGATGGTACTGTTGCTTTCATCGGCGTGTCCGATTTCGCCCAGAAGGAAATGGGTGACATTACCTATGTGGATATGCCCGAGGAAGGCGACGACGTGCTGGCCGGCGAGGAATTCGGCGCCCTGGAGAGCGTGAAGGCCTCTTCCGAGCTCATCAGCCCGGTTTCCGGCACCGTGGTGGCCGTTAATTCCGAACTGGAAGACGCTCCCGAAAAGGTGAACGAGGACGCTTACGGCGCCTGGATCATCAAAGTGGAGATGTCCAATCCCGGCGAACTGGACAAGCTGCTGGACGCCGCCGGATACAAGGCTTTAATCGGCGAGTAAAGCATGGCAACACTTCCGTACCTTCCGCATACCCAGGCGGATATCCGGGCCATGCTGGACAGGATTGGGGCGAAACAGCTGGACGACCTGTACAGCGACGTTCCCTCCGAATTCCTGAAAAAGGGCGCCTACGCCCTTCCGGATGCCCTTTCCGAGCAGGAAATCCGCGACTTTTTTGCTGCTTTGGAGGCGCAGAACGCCCGGCTGAAGGTGTTCGTCGGCCAGGGGGCTTACGACCATTACACCCCGTCGGTAATCCCGTACCTCACGCAGCGTTCGGAGTTCCTCACGGCCTATACGCCCTACCAGTGCGAAATTTCGCAGGGTACGCTCCGCTATATCTTTGAGTATCAGACGCTCATGTGCGAGCTAACGGGCCTGGACGTTTCCAACGCCTCTATGTACGATGGCCCCACCGCCGCGGCCGAGGCCATGAAGATGGCGGTTTCCTGCGCCCGCAAGAAGAACCGCGTGCTGCTTTCCAAGGCCCTGCTGCCGCATGTAATCAAGGTGGTGGAAACCTACGCCAAGTTCCACGGCGTGGAAATCGGCTATGTGCCTGCGCCCGACGGACAGACCTCCCTGGAGGCCCTGCAGGCCGAACTGGCCCAGGACGACGTGGCGGGCGTAATTGTGCCTTCCATCAACCGCTACGGCATTATCGAGGACCACAGCGGCTTCGCCGATGCTATCCATGCCGAAAAGGGCCTGCTGGTGGAATACTGCGATCCGTCGGCCCTCGCGGTGGTAAATACCCCGGGCGAATGGGGAGCCGACATTGCCGTGGGTGACGGTCAGCCGCTGGGCCTGCCGCTCTGCTACGGCGGTCCGTACGTGGGCTTCATGACCGTGAAGAAGGAGCACATGCGCAAGATGCCCGGCCGCATTGTGGGCCAGACCGTGGACAAGCAGGGCCGGCGCGCCTTTGTGCTCACCCTGCAGGCCCGTGAGCAGCACATCAAGCGCGAAAAGGCCACTTCCAACATCTGCTCCAACGAGAGCCTGATGGCCCTTTGGGTAACCATTTACCTGTCCCTGATGGGCCCGGAAGGCCTTAAGGAGGTGAATAAGATCAGTGCCGACGGTGCCCATTACCTGAAGGCGGAGCTCCTGAAGACCGGCCAGTTCCAGGATGTTTTCCCCGACAAGCCTTTCCTGAAGGAGTTCGTGCTCAAGCCCAAGAAGTTCCCGGGCCAGCTGCAGAAGAAACTGGAAGAAGCCGGCTTCTTCGCCGCCCTGGATACGGAAGAGGGCTACGTGAGTTTCTGCGTTACGGAAAAGCGCAGCAAGGAAGAATGTGACCAGCTGGTCAAAGTGGTAAAGGAGGGCTAGGCTATGAAATACTACGATAAACTTATCTTCGAGCTTTCCAAGGAAGGACGTTGTGGCTACTCATTGCCTGTGAATAAGTTCCCTGCGGCACCTGAAGTTCCGCAGCAGCTGCGCCGCCAGGCCCCGCTGCGGCTCCCGGAGGTTTCCGAACCGGACGTGGTGCGCCATTACACCAACCTTTCCCAGATGAACTTCGGCGTAGATACCGGCTTTTATCCGCTGGGTTCCTGCACCATGAAGTACAATCCCAAGATCAACGAGGAAGTGGCCGCCCTGCAGGGTTTTGCCGGCCTGCATCCGCTGATGCACGCGGGCCTTACCAAGGGTGCCAACAAGGTGTATCAGGAGATGAACAAGGCACTGGCCGCCATCACCGGCATGTACACCTTTACCTTCGATCCCTGCGCCGGCGCCCATGGCGAACTCACCGGTCTCATGATCATGCGCACCTATCACATGATGCGCGGGGATATGGCCCGTACCAAAGTGATTGTTCCCGACAGCGCCCACGGCACCAATCCCGCATCGGCCGCCGTTTGTGGCCTGGAAGTGGTGGAAGTGAAGTCGCTGGAGAACGGCCGTATCGATGTGGAGGCGCTCAAGCCCCTGCTGGGCCCGGACATTGCCGGCATCATGATGACCAACCCCAACACGCTGGGCCTCTTTGAGACGGAAATCAAGACCATAGCCAAGCTGGTGCACGATTGTGGCGGCCTGTTGTATTACGACGGCGCCAACATGAACCCGCTCATGGGCGTGGTGCGTCCCGGCGACATGGGCTTCGACATCATGCACCTGAACCTGCACAAGACCTTCTCCACGCCGCACGGCGGAGGCGGTCCCGGCAGCGGCCCCGTGGGTGTGGCCAAGCACCTGGAGGACTGCATTCCGGACCTGCGGGTATCGGGCTTCCACGGCAACTTCGGTGTTATCCTGCGGGCCTATGCCTACATCCTGGCGCTGGGGAAAGACCATCTGCGGCAGGTTGGACAGTATGCAGTGTTAAGCGCCAACTACATCAAGGAATGCCTCAAGGACGTGTACAAACTGCCCATCGAGGGCGTGTGCAAGCACGAATTCGTGTTTGACGGACTTATCAACGACGGCGCGCATGACGATGTGCCCGGCGCCACCACGCTGGACGTGGCCAAGCGTCTGCTGGACTATGGCTTCCACGCTCCCACCATCTATTTCCCGCTCCTTTTCCATCAGGCCCTGATGATAGAGCCGACGGAAACCGAGAGCAAGGAGACCATCGACACGTTCATAGAGGTGATGCGCAAAATTGCCGCCGAGGCCGCCCGGGACCCCAATATCCTGCACGACGCCCCGCACAATGCGCCCATCACCCGTCCGGACGAGACTATGGCCGCACGAAATCCCATCCTCAAATACGAATGGTAATTTGAAGACAACGTCCATCCATACCCTTCTGGACGGCTTCCAGAAGCCGGAACTCCAAGACCTGGGCAGCCTCCTCGGGCGCGAGCTATCTCCGCGCCTGAGGAAGTCCCAGCTGGTGGAGCAGCTGGACGTGTATCTGCATGGCGAACCCGGCCGATGGCTTACCCACCTGATGGAACGGGACGTCCGCCTGCTAAGGGATCTGGTGAACGCCGGGCCCGAGAAGGTGCAGTACCTGGACTATGCAGTGTATCCTTCGCTGGTAGAGGTGAGCGGCCTGGTAGAGCACGACGATACGGACGAGAACTACCACAAGGTATGGATCAGCCGGGAAGTGTACGATATTGTGGCGCCTTTCGTGGATAAAGCCATCCGGAAAGGGGAGCACAGCGGACAATTTGATATAGAACGTGTTGGGCTTGGTTATTTGAACCTTTACGGCATAATACCTACCTCCGTCTTCCTGGATCTTGTCACGGATTATTACGAGCAGCGATACGACAGCTGCTATGCCACCCTGATGCAGATGCTGCAGCAGAGTCCCATGGTAAAGCTTTGCCGCTACACGGATAAATGGGGGGATTACCTATGTTCTCCCTGCATCTCCGACACCGAAGAAATCCATACGTTGCGTCAGCAGATGAAGCAGAAGCGGCGGGCTTCCTTCACAATGGAGCAGGCCCGGGAGGCCGGCTCCGGCGCACCCTATTTCACCGTGGGCATGCGCAGCCGGGAGGGCATGGCCCTGGAGCAACTTTACCGCCGCCTGGGTTATGAAGGATTCGAGCTGGTTAAAGCCGAACATGACACCTGGATAGAGGCCCAGTACACCGCCGAATACAACGAGGCCCTGTTCCATCCGCTGATGGACAGCCCCAACGGCCAGCATCTGGACGAGCAAAGCTGGAAGGCATGCTGCCAGATAGTGGCCGATTATGCCGACAGTGTCCCCAAATGGGCCCTGAACGGCCTCAGCGCCCGGGAAGCCGGGCAAATGCAGCTGGATGCCGCTTCCTGGGAAAACCTGCAGCCCGATGAAGGCCCGGCCGAAGAAACGGGGGATTATCCTCACTGGAACATGCCGGAACTCACCGTTTCGGACGGCTATCCCCGCATGGACGGTTTTCCGCTGGGCTTCGCCATCCCGCATGTGGCGCCGGACGATCCCTGCCCCTGCGGCAGCGGCCTGCGCTATGCCCATTGCCACGGCAAATATCTCTCATGAACCATACCCTTCAGATAGAGCCTGTAGCCTATTACAAGGGGCCTTTCGGCTCCAAATTCGGCATCCCAAGGCAAAGTTCGCTCGCCGATGTCCGGGGGCGGATTGTTTTCACGGAGACCTACCGGAACCGGGAAGCCCTGCGGGGGCTGGAAGGCTTCGGCCGCATCTGGCTCATCTGGGGGTTCAGCGCCAACAAGGCGGCCAAAGGGGAGTGGCAGCCCACCGTGCGCCCGCCCCGGCTGGGCGGCAATACCGCAGTAGGGGTCTGGGCCACGCGTTCCCCCTACAGGCCCAACCCGCTGGGCCTTTCCTGCGTAGAAGTGGAACAAATTGACGGCCTGGATATTATAGTAAAGGGCGCCGACCTTATGGACGGCACCCCCATCTACGATATCAAGCCTTATGTGGCTTATGCCGATGCCTTCCCGGAATCGGCCTCCGGCTTTGCCTCGGAGGCGCCGCAGCCGGTGCTGGAAGTGGTAATTCCGGAGCATCTGCCGTTTACGCCGGAGCAGCGGGAAACCTTGCGGCAAATCCTGGCCCTGGATCCCCGTCCCGCCTATCAGGACAATCCGGAGCGGGAATATGCCATGCCCTTCCACGGGGCCGACGTATGTTTCCGGGTGCAAAACGGGGTACTAACCGTTACGGATTACAGGGAATGACCTTTATCCCCGTTGTTCCTGTACTGGGAAGGGGTTAATCCCGTCTTCTTTTTGAAAAAGCGCGAGAAATAGGACTGATCGTCCAGGCCCGACAATCGGGCTACGTCGGCAATGGGTATCTCATTGTCTTTCAGCAGCTTCTTTGCAAGGTTGAGCCGCGCAATCTCTATCCAGTCTATGGCGGTGCGGTGGGTATGGGCCTTCACCGTTTTATTCAGGTAGTTGGGCGTAACCTGCAGCTGCTGGGCGTAATCGGCCACGGAAAACATTGTATGCTCCTTCTCAAACACCATCTGCAGGAACTTCTCCGGAATGGCCGCCACCTGGCCCGAGGGCCTCAGCTGGCTAAGAATCAGGTCCATGCCGCTGCGGACAAAGGTCTTGTCTTTTTCGTTGAATGCCACCATCATCCGCTTGAGCAAGGCACCCATGAATACGGCGTCGTCAAACCAGAAACTCTGCAGGACGGGTTCCCTGGTGCGCAATATCGGGTAGGAAGAATCCTTTAACTCGTCCAGGGTAAAACCGCCTGTGAACCCCCTGCATCCTTTGAAATGCTTGACGACAATGGTCTTGTTCTCCGGCACAAGGATAAACTGGCCGGCCGAAATAAGGATGTTTTTACCGTCTATAGAAGCCAGCACCTCTCCCTCCAGAAGGAAGGAATAGGAGAAGACCGGATAGCAGTAGGGCTCTATCTGATGGGGTTCGGTGTAGCCTTCAACCAGAAGATGACGGACGGTGAGAAAGGAGGATTTCATAACGTGATAATAATTTAGAATTCAACGTCAAAGCCGATATTGATGGTAAAGTTCTTTTTTCCGTCGGGACGGGGGTGGGTGAGGCGCCAGATGGCATCTACCCGCAACACGCGCAGGATGTTGCAGATGCCCACGCCCACCTCTACGTAGGGGATTTCCAGGGAGCCGGTGTTCATCGGCAGCCGGAAGGGAGCGTTTTCCCGGTTGTCGGGCGTAAGCGTACCCCAGGCGAAGCGAACGGTGGCCACTTCCCGCAGATCCAGTTTCTTGATCAGCGGAATCAGGCCCAGGAACAGGCCGTTGAAGTTATGCTCGTAGTAGCCACAGAGCCAGCGGTCCGAAGCAAACTCATAATAATCCATGCAGGAGAAGGCGCCGCGGTCCATGAAGAAGGTCTGGTTGCCTTCGTGCAGTTTCAGGAGGGTGTAGGGCACCGAACCCTGGATGGCGCCGCCGTTCAGGAACAGTTTTCCAAAGCCGATGGCCGTGGAAGGGATTTTCCACTCCAGCGAGAGCTCTTCCCGCCAGTAGCCGTTGCTGCCGGGCGTGATGCCGCCGAATCCGCGTATCAGGTCCACGGTAAGCACGGGGTAGCGGGTGAACAGGTAGTACTTCCGGAAGAAGCCCCGGTTCACGCGTTCGTCCCAGGAAAAGCGCAGGGTGGTGCCCAGTTCGTTTACCAGGAAACTGTCCTGCAGGGTGCCGTCGGCCCGGATCAGAGGCACAAGTTCGTTGCCCCACAGGCGGGAGGTTCTCCAGGTAATCACCTGGTTTACGTTGGGACACCATTCGTGGTCGTACTGCAGGTTGAACTCCCGCACCATGCTCTGGCGGTTCATGTGCGAGCGGGCAAATATGGAGGAGAACATGTTCTGAGCCGAAAACACGCCCGTACCGCTGCCCAACTGCACAAAATCCTTCTTGGCCCCCACCGTAAGCATGCGTGTTTTTTCCCGGTTGAACATGAATTCGGCCATGAAGCTCCACTTGGGCTTCTTGTCGCGGAAACCATAGGCCAGCGTGCCGGTGAGCCGCACCTTTTCCGACAAGTCCCGCATGGTGCGGAATCCGGCCTGCAGTCGCAGTCCTTCGGTGTCGTTATATACAATGGTTCTGGCCCATCGGCCAAAGCCCATGCCGATTTCCGGTACCTCGTAATAGCCTGTAATAATGCTGTTGGCAATGGCAAAGGCCCATTTGTACAGGTTGGTCTCCTTCACCTGGTCCACCATCTGGTAGATGCCCTGCTCGCGTTCGCTAAGCTCGTAGGGGCGCACTTCGTCCCAGTAGGTTTCGTCATGCGGCTCCACTTTCCCCAGGATTACGCGGTCTTCCGCCGCCAGTACATCCGGGTCGGTGATGGGGCCGAATACCGGCGGATCGTACACCATATGCCGGCGTCCCAGAAAGGAAACAATTCTGGAAGAGTCACTTACGGCAATGGAGAAATCGGCAAAGAGATTTTCTTCCCCGTAGAACCAATGGCCGTCTTCCAGGCGGCGGTTCTCGATGTCTATGTTGATGTGGCGGATCCAGTTCACGTTGGCCGCGGCCGCCAGGGCCACGTGCACCGAGCGGATGCCGAAGTCTTCGGCGTCAATCTGCATCTCCCCGTCGAATACGGGCGAGGTAACCAGTTTCTTGGGGTGGAAACGCAGCGTATAGGTTTTTCGTCCATCTATCTGCAGGCTGTCCACCAGAAAATAGTTGTAGAAAATGTGGGACGAGGCCGCCGAAGGGCAGGGAATCTCCAGATTAAAGACGCCGATGCTGTTTTCGTAGAAATTGGTCTTGAGGAGGTAGCTGCCGGTGAACTGGCGCAGGAAGTTGTCGTCTTCCAGGCCGGAGATGCGGTTGGCCCGCATGATTTCCCGTTCAAAGGCGGGGTCCTGCGAATGATACAGGTCCGACAGGTTCTCCGATATCATCACGGGAATGAAGGGCTTTCCGGTGATGGCCGATGTATCGGCATAGTCCTTTACAAAGCCGAAATTGCGGTTTACCACGCCCAGGGCCAGCAAATCGTCCATATTGGTGGCGTCCATCTCTATCTTGGAGTACAGCCCTGTCTGCCACGAATCGGCGTTGTCGGGGTTGTTCTTCTTGCGGCTCTGGTCTATTTTTTTGAGGATGGACTTGATGTAGCGGTCGTCCGGCTTTACAACGGCGGCGTCCAGGAAATCCGGGTCGGTCCGTAGCCGGAAGTTGAATTCGTTGAACGAGCCGGGCGTTACGGGGATGGAAAGACTCTCATAGCCAACGATATGGGCCGTGAGAATGCGGGCCTGCGCAGAACGCGTCTCCAGGCTAAATCGGCCTTCCAGGTCTGTGGAAATGCCGATGGTGGTACCGTCGAAGTACACGCTAACGAAGGGCAGGGGTTCTCCCGTGTCGAAGTCGGTCACCTGGCCGCGCACGCGCGTGGTCTGGCCTGCCGCCGAAAGGGCGGAAAGCAGCAGAAGCACAAATATGAGGCGAAGCCGCTTCATCTAATACAGCATGCGGATAAGGGCCAGCTTGAGCCGGGAGGGGATTACACGCACCAGCAGGGCCACCAGCTTATAGTCCAGGCGGGGCACAAGCCGCACGGCCATTCTCTTCTTTTTCAGTTGTTTCAGTACGGCCTTGGCAATTACCTCCGGCTGCATGCCGCCCAGTTCGTCCTGCTCCACCTTTTTCAGGTTTTTCTGCATCCATGCCTTGTAGGGGGAGTTTTCCTGCAGGGCCGCGGCGTTCATCTTCCGGGCCGATGTAAAGCCGGTGGAAACGTCTCCGGGCAGGATGCTGCAGCTCTGGATGCCCGTTCCCTTTAGCTCCAGGGCCAGGGATTCCGAAAGGGAAAGCAGGGCTGCCTTCACCGAAGAGTAGAAGCCCTGGAAGGGGAGTTGCAGCAGCGCCATTACCGAAGTGATGGTGATAATACGGCCAAAACCCTGGCTGCGGAAGGTGGGCAGGCAGGCTTCCACGGTCTTGAGTACGCCAAAGTAATTGGTCTCGAACTGGAAGCGGGCTTCTTCCTCCGTGGTGCCTTCCACGGGACCGTAACAGCCGTTTCCGGCATTGCACACCACGGCGTCCAGCCGGCCTTCGCGGGACAGAATCTCTTTTACGGCGGCATCCAGGGAGGCCGCGTCGTTCACATCCAGCTTCAGCGGGAAAACGCCGTTACAGGCGGGTTCAAACGTTCCCCGGCGCGACCCGGCGTACACCTTGATGCCGGCATTGGCCAGGGTGCGGGCGGTGGCTGCTCCAATCCCGCTGCTGCCTCCGGTTACCAGGGCTACCTTTACTTCCATAGTTCAGATCGTTTTATAAAATGTTCCGGCATCGGCATTTCATATACGCTTTGCCGAAGAAACTGTTTGAAATGGGCTTCCGGCACAGCTTCCTGCTGCGCCACGCTGATGGTTTCGCCTATGCCCACGCGGGGATGGCTGCTCCGTTTGTTGTACATTTCGTGGAACAGGCGCACGAAGCGGATGCGGTAGTCAATCAGGCCCAGACCGTAGTAGAAGGCCGAATTGTGGTCGAAGAACCGCACGGGAATTACCGGTACGCGCGCCTTGCGGATCAGTTTTACGGCGGCGTCCTGCCAGTCCCGTTCGCTCAGCGTCCAGTGTTCGCGGGGTTTCAGGTCGGCCACGGCGCCGGAGGGGAACAGGCAAAGGGGTTCTCCGCTGCGAAGCTGAAGCAGGGCCTCCTTTACGCCGTTGATGCTGGTGGAAGTGGCTCCTTTCCGTTCGCCCAGGGTTGGATTCACCGGAATAAAACTGGGGGCCAGTCCGTGGATCCACATCAGGAACTCATTCACCATCACCTTGCTTTTTGGGCGCTGATGGCCGAAAAGATCTACCAGGCAAATGCCGTCGATATGGCCGTAAATGTGGTTGGCTATTACAATGAAAGGCCCTTCCGGCAGGCTGGAAAGCCGTTCCGGGTTTCCCACCTGGAAATCTACGTCTATATCGTCCAAGATGCCCTTGGCAAAGTCGGGCCCGGGGGTTACGCCCGCTTTTTCCAGGCGGTCGTGCGTGCCGTTGATGTTGTCGATGCCTGTAATCCGCAGCGCCAGGTTAAACAGCAGGCGCCCCTTTCTTCCTTGGAAGACAGGGGACAGGGTAGGAGCCTGCTCTGCGGTAATAATCATTCCTGATCGGGTTTCTTAGGCGGATCTATCTTGGCAAAATAGCGGGCATCCTTGAAGAAACTCACCAGATAGGCTATAATGATGGCCAGGGATGCGGCTACGGCTATATAGTCGAACAGGCCAATCATGAAGTCGTTGTGGAAAATGGTCATCGGCCGTTTCCACTGGCTAAGCCAGGGGACGTACATGAACAGGATGTTAACCACAATGAGCATGAGCCGGAATTCCGTGGGCCCCAGGCCACCGTACGAAAGACGCATTTCACCCTTGAGGTGGCAGTCTATGTATACATACACGCTTAGCATAAAATAGGCTACCAGGGCCAGCATGGCAAAACTCATGTTAACCAAAGGACTGCAACCAACGCCCACAAACATGATGGTTTCATTGATTACATCTACATTGTGATCTATGAAGAAACCGTAAGTCTTTCTTTGTGAATTTCTTACGCGGGCAAGGCTGCCGTCCAGGGAATCTCCGAACCAGTTAAGGAAAAGACCGAAGCAGGAGAGCCATAGCCAGTGCAGGTTCAGGTTGGACAGGCAATAACCCAAAGCCATTACAATGGCGCCCAGAAAGCCAACGAAAGTTAGCATGTCCGATGTGACCCATGCCGGCATCTTGCCGGCCAGATACACTAGAACCTTTTTTTCAATGGAATTCAGAAAGGATTTCTGGATTCTCTTGGCCTGTTTTTTTTCTTCACTCATGTGATAATCAGCTTAGGTTTACAAAAGTAGGAAAAAATTTCCGCATTTGTCCCAATTTTTGCGGAAAAAGACGTAACTTCGTGCCCATGAAAACTAAGCAGATTGCCGTTGGGGTGGCTTCCGTTATCGGCCTTGTCCTTATTCTCTGGTGTTATTTCTCAGTCCGCAGTTGTGTGGAGGAGCGGCGCTGGCTCGCTCTCGGCCCCATTGAAAATCATCCCAGGCGAATTTACGACGTTAAATTCACCCGTGAGTTCAACGACATGAACGACGTGCAGCTGCAAATGGCGCAGGCCGTGGGTGTGCCGCCCGTAGCTGACAGGGCAGCTGCCGAAAGCCTCAAGGCTTCCCTGGTGGAAATCACGGATACAGAAAGCTACGTGGTGGATTCCCTTACGCATTCCATCCCTTTCCTGGTGCCGTCGGCCAAGGAGCTTTTGGACCGGATTGGGGCCAATTTCCTGGATTCCCTTTCTTCCAAGGGACTCAACCCCAATAAACTGGTTATTACGTCCATCCTTAGGACAGAAGACGATGTGGCCCGGCTTCGTAAGCGGAACCAGAATGCCTCCGAGAATTCCACGCACCGTTACGGAACCACCTTCGACCTTTCTTACTGGCGATATGTAAAAGTGCCGGATTACAAGGGCCGGCCCTACGAAGATGTGCCCCCGGAGCAGCTGCGGGCCGTTTTAAGCCAGGTGCTCAAGGACTTGCATGACCAGGGTGCGTGCTATGTGAAGTACGAGAAACAGCAGAACTGCTTTCACATTACTGTGCGCCGCTAGATTTCCGCTGGAAGCGGTTCAGCAGGGTGCGGATTTTTCGCCAGCCCAGCTGCCGGAAGGTTTCGGCATGGCGTGCCCTTTTTTCCGGGTACATTTCGTCGAAGGTAATCATGATGCCGGAGTCCAGGACATTGCCGAATTCATCGTTTACGCCCGTCCCGTAATAGACCATGGTGGGGGAGAGGTTCATGTAGGTGTTCACCAGCGGGGGAATGCTTACGCCCAGCTTTAGGATTTCGGCTTTGAGCACCTTGTAGTCTTCCTTGTAGTTGTCTCCGTTGAAAAGCTGGGCAAGGCGTTTGGGATTGTTTATCTTTATTTCCTGGATTCCCTTGCGCAGCCGGATGCGTTTGGAGCCTTTG
Source organism: uncultured Bacteroidales bacterium (assembly GCA_946406355.1). Lineage (GTDB taxonomy): Bacteria > Bacteroidota > Bacteroidia > Bacteroidales > UBA932 > Cryptobacteroides. The sequence goes on along the minus strand of CAMJKI010000037.1, from coordinate 1,813 downwards.
CTGAAGTATTTGGTAAGGAAGTACATTACCATGTCCCGCGCCTCTTCCGGATAGCTGGGGTAGATGGTCATTTTGCCGAAGAAATACTTCACGCGGTTCTTGTACAGGATGCCCAGGGCGCCAATTCCGTCGAAGAGATTGTCCAGGGCGTACAGTCCTTTGGCGCCGGCTTTTGAACTCTGATACTCCAGCGAAATGAACGAACGGCCCAGTTCCAGGGTTTGGGCAAACTGCTCCTTCAGGTACTTCTTGGAGAATTCGAACATGTGCGTGGAGGTGAGGATGGGCTGGCCGAAACGGTCGAATACGGCCTCGTCGCAAAGGCAGAAGCGGTATCCGCCGATGATTTCCTCCGTTTCCGGATCCCACAGGACCAGCTGCTTGTAACCGTAAGAAGGGTCTGTGTCGAATTTGTCTATGTCCAGCGGCTCTCCGGTACCGCCTCCGTCGTTCCGGAATGCGATTTCCCTTAGGCGGCCAATTTCCCTGATAACGTTAACCGCCTCCGGTCCAACGATATAGAGCTCGTTTCCCGCCCGGTTGGTATTCCGGAGCAGGTGTTCCTCGTTCAGTTCCGCTTTAAGCAAGGACCGGCTGACTGGTTCGATAATCGGTTTCATGGCCGAAGGTTTTAGCATGCTAAATTACGCTTATTTTGCGACAAAACCAATTTTTTGTAACTTTGCAGATACTTATGAAGCAGTCGGCTAAAGAAATCGCCAGGAATTTTGCGTTATTCGTTGTCACCAGCAGTGCAGGCACTGTGGTGGACCTGGGCGTTCACTGGCTGCTTAGCAATTATGTATTCAAAGGCAATTACTGGGGCAGTTTCTGGATAGCTCCCACCATCTCGTTCGAGCTGGCCGCCATGGCCAACTTCATCATTGCCTATTATTTCCTTTGGAAAGACCGCATCACCTACAGGGGCACCCGTTCCTTCTGGCGCCATTTTGCAGCCTATAACGTTACCACCCTGGGAGCCTATGCCATCAAACTCGTCGCCATGCAGGGCATCCACTTCCTGTTTGTGAGAATGAACTGGATGCAGGATTCTTCCTTCGAACCCGTAGTTTGTAATCTGCTGGCCCTGTGCTTCTCCGGCAGCTTCAACTTCGTAATGAACGAGTTCGTCATTTTCAACAAAAAGAAGTAGCCTCCCCGGCGCTTCCTTTAATTTCCTGTTGCTCAGTTGCTTACGTTTTTCTCCCTGTGTATTTGGGTACAGGGAGAAGGCGGTAACTTGTTGTGAGTGAAAGCATTAAGTATAGTATAGCTGTCTATAGGGGAATGTCCGGGCTGGGGAAGGGAGTGGGGAACGACGTTCGTCGCTATGGCGGTGTTTCCAACTGGCAGGGCTTGCCTGCGAACGTCTCTTTTTCCCTTTGAATCACCGTCGTGCGCATGCCGGTTGAAACCGATCCCTCCGTTGCACCGCTTTCGCTGAACACAGGCATCCCTCCGGCTTCGCCTGCGGGACCGCCCTTCCAGTTGGCCGCCATTTAACGCTCCTCTCTATTGTTCCCCACTCCCTTCCCCAGCCCGGACAAATTCATTTTGGGAGAGGTCCCCTTTTTATGGTTGACACCTCTCCCATAGAATGTGGTCCCCAGCACATATATGGCTGAATCACCGGGAGAGATACCGGCGGAGAAGTTTATGTCACGGACTTATCTACTTATGAGTCAGATCTTCTTTCAGAACGCTGCAGGTTAATGGGCAAAGTGCAGCAGGTCTGCATTTTTCTGCCAACCTGCGGCAGTAGAACGCGTCAGTGGCCGATTTGTGCCCCAGGTCGGCTGTTTTTTGCAGACCT
>CAMJKI010000036.1 GCA_946406355.1 uncultured Bacteroidales bacterium | reverse complement strand
ACCGGATCGGCTTCCAGGGTAACGGTGGGCCTTTCAACCTGATGCAGCTCAAGGTTATTCAGGAGGTGATTTCCCTCACCATTTTCACGGTGATAGTCACCTTTATGTTCAAAGGACAACCCGTGCAGTGGAACCACCTGGCCGCATTCGGCTGCCTGGTTCTGGCTGTTTTTTTCGTGTTCCTGAAATAAAAATTTGGAGATTCGGAAAATTTCCGTACCTTTGCATTCCCAACCCGCTGGGTTCGTATAACGGTTAGTACTCGAGATTCTCAATCTCGCAATAGGAGTTCGATTCTCCTACCCAGTACCAAAAAAGCCTCCTTGTAATTGCCGGGAGGCTTTTTTATGCGAAATGCAAATGCTTGATACAGAATGAACAAACTGTTTCCCGGTGCAATCTGATTTGCACCGGGAAACAATTAAATCACTGAAACTCACTTTGTTGCATTCTGCAGGTATGCTTTACTTGAAAAGGGAAAGGTCTATGCCGTAGCCCATTACCTCGTAGCCGTGGGCGTTCAGGTGCAGCCAGTCGTTCTCGTACAGGTAGGCGGGGTCCAGGCAAAGAGGGTCATCGACCCAGGCTACCATTTTGTCAAAGTCTATTACTCCGTCAAAGGTGCCGCTGGTACGGATCCAGTTGTTCAGCTGCTGTCGGCCAGCCTCGTGATCCTCTGAGTAATAGCCGTTTCCCTTTACGGGCGTTACCGTGGCGCCGAATACCTTGATGCCGCGTTCATGAGCTTCCGTTACAATCTGGGACCATACTTCCTGAATGTCGGAAGCGGTGCGCAGGCCGTCGCGGCTGCCGCCCAGGTCGTTGGTGCCTTCAAAGAGAATAATGTATTTCACACCATTGTGGCCGAACAAATCCCGCGCATAGCGGCTCTTGCCCGTGGGGCCCAGTCCGCCACGGAGGATGCAGTTGCCGCCCAGGCCGAAGTTCAAAACGGCCACGTTCTGCCCATCGGCCAAAAGAGCCCTGGAAAGCTGGTCGGTCCAGCGGTCCTGCCCGTTGGTAGTGGTGCCGCGGCCGTCGGTGATGGAGTCGCCCAAAACGGCTATGGCCGAAGCGGGCTTAAGCGGCTTAACATCAATGGAACTGATTGTGTACCAATGTGCTGTAACAGCTGCGGGTGCCGAGAAATCGGAAGAGAAGCCCTCGGCGATATAAGACGAAGTCCGCGAACCCGGGTGACTGGTGAGCGTAACGGCCGATATGCTGCCGTAGTGGATGGTAATGGCCAGGTTGTCACGGTCGGCCAGGGCAAAGGGAACAGGGTCTGAAACGGCTTCTTCGCCCGCCTCCATGGTAAAGGAACGGGAACCGCCGAAGGTCAAATCTACAGAAGTACCTTCCACAATGTCCGGGGAGGCGCCCATGGTGGCGGCCTTGGCAATCTCCACGCCCAGAATCTCCGTGGCGTCCGTATTGAAAATGTTGCTCAGGTGCAGCCGCAGCTCAGTCCCGCCCACGGAAACCTGCACAATCTGCCGGAAAGAATTGCCGGCCAGGCCGGGCTCCAGCGGACGGTTGTGCGGTTCGGCAATCTGGAGGGCCGTGGCCCAGGTGGTAACCCAGTCGGGCTTCTGGCAGGCGGCGCTGAAGCAGGTGGCCGCAACTACCGCAATAGAAAGGAGTATCTTTTTCATAATCAGCTTATTGTCTTCTTCGGAACGGGCGCATCCGGTCCAGGACCACCCGGTATTCATCGTCAAATACGGGCATGCCCAGCTGGTCGGAGCGGAGCAGTTTTACCATCAGGGTGTCGACGGGAATCCGCAGCGGTCGAACATCGGCGGGCAGGGGCAGGCCGTTCAGTTTCTGGAAATAGCCCACGCAGGCGTCGCGCCACCATTCAGCGTCGTTGCGCTGGATGAGCAGCTTGGTGGAAACCTCTTCATAAAGGGAGGGAGACACATACGGCTGCAGGCTTTCCCAGAGGGCCCGGAAGTCTTCCACTGCGCCGATGCCGGCGTCGTAATGCAGGCAAATCTCGTCCCACAGGGTGCGGCCGGAGGCCATCTGATAGTCCCAGGGCAGGTGATGGAACCACAGCAGCAGGTTCTCCGGGCAGGTTTCCAGGTGGGCAAAGGTAGAGGCCAGGGGCTCGTTGTACTGGCTCACGTTATTGGACCCGGTGGCGGTACGGTCAAAGCCGATGCCGGCCGAATCGGCCTGGTGGTAATAGCGGGGCTGCCAGTCCGGACGGGGCGGCATGCGGTCCCAGGGAATGGGGCCGTAGTGCGTACCGCCGAAGAGGTGATGCAGGCCCAGCGGCATCTCGTAATCTACCACCGCCTCGCGGGAAGCCATCAGGAGGCCCCGCAGCGGGTTCACAAACTTGGTGGTAAAGGCGCCGGCGCTCATGCCGTCCGGCACCAGGAAGGTCTGCCGAATCCATTCATCGGCAATTTCTTCCGCGCTCAGGTAGGGATTCCAGGCCAGGCGGCCGAAGGCGTACCAGTTGGCCTGCGCCAGCACGTAGCCGCAGAAATTGGGGTCCTGGCCCGTGTTGGCTACGCCTGCAATGGCCGATACCATGTTGGCTACAAAAGAGCCCTCGCCGTCGCGGTAGGTGTCGCTCTGCAGGCATTCCTCCCAGGTGGTGCCGTGGTAGGCCACGTGGTTGGAGAAGCCCAGGTACTCCTGCGTAATTTGGAATTCCATCATCATTCTGGTCTTCTTCAGCTGGCCGAAAAGCGGGCTGAAGGGCTCCCGGGGTTGGAAATCCACCGGACCGTTCTTGATCTGGACAATCACGTTGTCGGCAAAATCGCCGTCCAGCGGAAGGAATTCCTCTACGGCCTGGTTGGCCCGGTCGGGGCTTTCCGGGGCATATACAAAGGCCCGCCACATTACAATGCCGCCGTAGGGAGCCAGGGCTTCGGCCAGCATGTTGGCGCCGTCGGCATGGGTGCGGCCGTAGTCCTGCGGCCCGGCCTGGCCTTCCGAATTGGCCTTTACCAGGAAGCCGCCGAAGTCCGGAATAGCGGCATAAATCTCTGCGGCCTTATCCTTCCACCACTGCCGTACGGTGGGGTTCAGCGGGTCTCCGCTGGTGAGCCCGTCCAGGGCAATGGGGCTGGTCCATTTGATGGCGATGTAGGCCCGGATGCCGTATTCGCGGAGGATATCAGCAATTTGGCGTACGCGGTCGATATGCTCCGAATCCAGCATTAATGGATTGGAATTCACGTTGTTAAGTACGGCGCCGTTGAGGCCGATGGAGGCGCAAAGCTCCCCATAATGGCGGATGCGGGCTTCGGGGATTTCCGGACTGGTCCATTCCCACATGGATTTGCCGGCATAGCCGCGCTCCACCGTGTCGTCCAGATTGTCCCAGTGGTTCAGCAGGCGCAGGTCGTAAAACGGCTTTTCCTGCACGTCCATGCCTTTTCCGGCTTGTCCCAGCACTTCGGCCCGCTGCAGGGCATATAAGCCGTAGCGCAGTCCGCCAGCCGATCCGGCATCCACGTGCCGTACGCCGTCGGCGTCATAGATGTGATACCCTTCGGCCGGGAGCGCCGGGTCGATGGCCGTTTCCACGGAGGCCAGCACTTCCTGATAAGGCCTTCCGGCGGCCAGCCAAAGGTCTGTTCCGTCCTGATTGACGGGCTGAGGGGCAGTACATGCGGCAGCTAAAAGTGCAGCGGCCACAAAGGAAAAAAAGAGTTTCTGCATAGAGACTTTGAATTATTCTGCCTGGGCGAACGGCTCGCTGGCCGATTTGACCATCCGCGCGGCATCCCTTACGGTCATGCCCGTGGAAGCGTTGCCCAGATCGGGAATATTGAAAGATTTCAAGTTGTAAATATAAAAACGGGAAGACTTCTGCGGCAGGACGAAAGGCTTGGTTGTGCGGCCGTCTTCGTCCAGGTGGCAGAAATAGGGTTTTCCATAGCTCCCGTCGCCCCGCTTGCTGGCAAAAACGAACCAGCGGCTATTGGACGACCAGCTGTGGTAACTGTCGGATTTGTCGCCTTTTACCTCGTCCAGGGCACGGGTTTCGCCGCTGGCCAGATTGGTAAGGTAAAGGGTTGTCTCCGGGTGGAAAAGCGGGAAGGTTCCGTAATCGGACACGCTGAACATGAGCCAGCGGCCGTCGGGGGAAGCCTTGGGATGGCAGACGGACGCATTGTGCTCCACACCGCTCCATACCGTGTCTATCTGCTCGCCGATGCGGCCATCCTGTACGTCGAATGCCGCCCGGACCAGGCTGTATCTGATATCCATCACCCTGTCCGGCGTGGGCAGCGAGTCGGCTACGCAGTAAAATACAGATTCTCCGTCGGCCGAGAAGCACGGAAAGGTTTCAAACTTGTCGGCCCGGGCCACGTGCGGGACATTGATCATTACATTATTCTCAAAGTCCGCCACCGTGAGGTCCGATGCCGAGTCGTATACTTCCATCCGTTTGCCGGCCTCGGTGTGGAAACTGGGCAGGATAATGTTGGTGGAAAATACGCCGAATCGGCCGGAAGGGTGCAGATCACCGTAAACGGTGCCGGAAAGCATGCCGGGAGCGTTCAGGGTAAGTTTTCGGAGCTGCCCTTCCCGGTTCAGGATGGCACCGCCCTTGGGACCGCGGATGTAGTACAGGGAATAATCCCCGCGGGACTGGCCGTGAACGTGGCAGTTCATGCAGGCGTTGTCGGTGTGCTTATAGTCGCAGATGACGGTTTCGTCGAAATTCTCCACACATCGCTCCATGATGGAAACTTCGTTCCACATCTGGTAGGAGGGTTCGATGAGCCGGTAGGTGAGCCAGCCGTCCACCTCATCTTCGCTCACGAAGACGGACCAGCTGTCGGAAACGCGCTCTCCGTTCACCAGGGCCTCGGCCGATACGCCGATGGTGTGTCCGGCCGCACCGGTAAGGAAAGACTTCCATTTTTTCACATTCCACTCCACTTCCACGCCCTTGACGGTGACGGACTTGTCCCCGAGCGTGAACGTGGTGCGGGCCTGGCGGACACCCGCCATGGCGTAACGGAAATTCAGGGGTGCGATGTTGGCCGGGATGGTTACTTCCTTGTAGTCCGGATAGATGACCAGGGGCCCCTCGCTGCCGTCCACGGCAGTCTGGAAAATCTCGTTGCCGCAGCCTGGCAGTGCAAGGCACAGAACCAGGGCCAGCCAAATCTGTTTTAACGTGCGCTTCATTCGTTGTTAGCTCTCATCATTGCGTCCATGTAGTAAAACCAATAGGTGTTCCGGAACAGGTCCGGATTGCGGAAGAAGCGGTCCATGCGGTCGGTCAGGCTGTTGTCTATGCCGTATTGGGCAAAGATCTCCCGGGACAGCTGCCCGTTCTGGCTCAGCCAGATGAGGACGGCCTCCTTGAAAATGTGTCCGCTCAGCATCCGCGGGGCGTACTCTTCCATGAAAGCATCCAGATCGTAGTTCATGAGGTCGTAGCACAGCAGGTAAGTGCGGGCCGGATTGTTCTCCGGATTGGCTTCCAGCAGGTTCAGCAGGATGCGCCTGGGCTGGGTGGAACGGTGGATAAAGTCATTCCGGGCCAGATTGGCACTTGCCGCTGCCAGTTCTGCGCGGGTTGTTTCATCTTGATTGCAAGGCATCATGCTGCGAGCCCATTTCCCATAGAACAGCGTCTTGCTGAGCATGTTCAGGTACTTCTGTGCGGCAGCTTCCTGGCCCGAAATCAGGTTTATCCGGGCCAGTCGCCGGATGAAACGGGCGCCGTTGTGCTTGGGCGATGCCTGCAGCGAGGTAATGGCGCTCTGCTCGGCTACGGTCATGTCGCCCAACTGGAACCAGGCCTCGCCGGCCAGAGTATTGGTGAATATGGAATTCTCGGTAGAAACTCCAAAAAGAAGGGTGGCCGTATTCTTCTGCGAGTAGTTGAAAAGGGCCTCTCCCAGGTCGCCTTTCATCGCATGGGCCAGGTTGCAGCAATAGCTGGCTTCCACCATGTGCAGGTCGGGCTTGGAGAGCCGGATTACCTTGTCCCAGTTTTCGCGGGAAGTTTCTATGTCCAGGCCGATTACACGCTCGTAATTGAGTTGGGGAACGCCCCAGACCTTGCCATAGTACTGATGGTAGGGAGTTCCCAGGGTCCATACTCCGGCGCCCAGCAGGAGAGCGGCTGCCAGCGCTTTCTGCCAGGTTTTCCTGAACTGCAGGGCCAGCAGCACCAGCGAGAGATAACCCAGCGCAACCAGGGTGTAGCGGGTAATGTAGAGATTCCCCGTTTCCCGCAGGAAGGACCACGCGAAAAACAGCGTGGCAACAGCCAGCGAGGGCCATCGGCCCATGAAATGCTGGGCAATGCGGTACACGACGACGCCGATACCGGTCAGAAGCAGTGCCACAATGAGCGATCCAAGGACCGGCAAACAGAAGAACTGCTCCAGGAAATCGCTCAGGAACTGGGCAAGCCACCCGGTACCCCGGTAGGTTTGGCGGATAAATTCGCCGTCAAAGAGGAACAGGGTAAGCTGTTCCCGGCGCATCAGATGGTAGGGATATGCGAAAAGAAAAAACGCCCAGGCCCCCAGGAAAGCCAGGAGAGGGGCAAACAGGCATATTGGTGATGATACTTTTTTCATTGGTAAATACAAATATGCACTTTATTTCTCACATATCAAAAAGGCAAGGGCGGCCCTCACGGGGCGCCCTTACCAAACTAACCTTTTTTATTATCAACCAAAACAACCAGAGCGTTTATTCTGTCGGATATCCGGGGTTCTGGAAGGCGGCCTTTGCAGCGGCATCGGCATCCTTGTCGTCATCCATCTTCATGTTGTTCAGCTGTCCCTGCGGAATCGGGCGCAGGTAGTGATACTTCTGGATGTCGCGGGTATAGGTCTTCGGAGTAAGATCATCTTTTCCGGAACCGGCAATGGTGTAGCTCTTGGCCCGTTCGGCCCAGGTCTGTGTACGTACCAGGTCGAACCAGCGGAAACCGTCGCCATAGTATTCACGCATACGCTCGTCCAGGAGGTAGTCGATCGTGATGGTGGCCGGTGTGGCGGCAACCAGTTCGGCGCTGTGGTCTTCCACGCGTTTCTTATCGTAGTTTACATCGTATGACCATTTGCCTGCGCGGGCACGCAGCACATTGATAAGGTCGCGTGCGCTCTGGCTGCCGGAGGCACCCATGACGGCCGCTTCGGCACCGATGAAGTAGAACTCGGAGAACTTGGCGATATTGAACGGACGCGTGTGCGAAGCATTCGGCTGGCCTGTACCGGTGGTGTTGGTACGGTACGGTCCCAGTTTCCAGATCTTCGGGTACATACGACGGCTCACACCGCTGGGATTCACTACATAAGCATTGTAGTTGGGGGATTCGCCGACGATGACCTGAGCCACGTCCACGCTCTGCTTTACTGTGGGATCCTCTTCCGGGAGGAAGACCAGGAAGGGCTCGTTCAAGCCGATATGAGCGCCGTTGGGACCATTGACATACTCGGCATTGTTGCCGCCGCGGTTCCAGTTGGTACGGAACACGTATACGAAGGTGCCGTCAAAGCGGGAATCCTTGTCGCGGTCGATGAACTTGGCAATGGCCTCCTGGGTGGGAGCCATACGGGTCCAGGGACGGCCGCAGTACTGCTGGTCGGTACGGAGCACCGGATTGATACGGGCGCCGGTATTGGCCGTGGCCTGCATGTTCGGATAATTCCAGTTGATCATCCAACCCGCGAAATTATCCATGCCTCCTCCGCCGCCGTAAGAGAGGCTGGCACCGTTGTACTGCTCTGAGTTCTCGGTGTGGTCGGCATAGAGCATAATTTCCTTGTTGCGGTCGTTGGCACCGTCGCTCACCATATAGAAGTTCTCCATCAGACCGTAAGGGCCGGGATTGTTGATGCCGGCGAGCGACAGGTCATAGGCCTGCTGGAAATACCAGGCTGCATCGTGGCCGTCGGGATCGGTGCGGGGGCATTCCGGATAGGTGGGAATGCCATTGGGGTTCTTCAGCCACCAGGCATAGGTAAGATAGGCCTTGGCCAGATACAGACGGGCTACGTTCTGGGTGAGGGTACCCGTCAGTCTGGGATTCACGGGCAGGTCCTGCATCGCGGTCTTCAGGTCAGGGAAAATGGCCTTGGTATAAACTTCGGGTACGTTATTGCGGACCGAAGCACGGACCGGCTTGCTGTTGAAAGCCAGTTCACCGGCGCCCAGATCCAGGGGCACGCCGCCGAAGGTCTGTACCAGCTGGAAGTAGTCGAAGGCGCGGAAGAAACGGGCTTCGGCAATCATTGCAGCGCTCAGGCCGACAGCCTCGGCATTTTCGATAATGCCGCTGGCCGTATTGATATAGGTGAAAGCATTGTTCCACAGGGCGTCACTGCGGGAGGTGGTGGGATTCAGCGATCCGGCACCGGAGAGGTCGGCGTCTTTGAAGTTACCGTCGGCCGATTCGCCGTAAGTGGCCTCATCGGTACCGGTGGTGAGGATGTTGTAGTAGTATGCGTTGCCGTAGAGGTAACGGAGCTGGGCGTACAGGGCGGTGAGACCACCTTCCACACCCATCTGCGTGGTGAAGAAGTCCGGCGTGTAAATGGTTTTGGGGTGTTCCTCCAGTACTTTGGTGCAGGAACTGGCCACAAGGGCTGCGCCGGCGATTCCTAATGCAATTTTAGCTATTTTTTTCATATTCGGTTCCGATTAGAAGGTTAAGTTCACGCCAATCAGGAAATTGCGCGTGTTCGGGGTGTTGAAGCCCACGTAAGAGAGTCGGCCGGGACCGGGACGACCGCTTGCGGTGGAGCCGCTGTTGGCGTTGGTTTCCGGATCCAGTCCCGTCTGGCGGGTAAATTCGGAGAAGAGCACAAGGCCCGGGTTCTGCAGGGTGGCGTAGACGCGAAGATTGTCGATGCCGGCGCGGCGCAGGGCCGGAAGCTTGTGGAAGCTGTAGGCCAGGGTAATGGTGCGGATCTTAAAGAAAGAACCGTCGAACTGGGCCAGCGTGGAGGCATATTTGGGGTTATCGCTGCTGTTCAGGGCACCCGGCCTGGGATAGTGTGCGTTCTTGTTAGTCGGAGTCCAGTAATCTACGTCAAGCTGTCCGCGACGGCCGGAGAGCATGTTCAGGTAGGAGTTGCTGCTGTGCAGGGAAGACAGCAGGATACCGCCGGCCTGGAAGGAGCCGATTACGGAGAGATCCCAGTTGCGCCACTTCAGGTTGGTGTTGAAACCGCCCTGGAAAAGAGCCTCGGCACTGATGGGCACCTGGTCGTTGGAGTCGATGGCGCGCGTAGGCGTACCGTCGGCGTTGTAGTCGCCGTGGTATTTCACCTTGATGGAACCGATAGCCTGCTTCATGCCGTTCACTTCGGCGCTGGGCTCCAGGATGTCCATGTAAGGATCACCCTCCTGCCACAGGCCGTCGTATTCGTAGTCATAGATGCAGTTCAGCGGATAGCCTACGAACCAGGCCTGGCCTTTGTTCTCGGTGGTACCGTCGGCCAGGGCAACCAGCTTGTTGCGGTTGGCATAGATGTTCATGCCGGCCGTCCAGGTCCAGTCGCCTTTGTCGATGATGGTACCGTTGAGGGACAGTTCAAGACCGCGGTTCTGCGTGGCGCCGATATTGGCGGTAGTGGAGCTCACACCGGAGGTGGAAGGCAGATCCAGGTTCAGGAGGATGTCCTTGGTGTCTACCATGTAGTACTCGAGGGTACCGCGGAGGCGGCCCTGGAAGAAGCCGAAGTCCAGACCGAAGTTCCAGGTTTGGGAATACTCCCATCCAAGGTCTTCATTCGGCAGGGTGGACACGTAGTAACCGGTAGCATATTTGTCATCGGCGAAGTTGTACTGCATGGTGCTCAGGCGGCCGAGGGTGGCGTATGCGTTGATGGCCTGATTGGAGGTTTCACCGTAACCCACGCGGAGCTTGAGTTCGTCCAGCCAGCCGCGGGAATTCTCCATGAAGGACTCGTTGTGGATGTTCCAACCTACGGAAATGGCCGGATAGGTATGCCACTTGTGGCCGGTGGCCAGGCGGGAAGATGCATCGGAACGTACAGCGGCGGAAATCATGTAGCGGTCGTCATAGGTGTACATGACACGGCCCATATAAGAGAGAAGGCCCGTCTGCGTGTAGTTGCCGCCGTTTACAGTAATGTCGGAGGCAACAGCGCTGCCGATGTTGTAGTACTGGAACAGCTCGTTGGGAATATTCTTACCGTTCATGCTCTGGCTGGTGTAGGTGGTCTGCTCGGCAGAGTAGAGCGCTACGGCGTTGATACGGTGCTTGCCGAAGGTACGGTCGAAGGAAAGCAGGTTCTCGATGGTCCAGTTGAAGTTGTCGTTGTAGGACCAGGATGCGCTGTTGGGGCTGGTGGCAGAACCGTTGACACCCACTCCGGTGAAGGAACCGCCCTTGGAATTGCGGTAATTCAGGCCTACGCTGGTCTTGAAGGAGAGACCTTCCACCCCGGGGATGTTAACCTGTACAAAACCGGTATTGTAGGTGGCGATGGACTTGGATTCGTTCACATACACGCCCTGGGCGGTGAGTTCTTCGACGCGCTTGCGGTCCCAGACATACTGGTCGTTGTCGGACGGCATGTTGATGCGATATTTGAGATTGCCTTCCTCGTCGTAGGGAACCACGAGCGGAGACTTGGAAAGGACGGCATACATATCCACCTGGTTGCCGGCGTTTGTAGTATAGCTGGTATTAGTGGTAAAGCCTACACGGAAATACTTGCCAATCTTCTGGTCAACGCTGCCGTTGATGGCAATGCGGTTGAAACCCTGCGTGGGAATCACGGCCTCGTCATTATAATAGGTAGTGCCGAAGCGGTAGCTGCCGTTCTTGGTGCCGCCGGTAATGTTGAGGTCATAGTTTTGCGTGTAACCGGTACGGTAGAACATATCCTGCCAGTCGGTATACTGGTCGTCGGACTCATCCAGGGTGTTGGTATACTGACCGGCCATCTTGCGCATCTGGATGTATTTGTCACGCGGCATCATCGGGTATTTGACAGCCTTCTTGAGCGTTACGTAGCTGTTGAAGGAAACCTTCGGAGCCTGGCCTTCCACGCCTTTGTAGGTGGTGATGAGAATAACACCGTTGGCGCCACGGGAACCGTAGATGGCGGTGGAGGCGGCGTCCTTGAGGATGTCCATGCTCTTGATGTCGCTTGTGGAAATGTCGGAGAGAGAGCCCATGAAAGGCATGCCGTCCAGCACGATGAGCGGGTCGTTGGAAGCGGACAGCGAGCGCTGGCCACGGATGCGGATCTGCATCGAGGAACCCGGCTTGGAGTTGGTCTGGGTCATTTCCACACCGGCAACGCGGCCGTCGAGGGCACGTGTGATATCGCCGGCGGGCACGGCGCGGAGGTTGTCACCGCCAACCGAGACGATGGAACCGGTAACATCCTGGCGGCGGGCGGTACCGTAACCGATAACCACCGTAGCCTCCAGCTGTTCGGCATCCTCTTCCAGTACGATGTCGATGCGGGTACGACCCTGGACGGGGATCAGCTGTGTTTTGTAGCCGATACAGGAAACCTCAAGGGTAGCTGCGGGGCTCACTTGAATGGAATACGTTCCGTCGACGCCGGTAATAGCGCCGTTCTGGGAATTAGGAACCGCCACGGCTGCGCCGATGACGGATTCTCCGCTCTGGGAGGTGACGGTACCGCTCACATTGATGTTCTGTGCTTTGGCAGAGAACGGCAATGCAAGAAGCAGTGCTGCCAGACCGAGCGTTTTCACGAGGTTGAATCGCATAGTGTTTTGAGATTAGTATTGATAAAAATAATTTGGTTGGCTTTTGAGCTTGTCGCAAATGTACCATATATAGATAGAGCGGTGCGTTGCGGATGTAACATAAACTGTTAACTTTGAACCATGTTCTTTGCGGGGAAGTTTTATTTATTTATTTTTGTAACAAATGAATCAAAACCAACAATGAGACGATTATTCTTAATTCTAGCGTTTCTGGTTACTTGTTTTCCGATTTTGGGACAGACCGCCCGCCTGTATACTTCGGAAAACGGTCTTCCCAATTCGCAGGTTCTCCATATTTACCAGGATCATAACGGCTATATCTGGATGTGCTCGGAAGGCGGCCTGATCCGCTTTGACGGAATGCGGTTTGAAACCTTCCGTCATGAGCGGGAGCGGGCAACTTCCATCTCCAGTTCGTCCGTTCTTCAAATGGTGGAAGACAGCCGGGGAAATACCTGGGTGGGCACGGCCAATGGCCTCAACCTGTTCGATACTGAGCATAGTGAGTTCCGCATCTTTGAGTTGCACGATGAACGGAACGCTATCGAGAATCCTTATATAAGCAGGTTACAGGAAGTGCCAGGCCGCAGCGGGGGTTGCCGCTTGTATGTAGCTACGAGTGGGGCCGGTGTCTTCGTCATAGATTGTAATACGATGGAGTTGTTGCCCAATCTGCGCGAACAGCTATACCGGCAGCTTCCTACAGATTATGTCCGTTTGCTGTTCCTGGATTCTTCCAAGCGTCTCTGGCTTTTCCCGGAGGGGACCGGACTCCCAGTTGTCCTGGACGCGAGTACACTGGAGCCGGTAACGGAATTGGGCTGGAGTACCGATCTGCTCCGTCAGGCAGGGCAGATTATGATTATAAACATTGCTGAGGATCCGCTTACGGGCGATATCCTGATTGGCAGCACGCAGGGTTTACTGTTTTGCAAGGCGGGAACCGGCACGATCCGTAAAGCAGGTGGAAAGCGGGCTGCCGCCACAATCAGCAATACCATTTTGTTTAACAGCCAGGCCATGTCCGGCGAAGGACGGACCTTCCTTATCGGCGAAAAGAACGGCGGCCTTCTTCTGTTTGATGCAGCCACGGAGGATGTCCGGGAGGCTACATTGCCCTCAATCCGCCAGGATATCAGCAACTGGAGCTTTACCTCCGGTGCCATCGATTCCCAAGGCAACATCTGGCTGACCATTTACCAGCGCGGCGTGGTAGTTGCCCCGCAATCCATGTACGGGTTCTCCTATGTGGGTTGCAGCAGTCGCGGTGTCCCTGGGGAGAACAGCGCCTGCATTACTTCCATTTATGAGGACGGCAGTTATCTTTGGGTGGCAACCGATGGCGCCGGATTATTCCGGAAACCGCTCAGCGGTTTTGGTGGGGAGCGTATCTATAATAGTAAGAATTCCAATCTGGCCGACAATTCCATCATGGCCCTGACCGGCGACAGACACGGCAGGATATGGATGGGGACCTATAACGACGGACTCTATTTCATGGATGCCGGTGGAACGATCAGGCGTTCCGCCGAGAATGGACGGATCGGCACCGTGCGCATTCGGGCGCTTGCCTATGATCCTGGACGGGACCTGGTGTACGTGGGTACTTCAGGTGCGGGCCTTGTAGTAATCGACGCCGCGTCGGGCCGGGTAGTCTCGCAATCCATCGATGAAAAGTACCGCTGGATCAGCGCGCTGCACCTGGATGCGAACGGCATCCTGTGGGTGGGCTCTTATAATGGCCCCTGGTGCTACGATCCTTCGGACGGAAGGATGATTTCCTACCCGCTGTCGTTCGCGAGTGATACGCCGCCACGTATCTATGGTATAAACAGCAGCCCGGATGGAACGGTGTGGTTTGGAACGGATGACGGACTGTTCAGCGTAGATAAAAACACCCGCGAGGTGCGGCAGTACACCGAGGCCGACGGTTTGTCCAACAATGTGATCCGCGACATCCTCTGTCCCGCAACCGGGGAAGTCTGGGTTTCCACACTCAGTGGACTGTCCCGGCTGTCTCCGCGCAGCGGAAAGATTGACGTTTTCCGTGCCTACGATGGCCTGCAGGGCAATGAATTCCGTTCTGGGGCTGCCTGTAAGGCCGCTTCCGGCCGTCTCTATTTCGGCGGCCTAAGCGGTATCACCAGTTTCTCCCCGCTGATGGTGGACGGCAGTGCGCACCGGACGCCCCAGGTAACCCTGGCGCGTCTCACCGTGCTGGACCGCGATATAAGCTACAATCCTGCAGCGGGCAGCGAAAACCTGATAGACAAACACATCTCGGAGGCAACGCGAATCGAAATACCACGGGGCGCCGACTTGTTTTCGATGGCGTTTTCCGTGCCCGAGTACACCAATCCGCATCGTATAGTCTATGCCTATCGCCTGCGGGGTTTCGATGCCGACTGGAAGACAGCCTTCGCCCGGCAACCCTCGGCCACATATACCAATGTGCCGCCAGGCCGCTATCAGTTTGAAGTAAAGGCCTATTTTGCCGGCTCGCCCGAGGAATTCACCGAACACGCAGTTGACCTCCATGTGGAGGCGCCCTGGTACCGTACCGGCCTGGCCTATACCTGTTATTTGCTCCTGCTGGCGGGCGTTATACTGTTGCTTTACCGTCAGGCGCGGCAGCACAGGCGTTTGGAGGAAGAGAAAAAGGAGGCCGAACTGAAGGAACTTCGTCTGGGCCTGTTCACCAACCTCACCCATGAAATCCGCACTCCGCTGAACCTGGTGATGGCGCCGCTGGGCTTGATGCGTGAGTCGGAAGAGGATCCCGCGCGCAAGGATACTTTCAATCTGATGTACCGTAACTGCCTGCGCATCAATCGCATTGTGAATCAGTTCATGGATTTGCGCAAGATTGACGCCGGCCAGATGCAGCTGCATTTCCGGGAGACGGACATCATCTTCTTTATCCGGGACATCATGCATTCCTTCGATAAACTGGCCCAAAGCAAACGCATCGACTTTTCGCTGGCCTCTACGCACGATGAGGAGGTGCTGTGGATTGACCAGGGCAATTTTGACAAGATAATCTACAACATTATCTCAAACGCCTTCAAGCATACGCCCGATGAAGGTCGTATTCGCGTAGATGTATCGGCCCCCATGCCAAACCGCGGCGCATTGCAGGCAAACATCCAGAAATACGTACAGATTCGTATCTTCAACTCCGGAAGCCGGATCGAGGAGGCCTGGATCAGCCGAATCTTCGACCGTTTCGTACAGGTGAATCCGCACGACGCCAGTTCGGGCTCTGGGGTGGGCCTGAACCTGACCAAGATGCTTGTAGAACTGCATCACGGCCATATTTCGGTAGAAAACGAAGAGGATGGTGTGGTTTTCCGCCTGCTAATGCCGGTCGGCAAGGAGCATCTTACCGAAGAAGAGCTCTCCTATACCTCGCACCACAAGAACCTTTATACCAAAACTGCGCCCGATGAGCACGAGGATGAGACTTACGCAAAGGATGCTGTGCCGGCGGACAAAGCTGCCCGTGCCAAAAAGAACGTTGTTGTGGTGGACGATGACAGCGACACCCGGGACTATCTCAAGAGCCTGCTGCACGGCAGCTATAACGTGACGGTCTGTGCCGATGCGCAGCAGGCCTGGCCGATTGTCAAATCGACGCTCCCCGACGCCGTGATAACCGACCTGGTGATGCCCGGGATGAGCGGCAGTGAGTTCTGCGCCCAGATTCGGCAGGACGAAGCCACGCGCCATATTCCCGTAATCATCCTCACTGGTCAGGACGACGAACAGGAGGAGCAGCTTGCCAGCGACAGCGGTGCCGACAAGTTCCTGTCCAAACCCATTTCGGTGGAGTTGCTGATGAGCAGCGTCACGCAAGTGATTTCCGCCCGCGAAGCGGTCAAGGACAAGTTCGGGGTGCACTTCGATTACGATTATTCGGGCATCCAGATGGGTTCGTCCGATGAGAAACTGCTCCGCCGCATTGTGGAAAGTGTCCAGACGCATCTGGACGACCCCGAATATGGCGTAACCGCGCTCTGTGAGGATGTCGGCATCAGCCGTGTCCACCTGAACCGTAAACTGAAGGCCTTTGGCAAGGAGTCGCCCGGAAACCTGATCAAGACCTTCCGGATGAAACAGGCTGCCTACTTGCTGGCCAACAACCAGGTGAACGTATCCGAGGTTGCTTACCGCGTGGGCTTCTCGTCCCATTCCTATTTTTCCGGTTCCTTCAAGGAATACTTCGGTATGAGTCCCCGGGACTTCGTAACCCGCCTGCAGGAAGACCCGGAGAATCAAAATTTGCGAAAAATGTTTGAATAATCCGTTGGTGGTACAAAATTATAAGTGATTGTTCCTAATTCGGAACATCTGGATGCATTTCTTTTATAATTTTGTACCATCAAAACCTAAACGGATTGTTTCATGTTTAATAAGAATCTTTTATCCGTTCTTGCAGCAGCCCTGCTGTTCTGCCTTTCGGCTTCGGCCATCGATCATCCGGGCGTTGCAGAGCCCGGCAAGGCCACCGGACGTTTTACCCTTATCGACCAGGGAACTCCCGTGGCGGTGATTGTGGACGCTTCCGATGCCAGGGGAGTTTTGCTGGCCGCAGAAAACCTGCGGGAAGATTTTGCCCGTGTCTGTGGCCGAAAAGCCCCTGAGACGGGATCCAGAGCCATTCTGGCAGGTACACTGGAAAGTCCGCTGATTAATAAACTGGTGGCGGAAGGACTGTTGGATGTATCGGCCATTAAAGGGCAGTATGAGGCCTACATTATTGCTGTGCCCGTGAAAGTCCCCGGCTACGACCAGGCTCTGGTAATTGCCGGTTCCGATATGCGCGGAACCATCTACGGTATCTACGAAATCTCCGAGCAGATAGGCGTATCCCCTTGGTACGACTGGGCCGATGTTCCCGTCCGTCATCAGGAGACCCTTTCCCTGGCGGAGGGCGTCTATATCGGCGGGCAGCCGGCCGTGCGTTATCGCGGCATCTTCCTGAACGACGAGGCGCCGTGCCTTACCGGTTGGGTGAAGAATACCTATGGAACAGATTACGGAGACCACCGTTTCTATGCCCGCGTTTTCGAGCTTTTGTTGCGCCTGAAGGCCAATTTCCTGTGGCCGGCCATGTGGGGCTGGTCCTTCTATGCCGATGATCCGGAGAACAGCAAAACGGCTTCCGAGATGGGCATCATCATGGGTACTTCCCACCACGAACCCATGGCCAGGAACCACCAGGAGTGGGTGCGTAAGCGCAATGCCGACGGCCCTTGGGACTATACCGCCAATAAGAAGAATCTGGACAAGTTTTTCACGGAGGGTATGGAGCGGGCCAAGAACACGGAAGACCTTATTACTATAGGAATGCGCGGGGACGGGGATGCCGCCCTCGGCAAAGAAGGGGAGGAGGCCCAGTACATCAACCTGCTGGAGAGCATCATCAAAAACCAGCGGAAGATTATCCGAAAAGTGACCAAACGCCCGGCCGAAGAGCGTCCGCAGGTATGGGCCTTATATAAAGAGGTGCAGCAGTATTATGACCTGGGGCTGCGGGTACCGGACGACGTAACCATCCTCCTGAGTGACGACAACTGGGGCGATGTGCGCAAGCTTCCCACTGCCGAAGAACGCAAACGCAAAGGCGGCTGGGGCATCTACTATCATGTAGATTATGTGGGTGCACCGCGAAACTCCAAGTGGCTGAATATCACCCCCATTCAGAACATGTGGGAGCAACTGCAGCTCACTTATGCATACGGAGTGGACCGCCTGTGGGTGTTAAACGTGGGAGACCTTAAGCCCATGGAATATCCCATCGACCTGTTCCTGGACCTGGCACGCCGTCCGGAATCCTTCACGGTGGACAATCTGCTGGACCACGCCCGGGCCTTCTGCGCCCGTGCCTTCGGGGAAGACCAGGCCGACGAAGCCGCCCGCATCCTGAATCTGTACAGCAAGTACAGCGGCCGTACCACGGCGGAAATGATGGATCGCACTACTTACAACCTGGCAACGGGTGAGTTTAAGCAGGTGGCCGACGAGTTCGCCCGGTTGGAAGCGGAAGCTTTGCGGCAGTTCATGACGCTGGATCCCGCCTGCAGGGATGCCTATCGGCAAATCATCCTGTTCCCGGTGCAGGCCCTGTCCAACATTTATGAGATGTATTACGCGCAGGCCATGAATCACGACCTGTACGCCAAGGGAGATCCGGCGGCCAACCAGTGGGCCGATGTGGTGGAGCGCTGCTTTGCCCGTGACGCCTTCCTGATGCAGCAGTACAACAAGGAAATGTCCGGCGGAAAATGGGACGGAATGATGACGCAGAAGCATATCGGCTACCGGATGTGGAACGACAGTTTCCCTGCCGACCGTTTGCCGGAAGTGAAACGCATCCATGAGGTCGCGCCCGGCGGCTTCTCCTTTGCAGCCGGCGGGAAGGGCTTCACTGCCATTGAAGCCGAACATTTCTTCAAGGCCGAAGACGCTGCTGATGCTCACTGGACGGTTATTCCGTACATGGGCCGTACGCTAAGCGGCGTTGCCCTGATGCCCTATACGGTTCCTGCCGAAGGCGCTACGCTCCGTTATAAAGTGGAGTTGCCGGAGGGCGTAACCAGCATAAAAGTGCATGTGATTACCAAATCTACGCTGGCTTTCAACAACACCGGGCATCGCTATGTAGTGGAAATGGGTGATGCCTCGCAGACGCAGTTCTTCAACGAACGCCTGAACGAGGATCCGCAGAACATCTATTCCGTTTATTATCCTACAGTAGCGCGTAGGGTAGTGGAAACCGTTTCCGAGCTTCCGGCATCGGCCGGCTGGCAGGAACTGGTTCTGCGCCCGCTGGATCCGGGTATCGTTTTCGAGAAGATAGTGGTGGATTACGGCGGCTATGAGCCTTCCTTCCTCTTTGGCACGGAATCCCCGGCCGTCAGGGTTCAATAGCTGGGGAAAGCCTCTTTCAAGACGGCTTCTCTGTTTCCTTCTCCACTTTCCACCAGCCGTCCGTCCGGCGTAATGGCCAGCACGCGGTGGGCAACCTTCAGGGCGTCGTGTAGGTCGTGGGAGGAGAAAATCACGGCCGTAGCGGTGCGGGAGGCCACTTCCCGCAGCGTCTGCAGCACCATCAGCCGGTTCTCTACGTCCAGGAAGGCGGTGGGTTCGTCCAGCAGCAGCACCTGTGCCCGGCGGGTAAGCCCAACGGCAATACAGGCCTTCTGGAACTCTCCGTCGCTAAGGGTGGCAATGTCCCTGTCGGCCCATTCCTTCATTCCCAACAGTTCCAATGCCTCCTCCAGCCGCTTCTCAGCCTTCGCGCTCAACTTGCCGGCCCAATCACTTTCCCTGTAACATCCAGTCCTTATAAACTCCCTCACACTGAATCCCTTAATCTTCGGTATTCCGGTAGGTATTAATATGCAGTTTATGGAGGTGGGTATACACTCTAAAACCGCCTCCGCTTCGCTTCGGCCCCTCCCATCTCGCTGTGCCGAAACGGCATAGGCTGTGGGCCCCTCCCTCTTACAGGCCCGAGGGTGGGCATGGGTTTTAGAGTGTATACCCACCTCCGTCAAACGACGTAATAATGTGGTTTTGCCGGAACCATTGGGACCGGCCAGGAGGAGGCATTCGCCGGGGGAGACGGTGAAGGTGATATCCCGGACCAGGATGCGGGAGCCGTAACCTATATGAGGAATGCTTATTTCCATACGGTTTCACGCATCAGGTAAAGGACTATCAGGGGAATGCCCACCAGGGCCATGGTGCTGCCCACGGGAAGCGGGGTTTTCCAGAGGTTGGCCAGGATATCGGCCACAAGGGCCAGGCAGGCGCCGGTGGCCAGAACGGCGGGCAGCAGAGGACGGTGCGCAGATGTGCCCAGCAGGCGCCGGGCTACATGCGGCGCCACTATGCCCACAAAGCCCACGGGACCGCAAAAGGCCGTAACCGCTGCGGTCATCAGGCTGGCCGAAAGCATGGCCAGCACGCGAATCCTGCGGGTAGAGGCCCCGGAGAAGCTGGCGTACTGGTCGCCGAACAGAATGATATCCAGGCCCTTGCTGTTGCAGAGCGCCAGCACCAGGCCGGCCAGCAGGGATGCGGCCATCCCCAGCAGTTCGGGGATGCGGGTGCCGGAAAAACTGCCGGCCATCCAACTGTAGAACAGCTTCAGGCTTTCTTCGCCGGCGGTGTATTGCAGGATGGAACTGATGGCGCTGAAAATGAATCCCAGCATTACGCCAAAAATGAGCAGGGTTGTGGTGCGGAGCCTGAACGAGAGTCCCACAATCAGGGCCGATGTGAGCAATGCCCCCGCAAAGGCGGCCAGGGCCATGGTGAGGCCCGAGAACCAGGCGGCTGTGGTACCGATGGCCAGGGTAACGATGGCGGCACCCAACCCGGCGCCGCCGCTCACGCCCATGATGTGCGGATCGGCCAGGGGATTGCGGAACACGGCCTGCATTTGCAGACCCGCCAGGGCCAGGGACGCTCCGGCCACCAGGGCGGTAAGCATCCGCGGCAGGCGCAGTTTCCAGAAAACGAGGCCGTCGGCCAGGCCCAGGCCGTTTCCGGCCAGCAGGTCCAGCCCCATCAGCAACACCAAAAAGGCTGCCAGGCACAGGAATCGGCCCGGCTTCATAGCTTACGGGAGGGAATAAGGGCCATGAGGAAGCCGATGCCGGCTACACCTACGATGGTCCAGAGAATGTCGGTGGCCTTGAGTACTACCGGATAGGCCTGCACTACAAAGTTGCCCGGCATGGTAATGAGGCCGAAGCGGTCCTGGAGCCATACCACAAGGATACCCAGCACCAGGCCGATGGCCATGCCCAGCAGCGAAACCAGCCAGCCTTCCCACAGGAAGATGCGGCGGAGCATCGGTTCCGGAGCGCCCATGGACCGAAGCGTGCCGATATCGCCCTGCTTTTCGATGACCAGCATCTTGAGGGCGCTGTAAATGTTGAAGGCAATGATGAGGACCACAAACACCAGAATCAGGTAAATGGCCAGTTTCTCATAGCGCATCATCTTATAGACGGATTCCTCCTGCTGATAGCGGTCCAGCACCTGGAAACCGTTTCCCAGGCGCTCCTGCAGGGCTTTTGCCACTTTGGAGGCGGCCTCGGGCCGGACGTTCAGTTCAATGGAGGAAACCTCGTCGGGGTATTCCAGCAGTTCCCGCATCACTTCTATGGGAACCACCGCCATGCGGGCGTCTACATCGGCGTTTACGGAAAAGATGCCGGAGGGGTGAAGTTGCAAGCTCCGGAGCGAAGCGGCGGGATTGGACAGGGAAATGTCGGCATCCCGCGACGGGTAGTGAATCTCCAGGGAGGTGAGGAAACGGGGGCTCAGGCTAAGCGAATAGGCCAGGCCGGCACCCACCACCGCCTGGGGCAGGCTGCCCTTGTGCAGGCTCCATTCCCCATCCACTATATGTGCCTGCAGCGGGGATTCTTCTTCGGCAACGGAATCAAGGCCCCGTACGCGGGCCAGGCTCTGCTGACCGTCGTAAGACAGGAAAACCTGTTCTTCCAGCACGCTGGAGAAGGACAGGATATCGGGCTGCTCATAAGCCCAGGCAAAAACAGTAGAATCGGGGATGAATACTTTGCCTTCGGCGGGCCGCACCACCAGATCGGCGTGCAAGTCGCCCAGGCTGTCGTCCACCAGCCGGTTGAAGCCGTTAAAAACGGAAAGGATAATGATTAAGGCCGCTGTGCCGATAGCCATGCCCGCAACGCCGATGCCCGAAATCATGTTGATGACATTGTACGATTTCCGGGCGAACAGGTAGCGGAAGGCGAATTTCAGCGGCAGGTTCACTTCTTCAGCAGTTCTTCAATGTGCTGGGCGTAATCCAGGGATGTGTCCAGCAGGAAAGTGAGTTCCGGAACTATGCGCAGCTGCTTGGCTACCACATGGCCCAGTTCTCCCCGCAGGGCGTGCAGGTTCTCGTTCAGCAGGTCCATCACCGGACCCTGCTTCTCCGAAGGGAAGATGCTCACAAACACCTTGGCCACGGAAAGGTCCGGACTCACGCGGACTTCGCTCACCGTTACCAGGGCGCCCCCGAAAGCCGCCATTCCCTTGGCCCGGATAATCTCCGCCAGGGCTTTCTGCAGCTCCCGCGCTACCTTCAGCTGTCTTGTACTTGCAGGTTTCTCCATTACTTTACATTAACGATGAAGTAGTTCTTCTTGCCTTTCTGGGCCAGGATGTAATGACCGTTCACAATGTCGGCCTCCGTTACATCGGCCGCAATGTCCGTTACCTTGTCCTTATTGATGGAGATGCCGCCGCCCTGAATCATCTTGCGGGCTTCGCCCTTGGAGGGGAGGATGGCGGTTTTCACGGCCAGGAAGTCCATTACGTTGCAGGGCAGCTCGGCCTTGCTCATCTCGAAGGAGGGAACGTCGGCAAAAACGGCCAGGAACGTGCGCTCGTCCAGCTTTTTGAGGGCCTCGGAGTTGCCGCCGAAGAGCATCTGGCTGGCTTCCAGGGCCTTGTCGTAGGCTTCCTGTCCGTGTACCATCACGGTAACCTCGCGGGCCAGCACTTTCTGCAGTTCGCGGGCGCCGGGGTTCTCACGGTGACGGGCAATCAGCGCCTCGATGGTCTCGCGGTCCAGCAGGGTGAAGATCTTGATGTAACGCTCGGCATCATCGTCGGCTACGTTCAGCCAGAACTGGTAGAATTCGTAGGGGCTGGTGCGCTCCGGGTCCAGCCAAACGTTACCCTTTTCCGTTTTGCCGAACTTGGTGCCGTCGGCCTTGCGGATGAGCGGGCAGGTGAGGGCGAAGGACTCGCCGCCGTCCATGCGGCGGATGAGTTCGTTGCCGGTGGTGATGTTGCCCCACTGGTCGCTTCCGCCAAACTGCAGGATGCAGCCGCGGTTTTTCCACAGCCAGTAGAAATCGTAGCCCTGCATCAGCTGGTAGCTGAATTCGGTGAAGGACATGCCTTCGCTGGACTCGCGGGACAGGCGCTTTTTCACGCTGTCCTTGGCCATCATATAGTTGACGGTGATATGCTTGCCGATGTCGCGGATGAAGTTGATGAAGCTGTAGTCCTTCATCCAGTCGT
>CAMJKI010000035.1 GCA_946406355.1 uncultured Bacteroidales bacterium | reverse complement strand
CTCTGCAGAGCGGCCGGCCGGAGGCCGCGGGGGATAATAGGGGGCAGAGCCCCCTGGGAAGAAGTCTGTGCGTAAGCCGGCGCTACGGTACTATTACCGCGTTGATAATTTTTTCGATAATTTGCTCGGGCGTTACGTTTTCGGCTTCGGCCTCGTAGGTGAGGCCGATACGGTGACGCAGGACCTCGTTGCACACGGCACGGACGTCTTCCGGAATAACATAGCCGCGGCGCTTGATGAAGGCGTATGCCTTGGAAGCAAGTGACAGTGAAATACTTGCACGCGGCGATGCGCCGTAGGAAATGAAGTTCTTCAGCTCCGGCAGGCCGTATTCTTCCGGGGTACGAGTGGCATAAACGATGTCCACGATGTAACGCTCGATTTTCTCGTCCATGTAAACGTCGCGGACCACCTCACGGGCGCGGAGAATATCCTGGGGCGTTACCACGGCATGGGCCTTGGGGAACTCGCCGGCGTTGTTCATGCGGATAATCAGGCGTTCCTCTTCCTTCTTGGGATAGGACACCACCACCTTTAACATGAAACGGTCTACCTGGGCCTCCGGCAGCGGATAGGTACCTTCCTGCTCAATGGGGTTCTGGGTGGCCATCACCAGGAAAGGCTGCGGCAGCTGATAGGTATTCTCGCCGATTGTCACCTGCTTTTCCTGCATGGCTTCCAGCAGGGCGCTCTGCACTTTTGCCGGGGAACGGTTGATTTCATCGGCCAGCACGAAGTTGGCAAAGACGGGGCCCTTGTGCACCTCAAATTCCTCTTTCTTCTGGGAATAGACCAGCGTACCCACCACATCGGCCGGTAGCAGGTCCGGGGTGAACTGGATGCGGCTGAATTTGGCATCCACCGCCTGGGCCAGCGTATTGATGGCCAAAGTCTTGGCCAGGCCGGGAACACCCTCCAGCAGGATGTGGCCGCCGGAAAGCAGGCCGATGAGGAGGTTGTCCACCAACTGCTTCTGTCCCACAATCACCTTGCCCATTTCCAAGGTGAGCAGGTCCACGAAGGAACTTTCTTTTTGGATTCGCTCGTTGAGTTCTCTGATGTTAACAGATTCCATATTATTTGTTAATTTTGCATATGCGTTATTCCATCTGCCTATCCTATGACGGTGCCGCCTTCTGCGGCTGGCAAATCCAGCCCAACGCCCCGTCGGTACAAGCCACCCTGGAGGGGACCCTTTCCCGTCTCCTGAACCGCCCCATTGCGGTTACCGGAGCCGGCCGGACAGACACTGCCGTAAACGCCGTAAACTATGTGGCTCACTTTGACGTGGACGGAGCACTGCCCTTCGGGCAATCGGATTTATGCTACAAATTAAATGCCATGCTTCCCCGCAGTATAGTGGTTCACAGCGTGGTTCCGGTGGCCGATGATTTCCATGCCCGCTTCGGGGCAAAACGGCGGGAATATACCTACTTCATACACAGGCAGAAAGACCCTTTCGTGGCTCCCTGGAGCTGGCAGTGCGGCTATCCGGATTTGGATTTTGACGCCATGAACCGGGCCTGTCAGTTCCTGCTGGGTACCCACGACTTTTCCTGCTTCGAAAAAACCGGCGGCGACAACAAAACCTCCATCTGCACCGTCTTCGATGCTTTCTGGAAGCCCTATATTCCTTCGCATATTCTTGTCATGGGTTCTACGGAGGAACAAGCCGCTCATCAGAGCGGCCGGCCGGAGGCCGCGGGGGATAATAGGGGGCAGAGCCCCCTGGGAAGAAGTCTGTGCGTCAGCCCGTGCGCTTGGTATTTTAGGATTGCTGCAGATCGCTTTTTGCGGAACATGGTGCGGGCTACCGTGGGGTCTTTGATTGAAGTGGGACGGGGTAAACAGAAGCCGGAATGGATTGCGGAACTGATAGCCACCGGTACCCGCAGCGATGCCGGCGAATCCGTCCCCGGTCACGCCCTTTTCCTTAACAAAGTGCTTTACTGACGGGTTTGCCCGTTGCCCCGGATTAGCCACTTGTATGTGGTAATCTCCTCCAGCGCCATCGGGCCGCGGGCATGGAGTTTCTGGGTGCTGATGCCAATCTCGGCCCCCATGCCGAACTGACCGCCGTCGGTGAAACTGGTGGGGGCGTTGTGATACACGCAGGCGGCATCTACCTCGGCCAGGAAACGGGCGGCCGCCTCCGGATCTTCGGTAACGATGCTTTCGCTGTGGCCGGAGCCGAAGCGGGCTATATGCTCCAGGGCTTCGTCCAGGCTGTCCACCACCTTGACGGACATGCGCAGCGAGAGGAATTCGGTGCCATAGGCCTCCTCCCCTTCTTCCACCGTTACGCCTTTTTCCTTCAGGGGCGCCATCAGCGCGGGCAGATCGGCCAGGCGGTCACGATGGATGATGAGGCAGTCCAGGGCGTTGCACACGCTTACACGGCGGGTTTTGGCATTGAGGACGATGGCCCGGGCCTTTTCCATGTCGGCCGCTTTGTCTACATAGCAGTGCACTACCCCTGCGCCCGTTTCTATTACAGGCACCTGGGAGTTTTCGCGCACATAGCTGATGAGCCGGCTGCCGCCGCGAGGAATGATAAGATCCACCAGACCATGCGCTTTCAGCAGCCTGTCCGTATCTTCGCGGCTGGTGAGCAGCAGGGCCGATTCCCCGGGCAGCCCATGGCGCTGCAGCACCTGGTGAATAAGGCCTGCGATGGCCGTGCAGCTGTCTTGGGCGTCGCTGCCACCCTTCAGGATGCAGGCGCTTCCCGCCTTAAAGCAAAGGGCAAAGCAGTCGAAACAGACGTTGGGGCGCGCCTCGAAGATGATGCCGATTACGCCGAAAGGAACGCTGATGCGCGTGAGGTCCAGGCCGTTAGGGAGTACGCTGTGCTTGAGCACACGGCCCAGTGGCGAAGGCAGCGAGGCCACCTTCCGCAAATCGGCTGCAATGTCTTTCAGGCGGGCTTCCGTGAGCAGCAGGCGGTCGTAGCGCGGATCGGCCTTGTCCATGCGGGCCAGGTCGGCCGCATTGGCTTCCAGCAGGGCGGGAATCTGCGCCTCGGTGGCATCGGCCAAATCCAGGAGCACGGCATTGCGCTCCCCGTCGCTGAGCCTGGCCAGGCTTCTGGCGGCCGCTTTTGTTGCTATAAAGTCTTTCATCGGCTTTTGGGGATAAACTCCGTGTGCGGCGTTTCGGCAGGCCGCGTTATCAGGTCGGGCAGGATGTTGTCCCTTTCTCCATTGGCAATGATTACCCGCACGCCAGCCGCCTGCAAACGGGTGGCGGTGGTATACTTTGAATGCATGCCGCCCCGGCCGAAGGCGCTTTTTTCGGCCACGATATACGACGACAGGTCCTCCCCGGGTGCCACACTGCGAATCAGCTCCGAACGGGGGTCGCTGGGCGGTCCGGTGTAAACGCCGTCTATGTTGGACAGCAGGATGAGCGTATCGGCCTCCATCATTTGCGCAATGAGGCCGCTGAGTTCGTCATTATCGGTGAACATGAGCTCGGTGACGCACACGGTGTCGTTTTCGTTCACGATGGGCAAAACTCCGTTCTCCAGCATTACCCGCATGCAGGCACGCTGGTTCTCATACTGTTCGCCAGACTGGAAGTTCTCCTTCATGGTGAGCACCTGCCCCACATGGATGCCGAACTCGCGGAAAAGGTCGTAATAAAGGCCCACCAGTTTTACCTGGCCGATGGCCGAAAACAACTGGCGCTGCTCTACGGTATCCAGGGCGTGATTCACCCGTAGTTCGCTGCGTCCGCAAGCCACGGCACCGCTGGAAACCAGGATGACTTCCTCTCCCTGCTGCCGGAGCCAGGCCAGCTGGTCCACCAGGGCCGACATGCGGGTTACATCCACTTTTCCGTCGGCCCGCGTGAGCACGTTGGAGCCAACTTTAATAACAAGTCTCATTACGCTTTATTGGGAATGGAAGCCATCAGGCCCTCGATGATGCTGGTGGTAAAGCCGTTGCGCTCCATGGCGTTGAGGCCGCGGATGGTAAGGCCGGCAGGCGTAGTAACCTTGTCGATCTCCGCTTCGGGATGCGAATGGCCTGTGCTAAGGAGACTGGCGGCGCCCTTCATGGTCTGGGCCACAATGCGCTGCGCATCGGCCGTAGTGAAGCCCATGAGCACACCGCCCTGGGTGTTGGCGCGGATGTAGCGCAGGGCATAAGCTATGCCGCAGGAGGCCAGGACCATGCCGGCGTTCATGAGCCTTTCTTCTACCAGCATGGCATCGCCCAGTTCCTTGAAGATGGCCAGCAGGGCCGCATCCTGTTCGGCCGATGCCCCCGCCGAAGACATGAAAGTCATGCTCTCGCAGGTGGCAATGGCGGTATTGGGTATCAGGTAATAAAGCACCGGCACTTCCCCGTCCCGCCGGAAAAGTTCCTTCAGATCGGCCAGGCCGGCGCCGCCGATCATGGAACAGACTATCTGTTTCTTGTAGTCCAGCAGGTTTTTCAGCTGCCCGGCCAGCGCCTGCAGATGCCAGGGCTTCACGGCCAGCACCACCACATCGGCTCCCTTTATGCATTCCTGATTGCTGGTTGTGGTACGGATTTCCGGCACCCGCGCACGGATGCGTTCCAGCTTTTCGGGGTGCGGATTGCTGATGCAGATGTCTTCTTTACGGACAAGCTTTACCTGTGCAAGGCCGAATGCCAGTGCACTGCCGATGTTACCGGCTCCGATGATGGCGATTTTCATGATTTGGACTTTACTACTTAACTAAACCGGTCAAATATAAGAAATAATATAATAAAACACAAGGCCGCCCCCGAAGGAGCGGCCTCACGCACTACTAATTATTATAAACCAACTCTATCAGGTTTATCTCTTTATTCCCAACCGGGGTTTTGTTTCAGGCCTTCACCCTTTTCTTCGTTCCAAGGGTTCAGCTGCACCACATCGAACGGGAAAGGATAGAGCTCGTGCTTACCGGCCTTGTAGCCACCACCAGCAGCACCCCAACCATCATCGTGATAATAGATGTGGGCTTTGTGCGGCTGACCAGTCGTCTTTTTACCCTTGGATCCGTGCACGTAGAAATCGTCGTGGAGATAAGGCGTCTCGTCGTGGCTCTTCCATGCCAGCACGGTAGCGGCGTCACCCCAGCGGACAAGGTCCAGGAAGCGGCAGCCTTCCCATGCCATTTCGAACCACTTCTCCTGCTTCACGTTTTCCATAGTGAGGCTGGCATAGGTGGGAGCACCGGCGCGTGTCGCCACAGCGTTGAGGGCGTCAAGTCCCGGACCGCCGGTCTCTCCGGACATGGCACATGCCTCGGCATAGAGAAGGAGCACTTCGGCATAGCGCATGATGATGTGATTCTCCTCGGTAACTTTCGGGCGGTTCGGAATCACATCCGACTGCCAGGGCTTCAGTTTCATGAAATAGTAGCCATAGTTGGCATAGGTTTCATCGTACTTCTCGCAGTTCAGGCCGCGACGGAAGTCCATCAGCTTTTCTTCCTTGGTCATATCGGCATCGGCCTTGTAGGAAACCGGGCTAGTCTTGCCGTCAGGGCCAGGGACATCCACTTTGCCTTCTTTCAGCGAGTACGGATACTCGGTCAGGAATTCCTCGTAGGAGACGAACCACGCCTTGCGGCGGGCCGAATTGGGCTCGTGCTTCAGGATGGCGTCCATGAACTTCTGGGTAGGAGCGCAGTTGTTGCCCCAACCGTCGGAACCGAAATTAAGCAGAACCGAAGGATACTTTTTGATGTTGCGGAAGAACATGGCTTCGTTGTACTGGTAGCTGAATTTGCCCGCACCATATTTTCCGAAGGACTCATCGTACACGTAGTTAGCTTCCAGGATCTTTTCTTCGCCACCGTCACCGTCCTTGTGGAAAATCTTCCAAATGTCTTCGGTGGGAGCAAGGGCATAGTTTCCGGAGTCCATCACCTTCTTGAGGGATTCCTTGGCACCCGCCCAGTCCTTGTTGAAGACCTGGGCCTTGCCGAGGAAAGCCAGGCAGCTGCCGGTAGTAACTCTCCAGGCACCGGGCTTATCGTTCTTACCATTACGGGGTGTCAGGTCAGGGAGGGCAGTCTTAAACTCGGAAATGATCCAGTCCATCAGCACCTGATGGTCGCAGTTGGTGGGGCGGGCGTCACCGGAGAGCACGTGTTCTACAAGCGGCGGAGTACCCCAGTAGCAGGCCAGGATGAAGTGAGCCCAGGCGCGGAAGAAGCGGGCTTCGGCCACGCACTGTTTCTTAACATTGGAATCACAGAGTTCACCGGATTCGCCGTAGAAGTTGTCCATGACCAGATTGCACTTGTAAATCAGAGAGTACAATCCTTTATATGCCGTCTTGATGTGCTTGATGGTGCTGTCATAGGTGACTCGGAATTCGTTCATGTCCTGGGCACCTTCACTACTGCCAGCCGCTTTGCCGCCGCCCCAGTAGAGTTCATCACCACAGGCATTTGTGACTACATTCCAGGCTGGGTTGTTGACGCCACCCTGGTCATTGAGCAAGGAGATGAATTGGGCATACACGGCTGTAAGGGCCGACTGGGCATCTTCATCGGTCTGGTAGAAGTCCTCATAAGCGATAACACCCTTTTGCGGGATGTCCAGCAGTTTCTGGTTGCAGGAGGTTAGCGCAACCACGCAGGCAATGCCGATATAAAGTATCTTTTTCATAAGGCTGTCGGATTAGAAGGAAATATTAACACCGAAGAGGAGCTTTTTGGCATTCGGATAAGAACCCTTGTCCAGGCCCATACCGGAAGTTCCACCGGTGGAAGCGGTCTCCGGGTCAAAGCCCGGATATTTGGTAATCACAAACCAGTCGTCCATGGAGGCATAGACACGGAGGTCTTTGATGAACACCTTCTTCAACCAATTTTTAGGCAGGGTATAACCCAGCTGAAGCTGCTTGATCTTGAAGTAGTCACCCGCAAACACGACAGCGGAAGAACTCCAGAACTCCTTGCTGTTCCACATATTCTCAATCTTGGGAATGGACTTGCCGGCCTCTTCGTAGAAATAGACCAGGGAGTTGATGTTCATATGGTCCACGCGGTATACGCAAGGCATCAACTGATGACCTGCAGCACCGGTACCGAACGCAGTGAAATCAATTCCCTTCCAGTCAAGATGAATGGTGAGACCGAAGGAGACGGGCGGGAGGGCGCTGCCCATGTAGCCCATGTCGGCATCCACCGGAGACGTGGTAGTTGAAACCTTACCGTTCTCATCCGGAGCAGTATAGAACAAGGCCTTGCCATCTTCTTCGTTAATACCGGCATACTGATAGCCGCGGAAGAACCACACCGGATAACCTTCCTCAAACCAGGTGGAGAATTTCATGTTACCGAAGCTGGAACCCGTCTGGTGACCCACGGAAGGCTCCAGATAAGTGACCCGGTTCTTGAGGGTGGACAAGTTACCGTTGATGCTGTAATGGAAGTCGCCGATATTGTCCTGCCAGCCCAGTTCGAATTCCCAACCGGTGTTGTTCACGGAACCGGCGTTCACAGTGGTACGGCTGATACCCACCTCAGCCACCGGGGAGATGCTCACCAGCAGGTCGCGGGTGTCCTTGTTATACCAGTCCACGCCCAGAGTGAGGCGGTTGTTCAGCAGGCGCAAGTCCATACCGAAGTCCGTCTGCACGGAGGTTTCCCAGGTAAGGTCCGGATTGGCCAGACCGTCGGGCTGAGAACCCAGGGTGAGGGTGTTGCTCTCGCCAAACTGGTAATTCACACTGTTGAAGGCAATGGAAGTGGAATACGGATAACCGGAGAGCACGGCGATGTTACCGTTGATACCCCAGGAACCGCGGAACTTGAGGAAACTCAGAATGTCACGACTGACATTATCCTTTATAAAGCTTTCATTGGAAACAGTCCAGCCGGCCGATACCGAAGGGAAGTAACCCCAGCGGTTCTTCGGAGAGAGCTTGGAGGAGTCGAAAGCATCGGCACGGAAGTTCGTCTGCAGGCTGTAACGGTTGTCGTAGCTGTAGGTGAGACGGCCGAAGTAGGAAATCTGCGCGCTCTGGCTGGGACTGCCGCCGCTGATGGTCTTGTCTCCGGAACCGTTGTCCTGGGTAAGATAGCGGAAGTTCTCGGCATAGCCCTTAAGGGGATCTTCACCGGTGAGGCTGGCACCCACGCTGCGGCTGTCACTGTAAGTATAAGACATACCGGCCATGGCACCGATAGCATGCTTCTGTGCCAGTGTAACGTTGTAGTTGGCGAAGTTTTCCCACTGATAGTAATAATCCTGCGAAGAAGTGGCGCTGATGGTGTAAATCTTGGAATTTGCCTTTGCATTAGCGTAGAACGGCTCTTCGTAATTGCTCTCATACTTCTGCTTGATGCGGTAACCAATGCGGGACGTGAACACAAAGCCCTTGAAAGGCGTGAAGTTGGCAAACACAGTTCCGCGAATCTGCCAGCCTTCTTCCTTCTTCTGGTTACGGTCGCGATAGATGAGCGGGTTGATACCGTCGCCTTCCAGAATCTTGGAACAGGCGTAGTACCAGTCGGGATGATCGGCCGGACCATACACCCTCTGCTTGCCACCGTCCACGGCTTCTTTCATGCCGAGGGAAAGTTCATCATAAGACTTGTAGTAAACAGGGGTGAGCGGGTCGATGATCAGGGTACCCAGCAGACCGGCACTGCTGCCGGCATACTCGGAATGCTCGCCGATCTTCTGCTGTTCACGGCGCTCGATGGAGGTGTTGGTGCCAACCTGGAACCAGGATTTGATCTTGTAGTCGGCATTGATCTGAGCGGTGAAACGCTTGTAGGTATCGGTGTTTCCACGGGCCATACCGTCTTCGTCCAAGTAGTTGAGGGAAACGAAGTAGGAGCCGCGGTCGTTACCGCCCTGTGCGCCGAGGGTATGGCTGTGCGTGAAGCCGGTCCCGTACAGGACATCGGCCCAGTTGGTGTCGGTCACGCCGTCCCACATACCGGTGGCAATGAGGTCTTCGGTGGAAGGCAGACCGTTGGCGCCCATCTGCTGCTGCCAGTCGATATACTGGGCAGCGTTCATCACCTGGGCGTGATGGCCCAGCTGGGTGAGGGTGAGCTTGTAGTTGTAGAAAATGTTGCCGTCCTTGTCCTTGTTCTTGGAGCCGTTTTTAGTGGTGATGAGTACCACACCGTTACCGGCCTGTGCACCATAGATAGCGGCGGAGGCAGCATCTTTCAGAACCTCCATGGATTCAATCATGGAAGGATCCAGGTAGTCAATCTTGTCCACCTTCAGGCCATCCACAATCAGGAGCGGTCCCAGACCGGAGCCACTGTTGGAGGAAATACCTCGGACGCGGATGGAAGAACCTTCACCGGGAGCACCGGAATCGTTGAAGACCTGTACGCCGGCAGCCTTGCCCTGGAGGGCGGCAGCGGCATCACCGGTGGAACGGTTGGCCAGTTCGGCCTCACGCACCGAAGCTACGGAACCCGTGAGGTCGCTCTTGCGCTGGACACCGTAACCCACTACCACGGTCTCTTCAATCATTTCGGTATCTTCCTCCAGAACAATATTGAATTCGCTCTGGTTGCCGACGGCCATAGTCTGAACCTTATAGCCGATAGATTCTACGGAGATGGTGGCTCCGGCCGGGACGCTCAGCGAGAAGTTGCCTTCCAGGTCGGTAGCGGTTCCAATACGCGTATTACCGACCACAGTAACGGCCGCGCCGATGACCGGCTGGCCGCTGGCATCGACAATCTTACCGCTGATGTTGCGATTCTGGGCCGAGGCTGTGAAGCCTCCCCAAATGGTGAAAAGTATCGCAAGGATACCCGTCACTTTCATCAGTTGTTTTAGCATGGTTGATTAGAATATTGGTTAATGTAAATGTTTTGTGGCAAACCGTTTTTGCAAAGGTAGGTTACATGGGTTACAAAGCCCATGGTAAGTGTAACATAATTCTTTGATAGTGTAACGCGGGTGTAACTTTCCCTTTCGCCTATGTTACAAACCCCGTTCCTGCCCCTGTCCGTACTCACTTGGACTGACGCCGAACAGCGTCTTGAAGGCAGTGGTGAAAGAACTGGTGCTGCGGAATCCGACGGCATCGGCCAGCTCCGAAATGGCATACTTTTTCTCTGCCAGCATTTCCGCCGCTTTTCTGAGCCGCAGGTTACGGATAAAGTCACGCGAGGTTTCTCCGGTAAGTTCCCTGAGCTTACGGTGCAGGTGCACGCGGCTTACGCCTACCTCGGCCGCCACCTGCTCCACGGTGAGTTCTCCTTCGCCCAGATGGTCGTTTACCACCCGCACAATGCGCTCCAGCAAACGGTCGTCCGGCGTCTTGATTTCCGGCCCGCGGATGTCGCTTTCGTCCACCCTGGGCCCTGCCAGCGTCAGCTTAAGGCGTTCGCGACCCTTGATCAGGTTGTCCATGGATGTTTTGAGCACATCAATACTGAAAGGTTTGGTAATATAGGCATCGGCACCGGCCTCCATTCCCTCTATCTTGTCGCGGTCCAGGGTTCGGGCCGTGAGCAGGATGATGGGAAGGGAACTGATATTGGGATTCTTACGAATCTTTTCGGTGAGTTCGAAGCCGTCCATGCCGGGCATAATTACATCGGACACTATCAGGTCCGGATGCTCGGAAAGGGCCATATTATAGGCATCCTTCCCGTTTTCGGCCTCCAGGATACGGTAGGAGGACGAGAATTCCGTGGAAAGCCAATGGCGGATTTCACTGTTGTCATCCACAATCAGCACGCTGTGCCGGGGCCGGACTTTCTTTTCCTGGAGCTCATCGGGGCCGAAGTTCTGCGGGACGTTAAGCTCTGCGCGGCGTTTCTTTGCAGGCTTGTTGTCCGCCAGTTCCGTATCGCTCAGATGGGCGTTACCCAGCGGCAGCGTAACGGTAAACATGGCGCCTCCGTCGGGGATATTGTCGGCCCGGATGGTTCCGTGATGCAGCGCCGTAATGGTCTTGGCGAAATACAGGCCGATACCCGTTCCGCTGACGGCCTCGGGGCTCTGGTAGAACAGGTCAAAAATATGCTGGAGGGATTCTTTGTCTATTCCGCTGCCGCTGTCCCTCACCTCCACGGAGGCCGTATCGGCAACGGCCGAAACGGTTACCTGCACACTGCCGCCGGAGGGGGTGTATTTGAGGGCATTGGACAGCAGGTTGGCTACAACTTTATTGAAATAGTTGCTGTCCAGCCACACTTCCAGGTCACGCGAACAGGCATAGCGGAAAACCAGCCGCTGGCCGTTGTGCTCGGCCTGGGGCCGGAACAGCTCGCATACGGACGAAACATATTCCACCAGGTTTACAGGCGCAAAGGACAGCTTGATGGCACCTTCGTCGGCCTTGCTCAAATCCAGGGTCTGGTCCAGGATCTGGAGCACGTTGTCGGCATTCCGTCCTATGAGCGCATAGGCGCGCTGCCGGTCGGGATCGGGGTCGGATTCTATCAGTTTCTGGAGCGGAGCCTTCACCAGGGTCATCGGCGAACGGATTTCGTGGGACAGGCTCAGGAAGAAGTGCAGTTTCTCCTCCTTCAGGCTCTTTTCACGGGCATAGCGCTCAATTTCCTTCTGGTCCCGGGAGGAACGGCGGATGAGCCATGCCAGGAAACCCAGCAGCAACAGGCCCAGCAGGCAATACAGGCAGATGGCCAGGGTGGAGCCCCACCGGGAAGGAAGCACCCGCACAAAGATGGAAGCCGGCTCGGCAGCGGGATCGCCATAATTAGTCCTTACGCTGAAGCGGAAGCGCCCGGGCTTGAGATTGCCGAGCGTAATGCTGGTTTGCCCGCGATCCAGCGGCGTCCAGTTTTTACCGTCCACCGAATAGCTGAATCGCACGGTAGTAGTGCTCACGAATCCTGTTGTGGTAAAGCTCACCGTGCAGTCGTGTTCCGAATAATCCAGCACATAGCAGCCGTTTTCATCGGGCATAACAAGCCGTCCCAATACGCTGACGGAGACTATCTTGGCCTGGGGCAGGGTGGACGGGACATAGATTTTGGTGGGGTTGAAATAAGTGACGCCTTCCGTACCGCCGAAATAGAGACAGCTGTCGGGCCCGGCTGTGGATGCCTTTCGCAGGAACTCTGTTACAAGGAGGTCATCGTCGGAGTGACGGACGCTGTGGGAACGGGGATTGTAACGCACCAGACGGGAACTGGTACCCAGCCAGAGTTCCCCGCTGGAGCCGATTTCTATGCTGAATACCGCATTGTCGGGCAGTCCGTCATCTACCGTAAGCATACTGGCCTCAAAAGTGGCCGGGTTCAGGATGGCCAGGCCGTCGATGGTGCCGGCATACAGGTTTGTTTCATCGGCCGTGAGACAATAAACCTGTGTATCGGGAAGGGCATGATGCAGCACGGACTGTGGAGAGGAAACATCCAAATGGTAGATACCCTTTGCCGTGGCCACATACAGGTTGTTCCCCTGGATATACAAATCGGCGACACGCGGGTTAACGGACTCATCTTGGGTTTCAATACGGGTTGTCTGGCCCTTTTCCGGATCGTAACAGAACAGGCCATAACCCATGGCGCCCACCCAGATTCGTCCGGCATCGTCCAGCTGAAGGCTGCGGGGAAGTTCCACGGGACGGTCTTCTTTGTTCAAGTCGCTTGTATTAACCAACTGTCCCCGTTCCGGATCCAGCCGCCACAGTCCCCGGGAGAAAGATCCGAACCAGATTTGCCCTTTCTTATCCATGGTAAGGTCGAAAACGGAATTCGGGAAACCGTCTTCCACCCGATAATGCTTCAGCGGACGCCGCTTGGCATCCAGAAGATAAATGCCGTCACCCTGCGTTCCCACCCAGAGTTTCCCGTCCGGCGCAGCCAGCAGGGACGTGATGGGCATGGAGCCGATAACGTTGGCTACAAAAGACCGGTTACCCATGTAACGAAAAGCCACGTCCATAGACGGAATCATGATAACACCCTGCTGGTAAGCGGCCAGCCAGAGATTGCCGTCACGGTCCTGCAGGATGGAATGAACGTTCACCGTAGCGGGATCACACGGGATGGTATCGGCTTGCAGAAGGGACCATTCGCCCGTGGCGCTGTCTAAAACCCGCACACCGTGTCCGTCCGTGCAGAAAAGGATACGACCGTCCCCGGTATTCAGGATCTGCAGGATGCTGATTCCTTTCAGGTCATTCACTTCGTCGGGCACAAAGTGGTCCGATTCCCTGTCGTAATGACAAATGTTTCCGGAATGGTCCGCCGCATACACCACTCCGTCCACCGGATTCGAAATGGTGACAAACATATCCTCGAAATTATCCAGGGTATAATGCGTCCAGAGGCCACTGGGGGACATCCTGTAAACACCGTCACCATGGCGGGCGCACCAAACGGTGCCGTCATCGCCGCTCCGGAGCGTACCCGTCATCCGGGTGGGAATGGGAAGACGGAGCAGCGAAAGCACCGGCTCTCCGTCCAGCCCTGCGGTCACTTGCTGCAGCTCGTTGCCGGACAGCCAGACAGACTTTCCGCCCACGGCCAGCATGTGATTGACGTTGCCGGTATATGCTGTTCCGGATTCATCCGTAAGCAGTAAAGAGAACGAATCTGTCCGGGAATCGTAGTACTGTACACCAAACTCCCCGCCCACCAGCAGGCGTCCCTGCCCGTCTTCGGCAAAGGAGCGCACAATGTTGTGCGCAAGGGAATGCGGGTTGGAAGGGTCGTGCTTGTACTTGTGGATATACAGTCCGTCATAGCGGTTAAGTCCGTTTTCGGTGGCAATCCAGATATCACCCCGACGGTCCTGATACAAAGCATTCACATTACTGCTGCTGAGCCCGTCCCCCACGGACAGCATCAGGCAGCGCTGCGCCCAGAGAAAAGACGGGCACAACAAAAGCAGAAGCACGAGGAGCTTTTTAGACATGGCCAAAATGTTTCAGGTCAAAGTTAATCAAAAATGTAACATCCGCGCCCGGAAAGAGCGCGGATGTTACATTTGAAAAGAAAGTTGTTACATTGACAACTTTTACTTCTTGAAGTAGGGCAGGTCACCCTTGGCCGTTATTCAACAAACCAACCGTTGAGTTGTTTGAGCTCAGGATTGATTGCGCAGACTTCAGCGGGGAACGGGAAGTATTCGTGCTTGCCCTTGACGAACTGGTGAGGAATACCTTCATAAGGCTTTCTCTCGACGTAGTACCATCTGTGCTCCGGCTCCTTGTTCTTGGACATGCCGTCGAAAGCCTCGGGATAGCGGTCGAGGTCCTTGCCGCACACCTGGTCGGCGATGCCCCAGCGGACGACATCGTGGAATCGGCAGCTTTCGAACCAGAGTTCGTACTGCTTCTCTTCCTGGACAATGGCGAGGGTGAGCTCGGTCTCAGGCACTTCTGCACGGCGCTGAATCTGGTTGAGCGCTTCTTTACCCTTTGCGGCGTCGCTGCTGCCGATGCAGGCCTCGGCATAAAGCAGGAGGGCTTCAGCGTAGCGGGCGCACTTGGAATTGGACTGGTTGGATGCACCGGAGGAAACCTCGGGGACGACATCGATGCCGTTGAGGGACATGAACTTCCAGTTCATATAATAGGTGCGGCCGAAGAAGCCGTTGGCATTCATGCCTCTCGTCGGGTCTTTCTTCTTGTCTGCAAGCGTCCATTCGGAAGCCGGCTTCAGCTGGCCGGAAGTGTGGTTGTTGCCCACATAGTCGGAATCCCAGCGCATCCAGGGGAATTTGTCGAAGATCTCATTGCCGTCGCTGTCGATGCCGTAAAGCCATTCGTCAGCCGTGAAGAAGGTACCCATACGGCGGGGACCGTTACCGTCATGCTCGAGGAACTTCTCGGCGAAGTAGCCGTTGATGGCGCCGCCGTTCCAACCGGTGGTTGCCTGGCAGACCGGCCAGGAATTCATGTTCTTACCACGCCAGTTGAGCGTGTTGTTCTGGTTCCACTTGGCACGGGACTGGTTGTCCGAGGAGGAGTTGTTGGAGTCATAGACCCAGTTCGGCTCGAAGATCTTTTCTTCGTTGCCGTCGCCGGGAGTATGGAAATTCTCCCACCAGCGGTCACCCGGGACAAGTTCATATTTGCCGGAGGCGATCAGGTCGCCGAGATATTTGCGGGCGACATCCATCTCGTTGGCAAAAACAGCGGACTTTCCTGCGACGAACTGGGCGAAGCCCTTGGTCACATACGTGGTGGCGTCCTTGTCGAGCTTGCTGCTTCTTTCTCTCAGGTTAGGAAGCGCAAGGGCGCATTCGTTGATACACCAGTCAAGCAGGAACTTCTGGGACTCCACGTTCGTGGGATCCTCATTGGTCAGACAGTGATCCACCAGCGGCGGGCGCTGCCAGGTGAGGGCCGCAGTCATGTGCAGCCATGCGCGGACCACTCTCGCCTCAGCGACACAGCGGTCTACCACCGGGCTGGAATAGGCCCCTTCCTTGGTGAAGTTGTCGATCAGCAGGTTGCAGGCATAGATGGCCTGATAGATGCTGGTGTACACGTTCTTGATGATCTTATAGGATGCATCATAGCGGTACTCGTTGAAAAGACGCACATCCAGATGGTCGTCTTTGTTCTTACCGGCAGCAAATACATCGTCAGCCGAGTAGTTCATCATGAAGAAATACGGGTTCCAGTTTCCGATGGAGCCGTAGACATTCTGAACCATCTTGGCATACACATTGACAAGGGCAGCCTCTGCCGCCTCATCGGACGTGTAATAGGTCTCGTAAGCAACGACGCCTTTCTGCGGGATATCCAACTGCTTGGTGCAGGCGGAGAAAAGTAATGCGCAAATCGCCGTTAAGGCTACAATATATTTTTTCATAATTATTGCCTCCTATGAATTAGAAAGAAAGATTGACACCGAACATAACTTTGCGCATGCTCGGATAGGCACCGATATCCACACCGCGGCCGGAGGCCTGACCGGAAGTGGCCGTCTCAGGATCCATACCCGGATAGTTGGTGAAGGTGAAGAAATCATCAAGAGAAACGAACACCCGGAGCTGCTTCATGAGCACCTTCTTTGTCCACTGCTGAGGAAGCGTGTAACCGAGCTGAACCTGCTTGATCTTGAAGAACGCGCCGCTGAAGATGGCAGCGGTGGAACCCCAGTAATTCATGTCGCCCGACACCTTTGCGGGTTCAGGGAACTTGCCATTCGGGTTCGCATCGGTCCTGGAATTCAGATAGAAGTAACGGAGGGAGTTGTGATAGCCGGCACGGTAGAGCGTATTCAGGATCTCGCAGCCACCCTGTCCGGAACCGAACATCACGAAGTCCAGGCCTTTCCACTCAAAGCTGAGGGTGATACCGTAGGTGAAGTCAGGAAGACCCTTACCGATGTTCGTCATATCAGCATCGCTGATCTGGCCATCCCCGTTGACATCGCGGAGGTTGGGGGTTCCGTCCTCCTTGACGCCGTCATAGATATAACCGCGGATGTACCAGATCGGCTGACCGACCTCGAACACCGTATTGTTCGGGTAGTTACTGCCCGAGGCCGGGCTCTGCGTGATTCTCGGAAGAGAAGGAAGCAGGTAGGTGACCCGGTTCTTCAGGTAAGAGAAGTTGGCGTTGATGCTGTAGCTGAAGTCACCGATGGTGTCCTTCCAGCCGAGTTCAGCCTCAAGACCGGTATTGAGGACATTACCGGCATTGCTGGTATAGCTGGACACGCCGTATTCCGGAGTAGGGGAATAGGACACGAGCAGATCGCGGGTTTCCTTGCGGTACCAGTCCAGGCCGAGCGTCAGCCTGTTGCTGAAGAAGCGGGCGTCCAGACCGGCGTCGATCTGATTGGAAGTCTCCCAGGTGAGGTTCGGGTTGGCAAGTCCGTCAGGGGCGGATCCGTACACGTTTCCAGTCTCATCGACATGATACTGATACCACTGGCTGTTGAGCGAGATGGAAGTGGAGTAAGGATATCCGCTCAGCACGTTGATGTTACCGTTGATACCCCAGGAAGCGCGCACTTTCAAGAAGGAAACGGTGCTGGGGGAGATGGCATCCTTGAACCAACGCTCGTTGCTGATCGTCCAACCAGCAGACACGGAAGGGAAGTAACCCCAGCGGTTCTGGGCAGAGAGTTTCGAAGAGTCGAAGGCATCGGCACGGAAGTTCGCCTGGATGCTGTAACGGTTGTCATAGGTGTAACCCAGACGGGCGAAATAGGAAAGGCTGGCGGACTCGGAGGGAGAGTTGCTGAATTTCCTGGTCGCGTCATCCTTCACATAGTCCAGATAGCGGAAGTTCGGGTCGTAACCCTTCAGGATGTCGGAACCGGTGGCGGTGCCGCTGACATTGTCCGACTTGTTCTTGATGAAGG
This sequence comes from uncultured Bacteroidales bacterium, assembly GCA_946406355.1. Lineage (GTDB taxonomy): Bacteria > Bacteroidota > Bacteroidia > Bacteroidales > UBA932 > Cryptobacteroides. Next base: position 6,651 of record CAMJKI010000035.1, on the reverse strand, counting down.
ACATACCGGCCATCACGTTGAGGCTGTGCTTGCCGGCGAAGGTCTTGTTGTAGTTGGCGAAATTCTCCCACTGATAGTACAGACCGGTGTTGGCGGCAGCCCGGAGGGTGTAGGTCTTGGTGTCCGCTTTACCGTTGGAGAAGAACGGAGCCGTATAGCTGTGCGTGTTGCTCTGGGTGATGCGGAAACCGAAGCGGCTGGTGATGACCAGGCCCTTGACCGGCTTGAGATTCGCAAACAGCACGCCGTTGATGTTGATGCCTTCGCTGGAGCCGTCGGTGGCGTCGCGCTGCACGAACGGGCTGCCGCCGCGGGTCTCGTCGATGGCGGAGGTGGCAAACCAGCCGTTCTCGTCACGGAGGAAGGTGTACGGGTACTCGGAAGTGCCGGCCTGAACTGCATTGTATTTATTCCTGTAGTCCTGGTTGAACTGGCTGGGATCCGTCCAATACACAGGCGTGCAAGGGTCAATGGTCATGAGGGACTCGAAGGCGGAGCCGTAGCCCTGCTGGGAGACGGACTTGGTCGCCCATTTTTCGATAGAGATGTTGTTTCCAACCTGAAGCCAGTTCGTGAGATTGTAATCGGCGTTCAGCTGTGCGGAAAGTCTCTTGTACAGATCCTTGTCACCTTTGATGATACCATCCTGGTTGACATAGTTGAGCGCAGCGAAGTAGTGGCCCAGGTCGTTACCACCCTGGAAGGTGAGTGTGTGCTGGGTGCTCCAGGACGGGTTGAAGTATTCATTGAACCAGTCCGTATCGGTGCCATTGTAATTGGCATTCTTCAGCTGCTCCTGAATGGCATAGCCCTGCAGGTCCTTGTAATCGATAAACTGCTCGGCGTTCAGCATTTCAGGCTTGTGCGCAAGCGACTGATTGATGAATTTGCCGGAATAAGAAATGGATGCCGTTCCTTTTCCGCCCTGCTTGGTGGTGATGAGAACCACACCGTTACCGGCTTCTGCGCCGTAGATGGCGGCGGAAGCAGCGTCCTTAAGGACCTCCATGGACTCGATCAGGGAAGGATCGAGATACTGGATGCTCTTGACCTTGAGGCCGTCGACGATGATGAGCGGTCCGATGTTGCCACTGTTGGAGGACACACCACGGACGTTGATCTCAGCGCCGCTTCCCGGAGCACCGGAGTTGGAGATGATCTGGACACCGGCCACCTTGCCCTGGAGGGCGGCAGCGGCATCGGACGTCGAACGGTTCTTGAGGTCATCCTCCCGCACGGAAGCGACAGCGCCGGTGAGGTCGGATTTGCGCTGGACACCGTAACCGATGACCACCGTTTCTTCGAGCATTTCTGTGTCTTCCTGCAGGATAATCTCGAAGGAAACCTGGTCTCCTACAGCGATGGTCTGGGTTACATAGCCCAGGTTCTCAATAGAGATGGTCGCGCCCGCGGGCACATGAAGGGTAAACGAACCGTCCGCTTCGGTTGTTGTGGCTATGCGGTTGTTGCCAACCACCATCACCACAGCCCCAATCACAGGCTGTTCGTTCTCATCGTACACTGTGCCGCTGATGGCACGATTCTGGGCAAAGGCCGTAGCCCCCCCCAGGAAAGCGCTAAGTATCAATAAGATACTAGCACATTTCAGCAGATGCTTGTACATTTGGGAATTGTTTAATTGGTTAGTATAACTTGGTTAGGGTTTGCGGAATGTTCTAAACACTATACTGAGTGTTAAAAAAAACCAATAAAACGTTTTAGGTCTTCAGCGCAAATTTAGGAATATCTATTTCTATGTTCATTTAATATTGTTTCAAACACTTTTAAAAATTAATCAAAAATGAACGAAAAATGATAGTCCCGAGACGGGTTTCGTAAATCGGTGGCGCCAAAAAAAATCCGGGTTGCGCCATAATTGAAAGAATCCTATTTCAAAATTGATAGGATCAGCCAACACGCCGGTTTCAAATTTGCAGGATATTTCGTAAATTTGCAGGTTGTATACTAGAATATTTAAAATAACTGCTATATGTTCCTTCAACTTCTCCAAGCCGACACGGTCCAGGCCATTACCGAAACCCTGGCCTCCACGGCAGCTCCTGTGGCCGAAACCCCCGTTGCGCCCACGCAGATGAATGAAAGCCTCTTTTCCATGTTCACCCTGGGCGGACCGCTCATGTGGGTACTGCTGGCTCTTTCCATCCTGGCCATTTACATCATCGGCCGCAAGTGGTGGACCATCGACCACGCCTCCAAGATTGACCCCAACTTCATGAACGACATCCGCGACTACATGAATGAAGGCAAAACCAAGAGCGCCATTACCCTGTGCCGCAAGTTCGACAACCCCGTGGCCCGCATGGTAGAAACCGGTATCCACCGCATGGGCAGGCCGATGACCGATATCCAGAGCGCCATCGAGAATATCGGCAACGTGGAAGTGGCCCGTCTGGAGAAGGGACTTCCCATCCTGGCCACCATCGCCGGCGGCGCCCCCATGATTGGTTTCCTGGGTACCGTGCTGGGCATGGTGCAGGCTTTCTTCAACATGTCCAAGGCCGGCAACAACATAGACATCACCCTGCTGAGCGACGGTATTTACACCGCCATGCTCACCACCGTGGGCGGCCTTATCGTGGGCATCATCGCCTACTTCGGCTACAACTGGCTCACCTCCAAGGTTTCCAACCTGGTGTACAAGATGGAAAGCTCCACCCTGGAATTCATCGACATCGTCCTTAACGAACCCGGCGAAGAATAGCGTATGGCACTCAAGCGAAATACCAAGGTGGACTCGGCATTCTCGGTATCCAGCATGACGGATATCGTATTCCTGCTGCTCATCTTCTTCCTGGTAACCTCCACGCTCATCAATCCCAACGCCCTTAAGCTTCTGCTTCCCAAGAGCACCGGGCAGGTGAACGCCAAGGCTACCGTGAGCGTGAGCATCAAGGACTGGGGCAACGACACCTACACCTACCACGTGAACGGGGCGCAGGACCCTGTTTCCTACGAGGGAGTGGAAGACCAGCTTATCGGCCTCCTTTCGGCCGAAGAAGATCCTACTTTCTCCATTTATTCCGACGAAAGCGTACCGGTGGGAGAAGTGGTACAAATTATGAATATAGCCAAGCGGAATCACTACAAGGTGATTCTGGCAACCCAACCCGAATAGCCCATGCAACCCTACCAGCGCACCAGACTGCAGCGCGACAAACGCGCCAACGTAACGGGAGTTCTCGTTACGGTAGTGGTGCACGCCCTGGCGCTGGTGATTTGCCTCACCAGCGGCCTTTCCTACCTGGACCCGCCGCCCCCGGAGCGCACCTCGCTGGTGATTGAATTCGAAGAGGAGCTGGTGCAGGAAAAGCCCGTTGCCACGCAGGTGGGACGGGAACCGCAGGCCGAGAATGTGGATGTGACCAAACCCGTGGAGCTGGTGCAGAAGGCCGAATCGCCCTATGTGAAGGAAAAGCCCAACACCACCCCGGCCACCAAACAGAACACCCACGGAGACGTGGAAGTCCCCACGCCCAAGGTGGAAGAACCCAAGCTGGATCCCCGGGCCTCCTTCCCCGGCATGAGCAAGCAGGACAACACTTCCACCACCCCGCACGGCGCCAATGAGGCCTCGGAAGGCTTCAAGGCCGGCCAGCCGGACGGCAACGCCCAGGAAGGCCGCACGGAAGGCAGCGCCAACGCGCACCTGCAGGGCCGCACCGTACTGGGCACCCTGCCCAAACCCTCCTATTCGGCCCAACTGGAAGGAAAGGTGGTTGTGCAAATCAAAGTGAACCAATACGGAGAGGTAACCGACGCCATCCCCGGCGTAGAGGGAACCACCGTAACCGACAAAAACCTGTGGACCGCGGCCCGCAACGCCGCACTCAAGGCCCACTTTAACCAAAAGGCTGATGCCCCCGCTGTGCAGTTGGGCACCATCACCTATATTTTCAAACTTAAGTAACGACGTGAGTCGCAAGATTTATCTATGGAAGAAAACAAAAAAGGTACGAGAAAGCGTATCGTGAGAAAGGCCTATGAAGGCCATGCAGAAAAAGTAGATTACAGCACCAGCCGCAGCTTCGATTCGGAAGACCGTCCGGCTCGCCGCGCGTATAACCCCGGGCATTCCGCCAGCGGAGAGCATCGTCCGTATGGCTCCGGAGAGCGTCGCAGCACGGAAGGCGGCTATGGGGCCAAGCGGCCCTACAGCGGCGGTGCCCGTAAAGCCGAAGGCGACAGGCCTTACGGCGAAAAGAAAAGCTTCGGCGGCCCCCGCAAGCCGGCCGATGGTACCCGCAAACCTTACGGTGCCAAGCCGGAAGGCCGCAGCGGCTACGGAAAGCCGTCTTTCGGCAGCAAACCCGGAGCCCGCAGACCCGCCGGCCCCAAGCGTAACCAGGCCGACGAGGGCATGAACGCCATGCTGCGCCGCAAGCCCCAGGTGAACGGCCGCAACTACAGCGACGACGACACCGTAAAGACCGAAATCCAGGAGGTAGTGCGCCTGAACAAATTCATCGCCAACTCCGGAGTATGCTCCCGCCGCGAAGCCGACACCCTCATCCAGAGCGGTGTGGTAACCGTGAACGGAGAGGTTGTTACCGAACTGGGAACCAAAATCAACATTCTCACCGACGACATCCGCTTCAACGGACAGCGCCTGAAGGGTGAAGAAAAGGTTTACATCGTGATGAACAAGCCCAAGGGCTATGTTACCACCGCCAGTGACCCGCATGCCGAAAAAACCGTGATGGACCTGCTGAAAGGCTGTCCTACCCGCGTTTTCCCGGTGGGCCGGCTGGACAAGAACACCACCGGCGTGCTCATGTTCACCAACGACGGAGAAATGGCCGAAAGGCTCACCCACCCCTCCTACAACAAGAAAAAGATCTACCAGGTGGTCCTGGACGCCCCCCTTACGGAGGAGGACAAGGAGAAGATCCTGGCAGGTATCGAGCTTAACGACGGTGTTGTAGCGGCCGATGAACTGGAATACATCGACGCACACGACCACCGGCAGCTGGGCATTGAGATCCACTCCGGCAAGAACCGCATCGTCCGCCGCATTTTCGAGAGCCTGGGCTACGAGGTGCGTGCCCTGGACCGCGTATATTTTGCCGGCCTCACCAAGAAGGGCCTCAAGAAGAGCGACTGGCGCTACCTCACGGAGGGCGAGGTGAACATCCTTAAGATGGGAGCATACGTATAATGGCGCACAGAGCAGGATTTGTAAATATCATCGGCAACCCGAACGTGGGTAAATCCACGCTCATGAACGCCCTGGTGGGGGAAAAGCTTTCCATTGTAACCGCCAAGGCGCAAACCACGCGGCACCGCATCATGGGTATCGTGAGCGGGGAGGACTACCAGATTGTGTATTCCGACACCCCGGGCATCCTGAAGCCCAATTACCGGCTGCAGCAGAATATGCTCAGCTTTGTGGACACCGCCATCGGCGATGCCGATATTATCCTGTACGTGACGGATACCGTAGAGAAAGGCGACAAGAACGAGGCCTATATCGAGAAGCTCCGCAAGCTGGACTGCCCAGTAATTCTGGTTATCAACAAGATTGATATCTCCACCCAGGAAAAGGTGGTGGAACTGATGGAATGGTGGAAGGAACAGCTGCCCAAAGCGGTGATCATTCCGGCATCGGCCCAGGAGAAATTCAACCTGGAGAGCATCCTGGAGGCGGTTTCCAGCCGCCTTCCGGAGGCCCCGGCCTGGTTTGACAAGGAGCAGTTCACGGATAAGAACCTGCGCTTTTTTGCCTCGGAAATCCTGAGGGAGAAGATTTTCCTCAATTACAGTGAGGAAATCCCCTACAGCTGCCAGGTAGAGATTGAGGCCTTTCACGAAGGGGAGGAACGCTACGAGATTAGTGCCGTCATTTACGTGATGCGGGATTCCCAGAAGGGCATCATCATCGGCAAGGGCGGCCAGATGCTCAAAAAAGTGGGCACCGAAGCCCGCAAAGACATGGAAGACTTCTTCCAGAAGAAGGTTTTCCTGCAGACATTTGTAAAAGTGGACCCGGACTGGCGCGAGAACCGCAAGGAACTGCGCCGATTCGGATATGAGTTTTAGTATTTGTTGGAAGGAAGACAGCCCCCTCGGGGGACAAAATAGATTGCCGATGCCCCCGAGGGGGCAAGTCTTCCTTCAAGAATAAAGAACAAAAGGCATTTATGGCAGAAGACTGGGAAGACATTGAAGGACAGGAACCCGAAGAGGAATTGGGCGAAGACGCCGTTGCGTCGGGGAAGTTCGACCGGCTTTTGAGCAGTGACAGCCGCAAATTCAAGCTGTCGGGCATGTTCAGGGACTGGTATCTGGATTATGCGTCCTATACCATCCTGGACCGGGCCGTTCCGCACATTGTGGACGGTTTCAAGCCCGTGCAGCGCCGCGTGCTGCACACCATGGCCGTAATGGACGACGGCCGGTACACCAAGGTGGCCAACATCGTCGGCCAGGCCATGCAGTACCATCCGCACGGCGACGCCTCCATCCTGGGCGCTTTAGTTACCCTCGGCCAGAAGGGCCTTCTCATCGACTGTCAGGGAAACTGGGGTAACATCCTCACCGGCGACTCCAACGCCGCCCCGCGTTACATCGAGGCCCGGCTTTCCAAGTTTGCCAAGGAGGTGGTCTTCGACCCCAAGGTTACGCCCTGGATGA
>CAMJKI010000034.1 GCA_946406355.1 uncultured Bacteroidales bacterium | reverse complement strand
GTTGGGGTCGGTGACGCCGCCGGGGTAATACTGCTCGTCGCCGTCGCGCCAGATCCTCTCCTTCGAGGCGGCATCCGTCAGCACCTCCATTGTACCGCGCAGCATAATGCCCTTAAAGCCCTCGGCGTCGCAGAAGTAGATGCTGGCCTTGGGATTCGCCTTGTAATGGGCTACGCGCAGGGAGAAGGTGTTGGTGGTGAAATAGAACACCTTAATACCCTCACGTACACGGGGTGAGAGCATGGCCTTTGTGCAGGGGTATCCTTCATCATCCACGGAAGAAATGAAGGCTATCGGGAGTGTATCGGCCATTTTGCCGATGAGTTCCTTCACTCCGGCCAGGGCTGGATTCTCCGGCATGGATTCCGTAAGTGTTAGCTCCTTGCGCCAACGTTTCAGGTGGGGGAAATACATCTTCATCTGGCCGATGTACTCCTCCTTCGTGATGGGCTTCGGCAGGCCTTTGTTCACCTCATCCACAAACTGCGCACAATGCTCGATCATCTCTTCCATCGTGCATTCTTGCAGGAAATTACCATCCTTGTAGCAGTACATGCAATAATCTTCGTTTTTGCTCCCATCGGCATTGGTGCCAAGGATTTCCTGAGTGAGCGGCATTCCGCAGCTCTGGCAAAACTTCTGCTCCATATGATACTTAATTTATATGCAAATATAGGAATTTTTTACATCCTGGCCTTGCTGTCAGAGCCGGCGCCGGTGCCGCGGTACTTGCTCTGGGCGGTGTTGAAGCTGTAACGGACGGAGAGTTTGATTTTCTGCATATCCAGCAGGTTGGTCTGCATGATGGTATGGCTGCCGAAGTCGGAATAGGGGCTGAAAAATGCGTTGCACGTAAGGTCATTTCCTTCAAGGCGCACGACAAGCGAACCGTCACGGAGCAGCGTCTTCTGCACGGCTACCGTGAGGTTAATATTCCAGTTGCTCATATAAAGGTTTCGGGAATAGCCGGGACTCATAAACACTCCTCCCAGTTCAAACTGCCATCCTCCCTTCACGGTGAAGGTATTGAAAAGCTGGGAGACTTCATTATCAACATTTCCCAAAGCGTTTATGGCGCCAAGACGGTGTAATGGGCAGATAATTAAATTTTTTAAGAAAAACTCTTGCAAAATCATTTTCCTTTCCTATATTTGCAAACAGAAACAGTATGAAACACGTTAACGCATATTGGTGGTGGCGCCTGTTACAACTTCCCCAAGTCGTAAGAGGTTGACGCTCCGTATGTGTATCAAATAGGTATATAAAAGAGCCCTGCCGCGATGCGACGGGGCTCTTTTCAAGTTTTAATGAATAAACTCTTACCTTATATGAACAGTTATTTAGTAGATCAGGAAGGATATTATGGCGAATTCGGCGGGGCTTACATCCCGGAGATTCTGCACCAGTGTGTAGAAGACCTGCAGAAGGCCTATCTTCCCATCCTGCAGAGTGAAGACTTCCGCAAGGAATACACTTCCCTGCTGAGGGACTATGTAGGCCGCCCCAGCCCGCTGTACCTGGCAAAACGCCTTTCGGAGCGTTACGGTGCCAAAATCTATCTCAAGCGAGAGGATCTTAACCACACGGGGGCGCACAAGATCAACAACACCATCGGCCAAATCCTGCTGGCCCGCCGGATGGGCAAGCGGCGCATCATTGCAGAAACCGGTGCCGGCCAGCACGGTGTGGCAACGGCCACGGTCTGCGCCCTCATGAACATGGAATGCATTGTGTACATGGGCGAAACCGATGTGCAGCGCCAGCATGTGAACGTGGAAAAGATGAAGATGCTGGGCGCCACGGTGGTTCCTGTCCGTTCCGGCAACAAAACGCTGAAAGACGCTACCAACGAGGCCATTCGAGACTGGTGCTGCCATCCTTCGGACACGTTCTACATCATTGGCTCCACCGTGGGACCGCACCCCTATCCGGATCTGGTGGCGCGCCTGCAGTCCGTTATCAGCCAGGAAATCAAGGAACAGCTTCTGGAGCATGAAGGCCGGGATTATCCCGATATCCTGATGGCCTGCGTGGGCGGCGGATCCAATGCCGCAGGTACCATCTACCATTATATAGATGACCCGCGCGTGCAGATTGTACTGGCCGAGGCCGGTGGCCTGGGGGTGGACAGCGGCAAAACGGCCGCCACCATCGCCCTGGGCCAGGTGGGTATCCTGCACGGAGCCAAGAGCTATGTAATCCAGAACCGGGACGGCCAGATAGAGGAGCCTTATTCCATCAGCGCCGGTCTGGACTATCCGGGCATCGGCCCCATGCACGCCAACCTGGCGGCCAAAGGGCGCGCCCGCGTTATTCCTATCAATGACGACGAAGCCGTGGCGGCTGCCTTTGAACTCACCCGTCTGGAAGGCATTATTCCGGCCCTGGAAAGCGCCCATGCCCTGGGTGCTCTGTCCAAGATGCAGTTTCGTCCGGAAGACCTGGTGGTGCTCACCGTTTCCGGGCGCGGGGACAAAGATTTGGAAACCTACCTTAATTACAACAAGCAATGAGTACGTACCGCTATACCGTGGCCAGCCGGTCTTTGCCGGGCGACCTCCACACTCCTGTATCGGCCTATCTGCGCCTGCGGGACTCCTCTACAAGGTCTATCCTGATGGAGAGCAGCGACTACCATACGCGGCGCGACGCCCGCTCTTTCATTGCCATGGAGCCGCTGGCCGAGGTGGGCGTGGCCCACGGCACGGGTTTCTGCCATTTCCCGGACGGAAAGTCCTTTGAGCGTGCGGTTGACGGCAGCTACACTACTGACCGCCTGGTACGCCATTTCATGGACGCCATCGAGCTGGACCGGAAGGTGGTGGGCCTGTGGGGCTTCACCTCCTTCAATGCCGTGCGCTACTTTGAAGACATCCCTGTGAAGGACGAAACGCGTGCCGAAAACGATGCACCGGACCTGCTGTATATCCTGTTCCGCTACGTGCTGGAATTCGACCATTTCCGAAACCGGCTCACCCTGCACGAACTGATCCCGGAAGGCGCCGAAGCGCAGGCCGACCGCATTGAGCGCCTGCTGGGCAAGCCTGCGGTAAACATCTTTGATTTCCATGCGGTGGGTGAGGTCACTTCCCCGCTTACAGACAGCCAGCACATGGAGAATGTCCGCCGCGGCATAGCCCATTGCCTGCGCGGCGACGTGTTCCAGGTGGTGCTCTCACGCCGTTTTGTCCAGCGTTACGAGGGCGACGATTTCCAGCTTTACCGGGCGCTCCGCAGCATCAATCCCTCCCCTTACCTGTTCTATATGGACTTCGGCGGCTTCCACCTGATGGGTTCCTCGCCGGAAACGCACTGCCGGGTAGAGAGCGGGCGCGCTTTCATCGACCCCATTGCCGGAACCACCCGGCGCACGGGCGATGACGTTCAGGATGCGCGCGGTGCCGAATTCCTGCGCAACGACCCCAAGGAAAATGCCGAGCATGTGATGCTGGTCGACCTGGCCCGCAACGACCTTTCCCGCAACTGCCACGGCGTTTCGGTAGATTTCTACAAGGAACTCCAATACTATTCCCATGTGATCCACCTGGTCAGCCGGGTTAGCGGCGAACTGGACGAAGGCGTGGATCCGGTGAAAGCCTTCATCGACACCTTCCCGGCCGGAACGCTTTCCGGTGCCCCCAAGGTGCGTGCCATGCAGATTATCTCCGAACTGGAGCCGCACAACCGCGGGGCCTACGGCGGTTGCGTGGGCAGCATCGGCTTTGACGGTTCGCTCAACCAGGCCATTACCATCCGTTCGTTCGTGAGCCGCGGCGGGGAACTCTGGTTCCAGGCCGGCGGCGGCATTGTGGCCCACAGCCAGCCCGAATACGAACTGCAGGAAGTCAATAACAAACTGGGCGCGTTGCGTACCGCTATCGAACTCGCCTCCCAACTCTAGAATCCCATGCGCATCGTTATCATAGACAATTACGACTCCTTCACGTACAACCTGGCCCACCTGGTCAAGGAACTGGGCGCCCAGGTTACCGTCCTGCGCAACGACCGCTTCCAGCTGGACTCGCTGGCCGATTACGACAAGATTCTCCTTTCGCCGGGCCCCGGCATCCCTTCCGAGGCGGGCCTGATGCCGGAGGTCATCCGCCGATACGCCGGTGTAAAGCCCATCCTGGGCATCTGCCTGGGCGAACAGGGCATCGGCGAGGCCTTCGGCGGCAAGCTGATTAACCTCACCAGCGTATTTCACGGCGTGCAGACGCCCTGCCGGCAGGTGGCCTGCGACTATCTGTTCGAGGGCCTGCCGGACGAATTCCCCGTGGGGCGCTATCACTCCTGGGTGGTGGATGCCGACACGCTGCCGGCCGATCTGGAATGCCTGGCCGTGAGCCCGGAAGGGCAAGTGATGGCCCTGCGTCACCGCAGCATGGATATCCGCGGCCTGCAGTTCCATCCCGAAAGCGTTCTTACCCCGGACGGGGCAAGAATCATTTCCAATTGGTTGAATCATTAAAATACAAACGATATGAAAGCGTATTTGACACAGCTCATCGATGGGGAAACCCTCACCCGGGAGCAAGCACACGACATTTTGCTGGGCATTACCCAGGAGAAGTTCAACGACGCCCAGATTGCGGCCCTGCTGATGGCCATCCAGACGCGTGGGGTTACCGTGAATGAACTGCTGGGATTCCGGGATGGCCTGCTGGAAACCGGCAAGCACGTGAACCTGGACGATTACAATACCCTGGATATTGTGGGCACCGGCGGAGACGGAAAAAACACCTTCAACATCTCTACCTGTTCGGCCTTCGTAATTGCCGGCGCCGGGTATAAGGTAACCAAACACGGCAACGGCGCCAGTTCCTCCGTGAGCGGCGCCAGCAATGTGCTGGAACGCCACGGCGCCAAATTCAGCGCCGATCCGGACGTGCTGCGGCGTTCGCTGGACCAGGCGGGCATCGCCTATTTCCATGCCCCGCTCTTCGCCTACGGCATGAAGTTCGTCGGCCCCGTCCGCCGCGCCCTGGGCGTCCCCACCTGCTTCAACCTGCTTGGACCGCTGGTGAACCCCTGCCAGCCCAAGAATTCGTTGCATGGCACGGCCACACAGGCCCAGCAACGCCTTTACGTGCTGGTGCACCAGAAGATTGGCGACAATTACGGCGTTGTAACCAGCTACGACGGCTATGACGAGATTTCCCTCACCTCCGGCTTCAAGCTGGTAACCCCCAGCTTCGAGAAGGTGTTCACGCCCAAGGACCTGGGTCTCAATTACGTGGACAGCCACGAAATCTATAGCGGCCAAACGCCGGAAGAGGCCTGCCGTATCTTTGACGCTGTTCTGGAAGGCACGGCCTCGGAGGCCCAGAAGAACGTTGTGCTGGCCAATGCCGCCTGCGGTATTTCGGTCATCGACCGCAACCTGTCCGTGGAAGAGTCCATCGCCATTTGCCGGGAATCCCTGGAGAGCGGCAAGGCGCTGGAGGCTTTCAAACGTTTCCTTGCCATTAACAGCTAGTATGGATATCCTGGAACAGATTGTTGCCACCAAGCGGCAGGAACTGGCCGCCGAAAAGCACCGTTCGCTGAAGGCGGCGCTGCTGGCCTCGCCGTCCGGCATCATTGCCGAATTCAAGCGCAAATCCCCCTCCAAGGGCTGGATTCATGCCGATGCGGTGCCGGAAGAGGTGGTGCCCGCCTACGAAAAAGCCGGAGCCGCCGCGCTCAGCATCCTCACGGACGAATCCTATTTCGGCGGTTCGCTGGACTTTATCCGGCGTGTTCGGCCGCTGGTAAACATCCCCATCCTCCGCAAGGACTTCATTATCGATCCCCGCCAGCTGGCCGATGCGCGGGCGGCGGGTGCCGATGCCGTGCTGCTGATTGCCGCCTGCCTCTCGCAGGAAACCTGCGCCGAACTGGTGGCCGAAGCGCACCGGCTGGGCCTGGAGGTGCTGCTGGAAATCCACAGCCCGGAAGAATTGGCTTACGCTACCCCGGAAGTGGATGTGGTGGGCGTGAACAACCGCCATCTGGGCACTTTTGTTACGGAGGTGAAAACCTCCTTCGAACTGGCGCCGCTGCTGCGCCAGAAAGGCTTTCCGGTATTCATTTCCGAAAGCGGTATCGGCACGCCGGATACCATCCGGGCCTTGCGCCAGGAGGGATTCCGCGGCTTCCTGATGGGAGAGCATTTTATGAAGCAAGACCAGCCGGGCGATGCCCTGGAAACACTTCTGAAGGCATTATGACGGGTAACAGGCTCATAAAAGTGTGCGGGATGACCGAAGGCGGGAACATCCGTGCCGTGGAAGCCTTGGGCGTGGACCTTATCGGCTTTATCTTCTATCCGGCGTCGTCCCGTTTTGTGCGCGAGCTTCCCTCCTACCTGCCGGAAAAGGCTGGCCGTGTGGGTGTATTTGTGAATGCTGATCGGGAAGAAATTCTGCTCCGGCACGAAGTATTTGGATTCAGCTATGTTCAGCTCCATGGCGACGAAAGCCCGGAGTTCTGCGCCCGCTTGCGAGAACGGGACGGCCTGCGTGTAATCAAGGCCTTCGGCGTGGCCGATGCGGCTTCGTTCGGCCAGGTTTCCGGCTACGAATCGGCCTGCGACCTCTTTCTTTTCGACACCCGTACGCCGGGCCGCGGCGGCAGCGGGCAGCGTTTTGACTGGTCTCTGCTGGACAGCTATCAGGGAAAGACGCGTTTCCTGCTTAGCGGCGGCCTGGGACCGGAGAGTGCGGAAGCCCTGCGTAAGCTCCAGGCTCCCCTTCTGGCGGGCCTGGACCTGAACAGCCGCTTTGAAACGGCCCCGGGCATCAAGGACCCCCGGCAGCTTGAACTTTTCTTGGAAGAACTAAACAGATAATTGATTATGAATCGTATAGATAAACTTTTCGGCAGTAAGCGGGAACGCCTGTTATCCATTTATTTCTGTGCCGGCGCACCCAAGCTGGACGGCACGGCCGAAGTAATTCGCACCCTGGCCCGCGAAGGCGTGGACATGATAGAGGTGGGCATTCCCTTCAGCGATCCCATTGCCGACGGCCCCGTAATCCAGGCCGCGGCCAGCCAGGCCCTGCGCAACGGAATGAGCCTGGAACTGCTTTTCCGGCAGCTGGAAGGCATCCGCAAAGATGTGGATATTCCCCTGATACTGATGGGTTACCTGAATCCCGTGGCCCATTACGGCTTTGAAGCCTTCTGCCGGCGTTGCCAGGATGTGGGCGTGGACGGGCTCATCCTGCCGGACCTTCCCTTCAAGGATTATCTGGAAAGCTATAAAGCAGTGGCTGAACGCTATGGGCTGCATTTTATCATGCTCATTACCCCGGAAACCTCCGAGGAGCGCGTGCGCCTGATAGATGCCAACACCTCCGGTTTCATCTACATGGTGTCTTCCGCCGCCACAACAGGCGCGCAGAAGGACTTTGATGCCCGGAAGCAGGCCTATTTCCAGAAGATCAACGATATGCAGCTGCGTCTGCCGCGCATGGTGGGCTTCGGCATCAGCAATAAGCAAACCTTTGACGCTGCATGCAAATCGGCCGCCGGTGGTATTATCGGCAGCCGATTCGTTACACTGTTGGATCAGTATGACGGAAATGCCGGAAGGGCCATCCGCCACCTGAAGGAAGATATTGGCTGATTACCAGTTCTTTCTCTCGAAGGTCCACTGGGGATAGAAGGTTTTCTCGTACTCCTCGTTCATAAAGAGGGCCGAGTCCCCGACGATGCCCTTGAGCTGCCAGTTCATCCACAGGCGGGCGGCTACGGCATAGGCGCCGGCGTGGGCTTCGTAATACGTGCCGTGATGGCCGTCCAGGGTGGAAATCTTAACTACCGGAATGCAATCGGCAATGCGGCCCCAGTCCCCGTTGGCGTTGTTGTAGGCCACATCGGCCACGCCGCCGTTCAGGTACAGCATGGGCGTGTGCAGGTTGGCCAGCGTTTCCTTGGAAGCGCCGCTCATGGCCATTTCGCCAATGCCGGAGTTGAAAATCATGCAGGTTTTGATTCTGGGGTCGTGCGCTACGGCCAGCACCTGGGCGCCGCCGCAGGACTGTCCCATGGCCGCCACCTTCTCCAGATCTATCAGATGGTAGTATTCGCTCTGCAGATTGCCGTCCTGGTCTGTAATCCAGTCCAGGGCCTCAAGCATCTGGCGGGCATAGGTGTGGAACGGAGCGGGAGCGGGTTCGGCCTTTTTACCCTTGTTCTTTTTGGCTGCAGCCTTCTGGGCGGCTTCTTTTTCGGCGGCCTGGGCGGCCAGTTCGGCCTCCGTGTAAGGCGTCAGGCGTTCGCCGTTACCCATGATGGCATATTCCTTGGTGTCCGGGTACCAGCCCCTTACCACGCCCTTCCACTGGGCATAGAAGGCATCGTCCGGCATGTCCATATAAGGGCCGATGGCCAGCACCAGATAACCCCAGGAGGCCACTTCGCTAAGCAGGCGGCTCATTTCCAGGCTGTTGTTGGCGCAGGCGCCGTTGGCATACAGTAGCACCGGAATTTTCCCGTTCTCTTTTACGTAAGCATTCAGGTCCTGCGGACGGTAAATCATGTGTGTGGGCAGGCTTTCGTCGCCGATGGCCACGGACTTGTACGGTCCGGTTCCGCCGTTTTCAATAACCTGGGCCTGCTGCGTCTGGGCAAGGCAAATGGCGCTGCCGGCAATTACGGCCGCTGCCAGAGCAAGGATTTTTTTACTTTTCATTTGTATCAAGAATTTGTTGCTATCAATCATCTTTACAAAATTAGGCATTTTTATTTGAAATAATAATTACCTTTGAACAGTTATTACTAATTAGCACCTTCTTATTATGAAGAAACTCTTTTTGACATTTTCTTTATTCCTGGGCTTGTCGGCCTTTGCGGCGCTGGCCCAGTATCAGCAGTCCCCCATTGCTGTAAAAGCCTTGCAGGAAGACCGTACCAGGGCAGGCAACAACCTGAATTCCTACGAATTCTTCCCCATTCAGGATACCCAGGCTCCCGCTGGCTACCAGCCGGTGTATGTGAGCCATTACGGCCGCCACGGCTCCCGTTCCAACTGGGGCGGAACCGCCTACGAAGGCGTCATTGCCGTTATGGAAATGGGTAAGGCAAAGGGCATCCTCACTGCCGATGGAGAAATGCTGCTGGAAGGCGCCAGGAAGGTGCTGGCCGGATGGGACGGCATGGACGGCCGTCTGTCGCAGCGCGGCGTACGGGAGCATGCCGCCATTGCCAAGCGCCTGTACAACCGTTATCCGGAGGTATTTAGTGGCCAGAAGAACGTACGTGCCTTCTCCAGCACCGTACAGCGTTGCATCATCAGCATGAACTCCTTCACCAATTCGCTCATCCGGCAGAATCCGGAGCTGGAAATCCGTCTGGATACCGGCGAAAAGTTCATGGATTATCTGGACAACGAGAAAGGCTGGCAGCAGAAGACCGGCAAGGCCATGCGCAAGAGTTTCGAGGCCCTGAGGGAAATCCCGGACGATACGCTGGGCGTGTTTTCCCGCGTCTTCACAGACCAGGTGGCGGCCCGCGAGATTGTAAAGAGCGCCCGCCATTTCACGGACGACGTGTTCAACACCGCAGTTGTGGCCGAAGATTTCGACATTGAAGAAGACATTTACAGCGTACTCCCCTTCGACGCCGTTTACCGCCGCTGGGCGCAGAACAATATGTTCCTGTATCTGGGCCACTGCAATTCGGTAGATGCCGGTATGGACCGCGTTCCCATGGCCCAGTCGCTGGTAGAAGACATTGTAGCTAAGGCCGATGAGGCCCTTGCCACCGGCAATTACGCCGCCGACCTCCGCTTCGGCCACGACTATCCGCTCATGGCCCTGGTGAGCTACCTGGGCATCGAAGGCGTGGGCGACCGCCTGGAGGTGAACGAGATTTGCGACAAGTGGATGGGCTTCTGGAACATCTGCATGGCCAGCAACTTACAGATGATCTTCTATAAGAACGAGGTCGGCGATGTGCTGGTGAAATTCCTCTACCAGGAGCAGGAACGACTCCTGCGGGGCCTGGAACCTTACCAGGGACCCTATTATAAATGGGAAACGGTGAAAGCCAACCTGGAAGGATACAAGCGTTAAAATTTTTTAAATTTGCCGGAGAAAGCAATTGCATTTCTCCGGCAAATGTTTTAATTTTGCAACCCGTATTCAAAACCTCTCTTTTTTATGAAATACGGGTTCGACAACCAAAAGTACGTAAAGATCCAGTCGGATCGAATCAAGGAGCGTATAGCCACCTTCGGCAATAAACTTTACATGGAATTCGGCGGCAAGCTGTTCGACGATTACCATGCCAGCCGCGTACTGCCCGGTTTCGAACCGGACAGCAAGTTCAAGATGCTGGAGCAGATGAAGGACGATCTGGAGATCATCATCGTCATCAGTGCCGTAGACATAGAGAAAAACAAGGTCCGGAGCGACTTGGGCATCACCTACGATGTAGATGTGCTGCGCCTCAGGGACGAATTCATGTCCCGCAACTTCAGCGTAAACAGCGTTGTCATTACCCACTATAACGGCCAGTCCAGCGCCGATGCCTATCGCAAGCGCCTGGAGCGGATGGGTATCAAGGTGTATTATCACCACACCATCGAGGGTTATCCCAACAATGTGGCCCTCATCGACTCGGAAGAAGGCTTCGGCAAAAACGATTATGTAGAAACCACCAAGCCGCTCATCGTGGTTACGGCTCCCGGTCCCGGCAGCGGAAAGATGGCGGTTTGCCTGAGCCAGCTGTACCAGGAGAACAAGCGCGGTGTAAAGGCCGGTTATGCCAAATTCGAGACCTTCCCCGTGTGGAGCATGCCCCTGAACCACCCCGTAAATATTGCCTACGAAGCCGCTACGGCCGATCTGGACGACGTGAACATGATTGACCCCTTCCACCTGGACGCCTACGGTGAAACGGCCGTCAATTACAACCGCGACATCGAAATCTTCCCCGTGATGAACGCCCTCTTCGACGACATTTACGGGTCTTCGCCCTACAAGTCCCCTACCGACATGGGCGTGAATATGATTGGCTCGTGCATCAGCGACGACGCCGTGTGCTGTGAAGCCGCCCTGCAGGAAATCATCCGCCGCTACTATACTGCGCTCTGCAATTTTGCCGACGGCAAGGCCACCGAGCAGGAAGTGAACAAGATTGCCCTGCTCATGAAGCGGGCCAAGATTACCACAGCCGACCGCAGAACCACCGTGGCTGCCAAGGAACGACTGCAGCAGTGTGAAGTGGCCGCCGCAGCCATCGAACTGGGCGACGGCACCATCCTCACGGCCGGAACCAGCTCCCTGCTGGGCCCCAGCGCCGCTTTGCTGCTGAATGCCCTTAAGCATCTGGCCGGCATTGCCCACAATGTGAAGCTCATTCCCCAGCAGATGATCCAGCCCATCCAGACCACCAAGGTAACCTATCTGCACGGGCACAACCCCCGTCTG
This sequence comes from uncultured Bacteroidales bacterium, assembly GCA_946406355.1. Lineage (GTDB taxonomy): Bacteria > Bacteroidota > Bacteroidia > Bacteroidales > UBA932 > Cryptobacteroides. The sequence continues at coordinate 12,774 of CAMJKI010000034.1, read as the reverse complement.
CACACAGACGAGGTACTGGTGGCCATTTCCATGATGAGTCTCATCGACGAGAATTGCAAGCAGGCCCTGGCGCAGCTGCCCAACCTGGCGGGCGCACAGGTGCATTCCACGGTCATGCTCAGCGAGGTGGACCGCAAGACCTTCCACAAACTGGGAATCGGCGTAACCTGCGATCCTGTTAAGAAAATCAACGGCTAATTATTCCTGGGGTTTCTCCTCCAGGGCATAACAGCAGTTCCGCAGATAGGTGGCCAGCTGCTGGTCGGTGTATTGTGCCAGCTGCTCGGCCGGAATGGGCTTGCCGATTCTTACATGAACCGTCCGGCCCTTTTTGTTCATCATTTCGTGCGCCAGGCGAACGGTGCGCAGCCGGGGATGGATGCATCCCAGCAGGTGGAAGCTGAGCGAGTTCCCGCCGTCAAAATAGATGGGAACCACCGGGAAGTGGGAGTGGTGGATGAGCTTCATCATATTTTCGGCCCAGGGCTTGTCTTCCACTACCCTCTTCTTGGGGTTGGAACGCTTGTCCTTCTTTTGCCAGGTGGCCACTTCCCCGGCTGGGAAAAGCCCCAGCGGGTTTCCGGCGCTGATATGCGCCAGTGCGGCCCGGATGCCGGATACCGTTCTGGTGTCGCCGGTGGAAAGGTTGTTCACCGGGATGAACCAGTCTTTCAGGTTGGGAATGCGGGCCAGCAGGAAGGTGGTGAGAATCCGGTATTCCGGCCGCTTTCGCACAATGAGATCCGTGAGGATCATGCCGTCTATGCTGCCGTAGTGGTGGTTGGAAACCGTAATAAAGCCGCCTTCCAAGGGAATGTTCTGCAGTTCGGACGGAATTACTTCGTATTTTACTCCCATGTGTTTGAGGATGCTGCCGGCGAAATCCGGCCCCCAGTCGTCGGGATACGTGGCGTTGATTCTGTTCACTTTATCCAGCTCCAGCACCTTGTACAGGAGCCAGGATATGCATTTACCGGTAACACCTTTCAGCTTGAGTTCCTTCTGCAGGCTTTCCCGGTCCAGGATTATCTTTTTACCGTCTTTCGTTTCCATAATACACCGTAAATATACGCATTTTTTCAAAAATGGAGCGCCGGCTTTTGTGGCCGACGCTCCATAATGGAATGCTGCGGATATGCCGCTATTTGCTGCGCAGGGAAAGGGCGAAACCGCCGGCGCGGGCCATCCGGATGGTAAGTACGGCGTCCCGGGTGAGTTCCAGCGGCGTAATGGTGTAGGCCTGCGGATTGGTCTCGAAGTCGGCGTCGGGGGCATCGGCATAGAGGATGCCTTCGTACACCACGCCGGGCTGGAGGAAATCCAGCGTCACTTCCACCTCACGGGCATTTTCGTCGGTGATGCCGCCCACGTACCACACGTCGTGCGGCGTGGCTTTGGCCAGGTCTTTGGCCGTGGCGTTCTCCGGAAGGGCATAAACGTATTTGGCGGCGTTGGTAACAACGTCCTTCTTGCCGTCGGGCAGCTGGGCGGTGCTTTCGGCGGCTGCATTCAGCGTGGAAAGCTTGGGGTGGCGGGCCGTAACCATGTAGGCACCGGGTTCAGCCGACAGATACAGGCTCTTGTCCCAGTCCACGGCTACATCCTTGATGAACTGGAAGGCGTCCATGAAGCGGGCGTAGTTCTCCGGCAGGTCGGCAGCCATCTGCAAAGGGCTGTAAAACGTCACGTAGAGGCCTAACTGGTTGGCGATGGTATGACGCATCTTCCCGGTCTCTCCGGGGGCTGTAATGGACATATCCTGTTCAAAGATGCCGGGGGTGTAGTCCATCGGCCCGCCCTGCAGGCGTGTGAACGGCAATATGGTGGTATGGCCCGGGTTGATATCGGCGCGGAATTCCGTGCCCATGGCGCTTTCGTTGCCAATCATGTTGGGCCAGGTGCGGCACAGGCCCGTGGGACGCACGGCCTCGTGGGCATTCACCATAATGTGGTGCTTGGCGGCTTCTACAATGGCATAGTGGTAATGGTTGATGAGCGGCTGGCTGTAGTGGTGCTCGCCGTAAGGGATGATGTCGCCCACATAGCCGCTCTTTACGGCGTTGTAGCCATACTGGTTCATCAGCTTGTAGCCCGCCTCCATGTGCCGCTCATAATTTACAGTGGAAGAAGAGCTTTCGTGGTGCATCACAAGGCGGATGCCCCTTTCGTGCGCATACTTGTTCAGCGCCGGCAGGTCAAAGTCCGGGTAAGGCGTCACAAAGTCGAACACATAGTCTTTCTGGGCGCCGAACCAGTCTTCCCAGCCCTCGTTCCAGCCTTCCACCAGGATGGCGTCAAAGCCGTTGTCGGCCGCAAAGTCTATGTAGCGGCGCACATTCTCGTTGTTGGCGCCGTGGCGGCCGTGCGGCTTGGCCTTGGAGTAGTCCGTTACGCCCAGCTGCACGGAGGGATAGTCGGAGGTATAGGACCAGTGGCTCTTGCCGGTAATCATTTCCCACCAGACGCCCATGTACTTCACGGGATGGATCCAGCTCACATCCTCCAGGGCGCAGGGTTCGTTCAGGTTCAGGATCAGGCGGGAGGCCAGCACGTCCGTGGCCTTCTCGCACACCATCACCGTGCGCCAGGGGCTATGGCAGGGGGCTTGCAGGCGGCCTTTCACGCCCTGTGCGTCCGGGGTAAGGAGGGTGGTGAAAGTGAAGGTCTTATCGTCCAGTTCCAGGCTGGTGGTGGGATAGTCCAGCACCTCGGCCTCGTGGATGTTGATGTACAGCCCCTCGGCCGATTTCATCTGCAGGGCCGTCTGTACCGACATGGCCGACGCTACCGTCTGGGAGGCGTTGTAGGGCCGTGGATTGGCGTTTTTGGCGCGGATCTCCGACAGTTTGGACTCCGTGTAATTGTACTCCTGCGTGTCAAAATCGCCGGGAATCCACCAGGCGGTGTGATCCCCCGTGAGGGCGAATTCCGTGAGTTCTTCGGCCACCTTGAAGTAGGTGAGCTTGTTCTCCATGGGGAACTCGTAGCGGAAGCCCAGGCCGTCGTTGAACAGACGGAAGCGGAGGTTCATTTTTACGCCGTCTTCCCTGCCCAGCTTCACCAGCAGTTCGTTGTAGTGGTTGCGGATTTCGGCTTCCTCGCCCCAAACCGGCGTCCAGGTGTCGTCAAAGGCCGATGTCTCGCAGCCTTCTATGACGAATCCCTTCTGCAGGTCTCCGCCGTCGATGAGCTGGTAACCCAACCGGGACGGCTTAATCACTTCCTGTCCCTTGAAATTGAGCGCATAAACCGGAATGCCTTCCGCCGTAAGGCCGAAACTGGCTTCCAGCTGCCCGTCCGGGCTCTGTAGCGATGCTTTCTGCTCGTAACTCACGGGATTTACCCTGTTGCAACAACCCGCCAGGATAGCGGCCGCCACTAAAAGCGTGGAATGTAAACTATTCATAATCAATCTATTGATAGTTTCCCGGTGCAATTAAATTTGCACCGGGAATTGTTTAATTCGTTGTTAATCAGATACTTCTGTTCTGCGGGGGAATTCCACAATGAGGGCGCTCTTGGGAAGGATGGAAACGCCGTCCTGCAGCGTCATCTCTTCGCCCGTGAGAATGTCGGTGCCTTTCACCGGGCCTTCCACGAACTCCCGGTAGTGGTTCCAGTCCAGCGTGCGGGGTTCGGCGGTGTTGTTGATGTACACGAACACGGCGTCATCGGCCGTATAGCGGAAGAAGGAGTAGGTGTTGTCGGTAATGTTGGTGGCGCCCACGTTCTTGCGTGACAGGAAATGCAGGGTTTCGCCCTCCTGGACGGCCTTGCAGCCCTTTCTCCAGCGGAAGAGCATGCGTGCGTAGTCGTGCAGTTCGGCGGCCGATGCATACAGCTCCGGAGCCGATGCGCGTCCCTGCGCAGTGAACAGGTTGGTGTTGTCATCGACCCAGCCGCCCGGGAAGTCGATGCGTTTGGCACCGTCGTGGCTGGGCACGTCCTTGCGTTCCAGGAACATCATTTCGTCGCCGTAGTACAGCTGCGGGATGCCCCGGATGGTGGCCAGCAGGGCCAGTGCCAGTTTCATGCGCTCCGGATCCTGCCGAAGGATGTCGCCTGTACGGGCATGGTCGTGGTTGGCGAAGAAGGTCATCATGTGGGAAAGGTCGTGATAGGCAAAGTCCTGGGCCAGCACCGTGTAGATGCGGGTCATGCCTTCATCCCAGTTCACCTGGTCTTCGCAAAGGGCGGTAATGATGGCGTGCTCCAGCGGGAAGTCCATGATGGACGGCAGGTTGGAGTTGAAGCCGTTCTTGTTGGGATTGTCCTTCTGCCAGTAGGCCACCTGCGGGATGTTCATGTCCCAGCACTCGCCCACTATGTTCAAGTTGGGATACTCGTCCAGCACGGCCTTGCACCACCGGCTCATGGGCTCGGGTTCGTTGTACGGGTAGGTGTCCACGCGAAGGCCGTCCAGGCCGGCATATTCGATCCACCAAATGGCCCATTGCTGGAAGTATTTGAGCACAAAAGGATTATCCAGATTCATATCCGGCATGGAGGGCACGAACCAGCCGCTTTCCTGCCGCTCGCGGTCGCGCACGGAGGCGTGCGGATCCATGTAAACGGAGAACAGGGCGTTCATCTGCATGTACGGCTCGTTCACATGGTACCAGTCCTTGAAGGGAGCGTCATCCATCCACCAGTGGGCGGTGCCGCAGTGGTTGGTTACAATGTCCATGATCACCTTCAGGCCGCGCTTGTGGCTTTCGTCCACAAAGGTCTTGTACAGGGCGTTGTCTCCAAAACGGGGGTCAATATGGTAATAATCGGCGCAAGCATAGCCGTGATAGCTCTCATGCGGCTGATTGTCCAGCAGCAGCGGGGTGTTCCAGATGGCCGTTGCGCCCAGGTCGGCGATGTAATCCAGGTGGTTGATAATGCCCTGCAGGTCTCCGCCGTGACGGGTGACTGGATCCTTTCGGTCCACTTTGTCCGGGGTTTCCGGTACGGTCCATTCCACGGCGGAACCATCTTCGTAGCGCCCGCCGGGCCAGCCGGTATCGTCCTTATCTGATGCCGACGCAAAACGGTCTGGCATAATCAGATAGATCATGTCGGCGGTAGTAAAGCTTTCTCTGTCGGCACTCCCATTTTCGCGCTCCCGCAGCAGGTACGGATACTTGAACTGCGTGCCGTCATCGGCCGTGAATACCAGGTAATAGGTGCCGGCTTTTGCCATCGGGCTCACCTGCACGTCCACAAAGGCGAAGTTGGGGCTGTCGGCCTGCCGGATGCCGGTAACGCTTACGCCCTTACCGCCTTCTATCCGTACCTGGGCGCAGCCGATGCCGGGCCCCTGCACCAGCAGTTGCAGCTCCGTCTTCATCCCCGTCCACCAGCTGAGCGGTTCCACGCGGGTAACCTGCTCCGGAGTGGCATCGGCCACTGCATCGGGATTAAAAGCCTCTTGTTGGGCACAGGCGCACATAATAAGCAGAATAAGAATTGCTAATCTTTTCATTGTCAGTTCTTTATGGTTTTCTCCCTGTGTCTGGAATCACAGGGAGAAAAGCGTAAGTGGCTTATAGCCAGCTATTTGGTTAGTACGATAAATTCGCCGGGGGCGAGGGTGATGTCGAACGGGCTTTCCACCGTGGCGCCCTTGAACACGTCCTTGAACTTTCCGGGCACATTGAAGGTCATGGTAACGGGAGCGGCCTCCAGGTTCTTGAAGGGTTCGGCCACCACGTCGCCGGAAGGACGGTTGTCGTTACCCTCTGCTGCAGAAACGGCCTCCTGGGTAACAGGAATGCCGAAATTGGCAATTACAATTACCATATTGCCGGCCACTTCCCTATGGAAAGCCACCCAGCCTTCCGGGGCTTCCCACCACACGATGTCACCACCGCGTTCACCGGCGGCCAGGGCGGGATTGTTGTGTTTCAGGTCCACCAGGGTTTTCCAGAACTTGGTGTAGGCATTGGCGCTCCAGTCGGTAATGGGATCCTTTTCAAAGAACTCCAGCCGGCGGTTCAGGCCGATTTCCTGACCGGTATAGATGAGCGGCTGGCTCCCGGGCAGGGTGAAGCAGAGCACGGCGCAGGCATCGGCCGCAGCGCCTTTCCGCTCGAATTCGGTGCCGCTCCAGGAGTTCTCGTCGTGGTTGGAGGTGAACATAAGCCGATAAGCTTCCTTCGGGAAGCGGGCGGCGTCACGGGCCACATAGTCCTTCAGGTCCTGGACGGTTTTGCTGCCCTGGGCCAGGCTGTTCAGCAGGTGATGCAGCTCCCAGGCGTAGTTGGCGTCAAAAGTAACCGTAGGGTCGGCCAGGTTGTCCCGCTCGGCCTCGGCCAGCAGGTAGATATCCGGATAGTCGGCATTCATCTTGGGCAGGATGCCGTACCAGAATTCGGCCGGTACCTCCCCTGCCGCGTCGCAGCGGAAGCCGTCTACGCCCTTCTCCAGCCAGAAACGCATGGCGTCGTCCTGGGCCCACCAGACTTCCTGGTTCTCATAGTTCAGGGAACGGGTGTCGGTCCAGTCGTATTCCCAGATGGCGTTGCCTTCGGCGTCCCTTTCATAGAAATTGGCCGGCTTCTCCGTCATCCACACATTGTCCGGGGCGGTCTGGTTGGCCACCCAGTCCAGGATCACCTTGAAGCCCATCTTATGGGCCACATCCAGCAGATGCTCAAAGTCTTCCATGGTGCCGAATTCAGGGTTCACCTTCTTGTAGTCGGAAATGGCATAGTAGCTGCCCAGGGTACCCTTGCGGCCCTCTACGCCAATCTCGTACATGGGCATGAGCCAGAGGATGTCCACACCCAGTTCCTTCAGGCGCGGCAGCTGGGCTTCCACCCCGCGGAAAGTGCCTTCGGGCGAGAACTGGCGGATATTCACTTCGTACACCACCGAGCTGTAGGTCCATTCGGGATGGAGGGTGGGCTCGGCTTTTTTGCTGCAGGCCGATAATGCCAGAAGGGCGGCGGCCAGGTAGAGGAATCGTTTCATATCGGTTTTACGGTTTAAATGCATTCATGATGGCAAGCGGACGCCCGTCAGCGTCAAAGGCACCCTGGTCGTAGGGGCCCCAGGTCTCCCGCTTGCCGGTGAGGCGCTGAATCTCGTCGGCGTTGCTGTACACGGCCGGTTTCCAGCCGCCGTACGCTTCCGGCTCCCAGTAAAAGACGCCCTTGCAGCCGGCCATTTTCCCGGCCTCGTCCATAAAGGCCTGCAGCACGGATGCCGCGTCGGACTTGGCAGGCTTTACACCCACTTCGGTAATGTAGATGGGCAGTTTGAAGATGTTGTAAAGGGCCTTCATCTGCTCCAGGGCCTTCTGGTTGTACTGCGTGGCCGAATACTTGCTCTCGGCCTGCGGGTAGTGGCTCAAGGCGATGGCGTCGAACTTGGCGCCGGCCGCCTGAACCTGCTGGAACCACCATAGATTATCTTCGTAGGCGTTGTTCAGGTGCGGCATTACAATGGCTTTCGGGAAAACCACCTTCGCTGCATCGTAGCCGGCATTGTACAGACTGGCAAAGTGCTTGCGGCCGTCGGCGATTTCGCCGGAACCGGTCCAAAGCTGCCCCGCCGGCCACAGCATGCCGTTGCGGGTTTCATTGCCCACCTGGATCCAGGCGGGCGTAACGCCGGCCTCCTTCAGCGCCTGCAATACCTCGGTGGTATAGTCGGCAACGTGGGTGCACATCTTGTCCAGGTCGTTCTTGTCCCCTGCCCAGGCCGATGGAACCATCTGCCGGGAAGGATCGGCAAAGAAGTCGCTGTAGTGGAAGTCCACCATCACGGCCATGCCAGCCTTCGCGGCCCGGACGGCCAGCGCCACCATGTCGGTTTTGCCGCTCCAGCCACCGGGCGGAGAAACCCACACCCGCAGGCGGATGGCGTTCACGCCGCAGTCCTTCAACACAGCAAAGAGGTCGGCGGCGGTGCCGTTGGCCTTCTTGAAAGTTTTTTTGTCGTTCTCCATTTCCGACAGCCAGCTCACATCGGCCCCCCGGGCAAAAGCCGGCGTTTCCACGTTGATGGGCTTGCCGGGCTCATCAATGGGGTCCGGATTATTCTGCTGGCAGGCGCCGATGAAGGCCGCCAGGGCCAGAAGCGCTGTAACGGGTTTGAACATAGGTGCTTACAATTCAAAGACTACAGATGAATTAGCGCCCAGGGTAAGATCTTTTCCGCTGGTCTTGGCCGATCCCAACAGCGCGATGGGCTTGTCCATGGAATCGGAAACCGTAACGGTCTTTTCAGAACCGGCGCAGTTGTGGATAACCAGCAGCTTCTGGGAACCGGCTGTCATGTACCAGGAGGCAATGGAACTGCCGGAAAGCGTGGTGGCGCTCATTTCGCCTTCGGCCAGGGCCGGATAGGTGTTCCTGAGCCGGCTCCAGTTTTTGTAAGTTGTTAGGAGGCTGTTTTCATCGGCCGACTGGGTGGCTACGGAAATGCTTCCCGTAAGCATGGCGTTGTCCACTTTGTTGTTTACTCCGGCCTTGGCGCAATCCTTGACCGCTGCATCCCACACGATAGGAGCCCGCAAGTATTCATCGCCCTTGCCTTTGGAGTTGCCCCAGTACCCCAACTCTTCGCCTTGGTAAATGAAGGGCTTACCGGGGGTAGAAAGCATCATGGCGGCAGCCTGTTTTTCTTTAGCCAGGTCTTTGCCTAGGTCATCTGCAGCCCGCACCTCACCATCGCCGGTCTGGCTGGAGTGGTCGTGGTTGGTCATGAAAATGGACGTGACAGCATCCTGGCGGATGGCCCGGTGGTCGTCGATGAAACCCTTTACCGTAGAGGCATAGCCGGAAGCGTTCCCGTTGTTAACCGCACGGTACAAGACGGGCCAATAGCCGAATTCGAAGCAGGAATTGATACCTTCGTAATAGTATTTCTCATCCTTATGGCTGGTGTCCCACATTTCGCCCACCATGAAGATTTCTCCCTGGCCGCCGGCCGCCTTGTAGGTGGCGTTGCAGTGATCGTACCAGGCCTTCAGGAATTTCCGGTTGGCCGAATTATTATAGGAGTCGATACCGCCGCAGATATGCTTTACAGCATCCAGCCGAAGGCCGTCTACGCCCATTTGGATCCATTTGTCGGCCGATGCTGCCAGATCCTGGAAGCAGGCGTTATTCTCCACCTCGGCAATGTCTCCGTAGTTCAGGTCTGGCATCCAGTCGCTGAAGCAGCCCATGTAGTAAAGCGTTTCGGTGGAAACGTCGGTAAGCTCAAACTTATAGCGTCCGTTGCCGGTGAACCACATGTCACCGCCCTCGGCCACCAGGTCTACGGTAGTTCCCGCCTGGATGGTTGTGGTACCGCCTTTGGCACCGAACTTGGAACCGGAGTCCCAGTTGAGATACTTTCTCACCAGAATACCCAGTTTGCCGTTGATATCCATTACGATATAATAGCTTCCGTCTCCCCTGTCCACAAATCTAACGGGCTGTTTTTCTCCGGCATCGTCCCACAGATACAGATTCCAGTTGCAGTTGCCTTCCGTAACGGCCTCGTCGGTTTCCGTAACGGTGAGCTTGGGAGAACCGCCGGTTGCCAGCTTCCATTCGCCGGCCTTGTAGGTGGTGCCCTTCAGCATGGGGAATTTGCTATAGTCGGCCGAAGGATTGGTGCTGAAGAAGTAGTAGTCGCGGTATGGACTGGCAGGGTCGGCCAGGGCCTGCTGGAACCAGGCATTGCCCTTTCCGGAATGGTTCAGCACATAGTCGATATAAATGGAGATACCTTTTCCGTGGGCCTTGGCAAGCAGGTTCTTGAAGTCGTCTTCCGTACCAAACTGCGGGTTCACGGCAAAGTAATCGGTGACATCATAGCCGTGATAAGAGTCGGACGGATGAATGGGGCTCAGCCACAGGGCGGTTACGCCCAGTCCGTCCAGATAGTCCAGCTTGGAGGTGATACCGTTGAAGTCCCCCACTCCGTCTCCGTCGCTGTCGGCGAAGGAATACACCAGCAGCTGATAGGTTGTACTGGAGCGTTTGATGCCGTCAAAAGCGGCCGGAGAGGGCTTTACGGGCTTGTTCCCGGACTCGTCCTGGCTAACGCTCACGGAAGCCTGCTTTTCCTGGCTTCCCTTGCTGCCGATAAGCAGGATGTTGGCCGTCCGGGAATAGTCTTCCGTATTGGGCTTTACCGATACGCTGACGGACCCGTTTCCGGTACCGGAGGTCTTGTCCAGGCTAATCCAGTCTCCGGCCGGCGTGGCGGTCCAGCTGCCGTTGGTGGCAATGGTAATCAGCTTTACCGATGTATCCTCGGCCTTGAAAGAAATGGATGCAGGTGTTACGGAGAAGTTGAATTCTTCCTCCTTGGGCTTGTCGGGCTCGGTGCAGCCGGCGAAAGCGAGTATCGCCGACAGAGCCATATAAACTAATTGCTTCATGGCGTATTGTTAATTGGCAGACGGGAGTCCGGTCAGGGGCTCCCGTCCGAAATAAACTGTTTACTTGGTAAGGGTAAGAGTTCCCTTGTTCAAATCCAGCTTGGCGTTGTAAGTGCCGGCTTCGGCTACATATACATTGCCTCCAAATGCGGAAAGCTTTTCCAGGGTGCCTCCCAGGCAGTAATCCCAGTTGCCGTTAAAGCGGACTTTCACTTGGGCTTCGGCTTCCAGGGTAACCTCGGCGTTGTAGGTGTTGTCGGTTTCGTCGAAAACCATTTCCACATCCTCACTCCATTCGTTGAAAGATCCGATGAGGCCCACCTTGGTGACGGGAAGAGCAACTGCCAGGTTGTCGGGCAGACTCACCGTCCAGAAATAGGTGCCGTCGGCAATGGTCATGTTGCTGTCTGCGCCAAGTTCATACAGGAGGTCCGTAGCAGTGCCGCCAATCCAACTTCCGTCGTGGACGAATTTGAATTCGCCGCCAATCATTACCAGCGCGCCCCTGTATACGCCTTCGCCATCACCTGCCAGCTTGGGATCGTTTTCCGGGCTCCAGCCATTTCCAGAGTAGCTGCCGGCCACGGTGATTTCGGGCTTGTAAGCGGGGGCTTCTCCTTCGCCGGTGATGGAACCGGTGCCGGCGTTGAAGTCCAGGGTGACCACCTGGTCCTTCAGTACGCTCACACGGGCCTGGTCGCCCTGTCCTTCATCATCGCCGCGGTAGTCGATCTTACCGTCCAGGATGATGAATTCACGGGTCCACCAGTCGGAGTTGGCGATGGCGGACTCCACATACATACGGAGTTCACCGCCTGCAGGTACGGTAATCTTCAGCTTCTTGCCATCGGCCTTGAACAGGGCGCTTTCCATGGCGGAATCCCAACCGCCGAAGCAGTTGCCGATGCCATAGACGCGGGCCGGCTCAACATGCACGATGCTGCGCTTGAGGTCTACGTGTACCAGATAGAAGCCGCTTTCGGTCACGGTGCAGTTGCCGCCGCTCTCCACAAAGCCTTCGTTGGTGTCCAGACCCCAGAAGTCGCCGTTCCAGGCACGCTGGCTGCAGAACTTGAAGCCTTCGTTGGCCGTGAAGTAACGCACCGTCCAGAACTGGGCTTCGGACTTGTTGCAGCCGTCACCCCAGTCGGGCTGGTAAACCACGGGGGTCATTTCCACCACACCGTCGGAGTTCCAGTCCCAACCGCCGAATTCGGAACCGATCATGTACAGATGCTCGGGGAATGCGACAGCGGTGATCACCACTTCCTTGGTGGCAGGCGTGAACTGTACCTTGTAGTCGCCTTCGGCCAGCTTGATGTCGGAGCCGGGCTGGACAGCCGTGAACGGAGTGCCCAGGACCACCTCAAAGTCGGGCTCGGCGCCGTAGGTGTTCTCATCGGCCCAGGAGTAGTCGTAACGGATCTTGAAGCCACCGTTGATCTTCACCACATCACTGGTCCACACGCCGTTCTTTTCCTTCATGGCAAAGTCCGTGTTCCATTCGGTACCGTTGATCATGCCGATGAGGGAGTAAAGGGCCACGTGCTCCTCAATGAGGATGGTCTTGGCAGCATAGTCGTAAGTAACGTCATAGACGCCTTCCACACCCACCTTAATGTTCACGCTGCCGGCCTCGAAGACCTTGCCGATTTCGGGTTTGTAGGTACCTTCGTTATTGTCCTCGGGTCCGCCTACGCTCTTGCCCCAGTCGTGGTCGGCGCGGATCTTGAACTCGCTGTCGGCCGTGAGGGCGATGCTGCGGATCATCCACACGTCGCCGCTAGTGTTGCTCATATCGAAGTCCTTGTCCCAGTTGGAACCGTCGATGGTGCCGATCAGGGACCACATGGCGGGCTTGTCCTCAGGGGTAGGAGGTTCGGGCTGGTCAACGGCCACGGAGGCGATGATCTTGCCGGTAGCGTTCTCCGGATCCAGGATGAGGTCGTATACGCCGTCCTCGGCAATGATGATGTTGGCACCGCCCTGGCCCAGGGCGAATTCCTCACCCAGAGTGTAGGAGTCCACGCCATCGGCATAACCGAAGTTCACGGCCCAGTCGGCGTCCTTGCGGAACTTCCACTCGGTGCCGGCGTTGAAGGCGATGGCCTTGGCCACGTGCAGGGTACCGTTGGTAACCATTTCCACATCGCCGCCCCAGCTGTTGAAGGAACCAATTACGCTCCAGGGACTTACATCCTTGTAGGAGGCATACGGATCAATGGTAACGGCCTGGGTCTTGATGATCTTGGCGGTAGCGTTGTCGGGATCCAGGATGAGGTCGTAGGCACCGTCTTCGGCAACGATGATGTTGGCACCGCCCTGGCCCAGGGCGAATTCCTCACCAAGGGTGTAGGAGTCCACGCCATCGGCATAACCGAAGTTCACGGCCCAGTCGGCGTCCT
>CAMJKI010000033.1 GCA_946406355.1 uncultured Bacteroidales bacterium | reverse complement strand
AGACCCACAGCTTAGAAGGCTGTTGCTCTATCCAGCTGAGCTACGGAACCATCGTTTTGAGCCGCAAAGATAGTGAAAAATCCCCAATCGGCAATAAATTAACGCTCCGACAGGGACAGCAGGAGCTGAAGCTGCTGGCCAATGGCATCGGCAAAGCTGAATTCTCCTTCTTTCAGCGGCTGGGTGAAGGTATCTACCACAACTCCGTTTTCATGAACCAGGGACAGGGATTCTATGCCACCGGCCAGCCGGCGAAGATCTTCCAGGGTGGGGAATACATAAATGAAGTTTACGTCGTCCCGGGTTTGCTTGAGTTCGATGACAGAACCGTCCTTGAGGGTGAAGCGGACGGCAGCGTCGTACTCGAAATGATAGGAATCTTCCGTGCCCAGCATAAATGCCAGGTCGATATCCTCGGTGTTGGTATTTTTGTAGTACAGGTGCGAAAGGATAATGTTGTACAGGAAGCGGTCTCCCTTGCCCACCACCGGGTTGGCGGTGTTCATGACGCTGTTCAGGTTGTCCGTATGGCCGGCCAGGGTGGCCTGGAGCTCTACGGTGCTGTCGGAGGCTTTCAGGATGGCTTCGCAGTGACGTTTGAGGAGGTCCCCAAAAGCGTCGTCGGCAAAGCTTGCCTGAATGTAATCGTCCGGGTTCCAGCCGGTAACAATATCAACGGACTTAACTCCGCGAATCATTTTTTCCATGTCGCCGGGTTCTACCGCATACTTGAGGCGGTTCCAGAATAGGCCGTTGTCCAGACGGCGTTTGGTGGCCGAATCCTGGCCAATCTGCTCCAGCCGCACTATCTTTCCGTTCTGGAGCGTGACCGCCATTTTGACGCCTTTGGGGACGGCGGTGGCGTTTTTCTGCTCCAGGTTCATGTACAGCAGATACAGGGTGGAACCGTCCGGAAATCCCACCAGTTCCACGCGGGTCCAGGTTGGTACGTTTCCGGTTTCCAACATTTCGTATTCCGTAGAAATATGGGTCATGCCTTCCGACCGGTAGTTGGTGCGGATTTCCTGGGCCTGCAAAGCAATCGAAGCCACCGCAGCGGCGGCTAAAACAAAGAGTTTTTTCATCCGATTCATTTTTTCCATGGGCAAAGATACATTTTCTATGCCAAAAAATCACTATATTTACAGACACTAATAAACCAATGCCATGTATCAGTTTACCCAAGTGGTAGAGACGGCTCCCCTTAGTTTGGGAGTTAAGGGAATCAAGCGTTATATCGTCAGTCTGAACAATCATGTCAGCATAATGGAGGCCCTGGCGGCTTTCTGCAAGGACCAGAAGGTTTATTGCGGGAAGGTTAGCGGCCTGGGGGCTATCTGCAGTGCCACGTTCCGTTTCCTGGACCCGGCCACCAAGAAGTATGTAGACAAAACTTTTGAGGAGCAGATGGAGATAAGCAATCTCACGGGCAACATCTCCCTCAAGGACGGGCAGCCTTATCTGCATGTCCATATCACCTCCTGCCGGCGGGACTATACCTGCATCGGCGGCCATCTGCTGGACGCCCGGGTAAACGGCGCCTGTGAACTGTTTGTAGAAGATTATTACCTTACTGCCGCCGGCCGTCGGCCCGACGAGGAAACCGGCCTGAACCTGTATAAATTCTAGCTGCCATGACTTTTACCATGATTGTTGAGCTGCTCATTGTACTGGCAGCCTTGTATGTGGGTTCCCGTTACGGCTCGCTGGCCCTGGGGGCCATTTCCGGTATCGGCCTGGCCATTCTGGTGTTCGGCTTCGGCCTCAAGCCCGGCACGCCGCCCACGGACGTTATCTATATCATCATCGCCGCGGTTACCTGCGCCGGCACCTTGCAGGCGTCGGGCGGTATGGACTGGATGATCCAGGTGGCGGAAAGATTGCTGCGAAAGCATCCGGAGCATATCACCTTCCTGGGTCCGCTGGTAACGTTCTTCCTTACGGTGCTGGTGGGTACGGGCCATGTGGTCTATACCATTATGCCCATTATCTGCGACATAGCGCTCAAGAAGGGAATCCGTCCGGAACGTCCCTGCGGCGTTTCCTCCGTCGCTTCCCAGGTGGGTATCACCTGCTCGCCCATCGCCGCCGCCGTGGTGGCCTTTGTAACCATCTCCAACGCAAACGGTTACATGGTCAGCATTCCGCAGGTGCTCATGGTAACCATCCCGGCCTGCCTCATCGGCCTCATGTGTGCGGCCCTGGCTTCCTACAAGCGCGGAAAGGATCTGGACAAGGATCCGGAATTCCTCAAGCGCAAGGCCGATCCGGAGCAGTACGCCTATATGTTCGGCTCCTCGGCAACCACCCTGGACAAGGTCATTTCCAAGGAAGCCAAGGCTTCCGTGTTCATTTTCCTGGGTGCGCTGCTGGTCATTGTGGGCTTCGCTTTCTGCCAGATGATCCATGTGGGAGACCAGACGCTGGCGGCAAAGATTAACCTGCCCAAGATGAACATCTGCATCCAGATCATCATGCTCATGGCCGCCGCCTGCAACATCATGTTCTGCAAGGCTTCGCCCAAAAAGGCCGTGGCCGGCGCCGTATGGCAAAGCGGCATGGTGGCCGTGGTGGCCATTTACGGAATTGCCTGGCTGGCCGATACTTACTTTGGCAACTACATGGACCAGATGAAACTGATGCTGGCCGATCTGGTTACCAACTACCCCTGGAGCATTGCCGTGGTGTTCTTCCTGGTGAGCGTGCTCATCAACAGTCAGGGCGCCGTGGTGGTGGCCATGCTGCCGCTGGCCTTCGAACTGGGTATTGCCGGTCCTGTGCTGCTGGGTGTGCTTCCCAGCGTGTACGGGTATTTCTTCATTCCCAATTATCCGTCCGATATCGCAACGGTAAACTTCGACCGATCCGGAACCACGGTGATAGGCAAGTATCTCCTGAACCACAGCTTCATGATGCCGGGCCTTATCAGCGTAATTGTGGCCACGGTGGTGGGCTATCTTGTTACCAATGTGTTCTTCGCCGGCTATTTTGCCAGTTTTGTCCAATAATTAATCGGCAAAAAAATATTATCTTTGCACATTTATAGGAATTAAATTTAGCATTATGATTCTTTCCAAAAGATGGATGGCCGTCGTAGCGGGCCTCTTCTTCCTGGCGGGCGCCGCATGGGCCCAGAGTACCATGACTGACGAACAGGTGCTGGAGTATGCGCAGCAGGGCCTTGCCGAGGGTAAAAGTCGGGACGATCTGGTTTCCGAACTGGCCCTCAGGGGCGTAAACCGCGCCCAGGCCGAAAGGGTGTTCGCCCTGTATCAGAGCCGTCAGGCCAATAATTCCGATATGCCGGAACTGGCCGAGGAAAGCCGCAGCCATACGGTTAACCCGCTGGCTACTTCCGGAACAGACGAAGCCATGGCCGCTGCCACCGCTCCGGAAACCAATCCGGTATTCGGTCGCAGCGTCTTTAACAACAAAGACCTGAACTTTGCGCCCAGCGAGAATATCGCTACGCCTCGCAACTATCGGCTGGGCCCTGGCGATGAAGTTATCATCGACATCTTCGGCCGCAACCAAACCACCCTGCGTAAAACCATTTCGCCGGAAGGCAGCATCAATGTAGATGCCCTGGGACCGCTCTACCTTAACGGCATGACGGTGGAGGAGGCCAACACCTATCTCCGGAAGCGTCTTTCCCATATTTATGGCGGCATGTCGGGCTCCGGCACGGACATGCGCCTGAGCCTGGGCCAGATCAGAACCATCCAGGTGAATGTCCTGGGCGACGTTACCAATCCCGGCACCTATCAGCTGTCGGCCTTTGCTACGGCGTTCCACGCCCTGTACAGGGCCGGCGGCATTGTGGATCCCGGTACCGTCCGTAACATCAAGGTGGTCCGTGGCGATAAAGTGGCAGGCCTTGTAGATGTTTACGATTTCCTGCTCAAGGGCAATTCTTCCAGCGATATCCGTCTGGAAGAGGGCGATGTAATTCTGGTATCCCCGTATTCCTGCCTGGTAACGGTGGAGGGCGGTGTCAAGCGTCCCATGCAGTTTGAAATGAAGGCTGGCGAAACGCTGGCCAACCTCATTGAATATGCCGGCGGCTTTGCCACGGGAGCCAACCAGGCTTTTGTGACGGTAATCCGCCAGGACAACAAGAGCTTTGAGGTCCGTACCGTGGAAGAGGCCGACTATGAATCCTTCACCCTTCGCAGCGGAGACCGTATCGAGGTGGGAGAACTGCAGTCCCTGTTCCAGAACCGCATTGCCATCCGTGGCGCCGTTTACTTCCCGGGCACCTACGAACTGGGAGAGGTACGCACGGCCAAGGGGCTTGTGGAAAGGGCCGGCGGCCTGCTTCCGGAAGCCTTCACCGGCCGTGTGGTGATTAACCGCGAGAATCCGGACAAGAGCAAGGAAATCTTCTCCCTGAATCTTACGGATATCCTGGACGGCAAGGCTCCGGACTTTGTGCTGCAGAACAACGATGAACTCTTTGTGGCCAGCAGCTTCGAGCTTAAGGACGAGGGCACCATGACCATCTCCGGTATGGTGAACCAGCCCGGAACTTTCCCCTTTGCCGCCAATACCACTATTGAAGACTTCATTATCCTGGCCGGCGGCCTGCAGGACGGCGCTTCCACCTCCCGTGTGGATGTTACCCGCCGCAAGAAAGACGCCAACGGCCTGGTAGCTACCGACGATATCGGCGAACTCTATTCTTTCCCCATCAGGAATGGCCTGGTAGATGACGGAGACCGCTCTTTCGTGCTGGAGCCCTACGATGAGGTTGTGGTGCACAGAAGCCCCTCCTATAACATCCAGCGTCACTTCACCGTTAGCGGAGAAGTCAACTTCCCCGGCACTTATTCCCTGACTTCCCGGGAAGAACGTATTTCTGATATCATCAAAAAGGCCGGCGGACTCACGGATTTCGCCTATTTGAAGGGCGCCCGCCTTATCCGCGTGGCTACGGATGAGGAACTCCGGATGGCCGATGAGATGGTAGACATCATCGAGCAGAAACTGGATACCATAGATGTGAATGCCCGCAAGGCTTCCGCTCCCACTTTCACGGTTGCCGTCGACCTGGAAAAGGCCCTGGCCAATCCGGGCGGCGATGCCGATGTGGTTCTGCGGGAAGGCGACATATTGGAAATCCCGGTTATGAGCAATGTGGTGCGTATCCATGGCGCTGTCAAGTATCCTACAGCCGTTAACTTCGATGGTTCCATGAAGGGTGGTGACTATATCAAGTGTGCCGGTGGATATGACGAGAAAGCGCTTCGCTCCAAGGCTTATGTGGTGAATATGGGCGGCCGGGCCAAGAAACTGCACTCCTGGACCAAGATAGAACCGGGTGCGGAAATCTATGTGCCGTTCAAGAAGAAGGAAAAGAAGGAATTCAATTATGCCGCGGTTTCGGCCATCGCTTCTGCAACGGCTTCACTGGGCACGCTGGGTATGTCGGTGTTCTACATTATCAATCTCACCAACAAAAAGTAACCGGCCATGGAAGAGTATCAGAACAACAATCCTGTGGCTCAGGAAGTTTCCGACGAGCTTGAGATAGACTGGATGGGAATATTAACCAAGCTGCTCAAGCATTGGAAGCAGATATTCCTCATTTCTTTCATCTTTGGTGTCCTGGGCATTGTATCGGCGCTCACCATGACGCGCAGGTATGGTGTTACCCTCACGCTGGCTCCGGAAGTGGCCAACCGCACCTCCAGCAGCCTCAGCAGCATTACCAGCATGCTGGGCCTGAGCGGTGCCTCTTTAGGTTCAACCACCGATGCCATGAACATCACCCTGTTCCCGGAAATCTGCCACAGCACGCCGTTCCTGGCAGCCTTGCTGGACGTTCCGCTCACTTCTTATGTTTCCGATAAGCAGAAGGAAACCGGCGTTCAGCCCATGCAGACAACGGTATATCGGCATTTCTCCGGTGAAGACAAAGAGAAGAAGGGACTGTCCAAGTGGCTGGCATCCCTCAAGAAGGAAAAAGAGGAAAAGCCCTATACCGGCGTAAAAGACCCCACGGAACTTCCTCCCAAGCAGGCTCGCGTGGTTAAGGCGCTGGCGCAAAGCGTATCGGCCGAGGTGGATAAGAAAACCGGCATCACCACCATTTCGGTGGTTATGGACGACCGAATGATGGCCAAACAGCTGGCCGATACGGTGTGCACCCGCCTGCAGGTGTATGTGTCCAACTACCGCACCAAAAAGGCCCTGGCCGACTATCAGTATTACGTAATGCTGGCCGATGAGGCCCATGAGGAATTGGTGAAGAAGCAGAATGCCTATGCCCGTTCCGTGGACTACGACCGCAGCGTTTTCCTTCAGAGCGCCCAGTCGGAAAAGGAACGTCTTCGTCAGGAAGCTTCCCTGGCCAACGAAATCTATTCCCAAATGGCTCAGCAGCGCGAATTGGCCCGGGCCAAAATCCAGGAAGAAAAGCCGGTTTATGCCGTTGTGCAGCCCGCTGTGCTTCCCCAGCAGGCTATGAACAGCCGTGCCAAGCGCGTGCTCATCTGGGGCTTTGTAGGCCTGTTCCTTTCCCTGGCCTGGTATGGCTTTGGCGCAGATTTCCTCAAGAAAATGCGCTCCGACGTAAAGGAAAAAATGGAAGAGGAATAACCGTTTGATTTAAAGCGGGTTTCAAATATCAAAAAGCCGGTTCATCTTTTATGGCCGGCTTTTTGCAAAGCCCCTTGTAAAACACCCTACAGCGATGAAAAGAATAATGTATTTTTTGTCAATGGCCGCGATAGTGGCTATGGCAGCAGCCGGATGCACCAAATACATTCCGTTCTACCGCGATGGTGGCAACACGGAGAATTCTTCCCGTCCGGGCGGTGGCCAGGGCGGCGGCGGTCAGCAGGGCGGAGAAACGGTGAGCTTGAAAGAGCGCACCGACTGGAGCATCAACTATCAGGGCCGGGCCGATTTTAAAGAGGATGACGGCAGCGTATCCCGTGTAGAGTCTTTCCAGCTCAATTATACCGGGAATAATCTGTTCATTATCCGCGTGTTTACCGACGAGGATTTCAAAACTTATTACGGCTCGGATGTAAAGGCCCTCATAGAAGGGGAGATCAAGGATTTGAACACCATTGCCCAGAACGATAACATAGAGTTTGCCAAGCTGAACAACCTCTTTGACAATGGCGTAAAGACCCTTTATACGGATATCATGCTGCACGGCAAGTACAATGCCTTCATCATTGAGGTCACTTCGGCCGGAAAGGCAACCTACAATTATTGCAGGACCAGTATAGAGGTGGTGCAGGAAGCCGCAACCCCTGCCTACAGCAGCTGGTTGGGCGTATGGAACATCTCCGACAAGTACGTGGGCTACGACATTGAAGTGACGGCTCTGGAGAACAATTACCTGTACCGTGTGGACGGTTGGGAAACCGGCAATGCGGCCGGCAGTGTCCAGATGAACCAGGACGACGACTGGATTGAAGCCCGTTTCATGAACTTTGACGGCAGTCTGTCCTTCTTTATCCAGTTCCTTGCCTCTTATGAGAATTATGAGAACCTGGGGGATGTGGATTACATGTTTGTGGGAACCTACGTGGAAAGCACAGGTGAGAAGGTAGACGACTATGAAGGCTGGGAAGTGGCCTGGGCAACAAAGGATGAAGACGGGAATGTGGTGCTGAACGGCGGCAATACCGAGTTCACCGTGAACGGTGTAACGTACAAGCCGCATTACAATACCATGCGCTATTCCCTGTACAGCTATAAGGAAAATGGCTGGGTGCATTTCCACGACGCTCTTCCCACGTTCACGGAAGCAAACGGCTGGAAAGTGCCGATGGTCCGTACAAAGGGGGTAATTGAAGAAGATCGTACGCCGGTCCACACCAAGAACTATTTGCGGAGGACGCAACCTAAAGTTCATGTAGAAAAGAAAGAAAGGAGCTCGGAATAACGGGCTCCTTCTTTTTTACACAAAAATGTGTATATTTGTAGTATTGAGACGATAAGAATAATGAGACCTTTATTTCTAACCAATACACTTACCCATAACAAAGAGCTGTTCAAGCCCATTCACGAGGGTCATGTGGGCATGTATGTCTGCGGCCCGACCGTCTATGGCGACGCCCATCTGGGCCATGCCCGTCCCGGGGTTACCTACGACGTGCTGTTCCGTCTGTTAAAATATCTGGGATATAAAGTGCGCTATGTCCGCAACATTACGGATGTGGGCCACCTGGAGCACGATGCCGACGAAGGGGAGGACAAGATAGCCAAAAAAGCCCGTCTGGAACAGCTGGAGCCCATGGAGGTGGTGCAGTACTATACGGAACGCTATCACGAGGCCATGCGCCTTCTGAACGTGCAGTCGCCTTCCATTGAACCCAGGGCCTCCGGCCATATCATAGAGCAGATAGAAACCGTAAAAGCCATTCTGGCGGCGGGTTATGCCTACGAATCCAACGGCTCGGTGTACTTCGACGTGGAAAAGTATAACAAGGATCACCACTACGGCATCCTGTCAGGCCGGTCGCTGGACGCCACGCTGGAGGGCACCCGCGCCCTGGACGGCCAGAGCGACAAAAAGGCTCCGTACGATTTTGCCATCTGGAAAAAGGCCGAACCGGAGCACATCATGCGCTGGCCTTCCCCCTGGGGTGAAGGTTTCCCCGGCTGGCACCTGGAGTGCTCGGTAATGGGGGAGAAGTACCTGGGTAAGGAGTTCGATATCCACGGCGGCGGCATGGACCTCATGTTCCCGCATCACGAGTGCGAAATAGCCCAGAACGTAGCGTCCCGGGGCACTGGCGGCGTGCATTACTGGGTACACAACAACATGATTACCATCAACGGGCAAAAGATGGGCAAGTCCCTGGGCAACTTCATCACGCTGCCGGAACTGTTCAGCGGCAGGCATGCCAAGTTGGACCAGGCCTACAGCCCCATGACGGTGCGCTTCTTCATCCTGCAGGCCCACTATCGCAGCACGCTGGACTTCTCCAACGAAGCCCTGCAGGCGGCCGAAAAGGGCTATAAGCGCCTGATGGCGGCATGGAGATTGGTCGGAGGCGCAGCGGGAGAAGAGGCATTTTCTTCCGCGAAAAAGATAGCCGATGCTACAGAAAATGCCTCTTCTCCCGCTGTGGCCCCCATCCGGGAAGCGGTGGAGGAAGCGCTCTGCGACGATATGAATACGCCCGTAGCCATCGCTCATCTGTTCGAGGCGGTGAAGCTCATCAACGGCGGCAACTTATCATCGGCCGACAAGGCGGCCCTCAAGCAGCTTTTCGACGATATCGTCGGCGGCGTGCTGGGGCTCCGGGACGAGGAAGCCGAGGGTGGCTCCGGCAAGGCCGAAAAGGCCCTGGATGGCGTTATGGGGCTGGTGCTGGAAAGCCGCAAGAAGGCCCGGGAAGAAAAGAACTGGGCCGAAAGCGACCGTATCCGGGATTTGCTGGCCTCCTTCGGCATAACAATTAAAGACACCAAAGAAGGCGCCACATGGAGTCTGGATTAAAGTTTATCAGCTGGAACGTGAATGGCCTCCGGGCCGTGGTGGGAAAAGGCTTTGCAGATGTTTTTGCAGAGCTGGACGCCGATTTCTTCTGCCTGCAGGAAACCAAAATGCAGGCTGGTCAGCTGGATCTGGAATTCCTGGGCTATCAGTCCTATTGGAACTATGCCGAGAAGAAGGGCTACTCCGGAACGGCCGTTTATACCAAACACGCTCCTCTCAGCGTCCGTTATGGTATCGGCATAGAGGAGCACGACCAGGAGGGGCGGGTGATAACCCTGGAATACGGACAGTTCTTCCTGGTTTGCGCCTATGTGCCCAACTCGCAGGACGGGCTCCGGCGCCTGGACTACCGCATGCAGTGGGAAGACGCCCTTCGGGCCTATTTGTGCGGCCTGGGAAAGCCGGTGGTGTTTTGCGGCGACCTGAATGTGGCGCACGAGGAAATAGACCTCAAGAACCCTTCCACCAATCACCTGAACGCCGGTTTTACAGACCAGGAGCGGGAAAAGTTCTCGCAGCTGCTGGCCGCCGGTTTTGTGGACAGCTGGCGCTTCCAGCATCCCGGCGAAGCCAAGTATTCCTGGTGGAGTTACCGGATGAATGCCCGGGAAAGGAATGCGGGCTGGCGCATCGACTATTTTGTGGTGTCGGAGGCTCTCAAAGACGCCATCGTTTCCACCGATATCCATAACGAAATATACGGGTCCGACCACTGCCCGGTAGAACTGATAATCAATCTTAAACCTTAAAACAGTATGGAGAATAAACTCAACATCCAACAGACCCTGGTAGACGGCGTCAACCTGGGTATCAAGAACATCGTCAATCTGCTGCTGATGGCACTCCTGTATGTCATCACCATCTGGATTCCCTACTTGAATGTGGGTACTACCATCGGCTTTTACAAGGCTGTCATTTCCCTGAGCAAGGGTGAGGCTATCGATCCCACCAGCATTTTCAGCAAGGAAAACTTTAAGTCCCTGGGCGATTTCTTCCTGCTGCTCGGTTTGCAGACTGCCGGTTTAGGTGCTGCCGCCATGTTCTTCTTTGTCCCCGCTATGGTGTTGAGCCTGGCCTGGCAGTTCGCCATGTATTTCTTCCTGGATAAGGGCACTTCTCCGCTCAAGTCCCTGGGCCTGAGCTACGATGTAACCTGCGGCGAAAAATGGAGACTCTTCTTCACCTATCTGCTTCTGGGCGTAGCCATCTGTCTGGTGCTCCTGATCCTGGGAATGATTCCCAAGGTGGGTCCTTTCCTGTGCTTCCTGGGCATCATTGCCGTTCTTCCCATTGCTATGGGCGTGGAGGCTGTGCTGTATAAGTATTTCTCTGCCAAGGCAGAACCTAAGGCTGAATAATGCTGTCTTTTACCTGTGACTATAACGAAGGGGCGCATCCGGCAATACTGGAGCGCCTCTTGGCTTCTAACCTGGAGCAGGAGCCCGGTTACGGCGCCGACCGCTTTACGCAGAGCGCCAAAGAGCGTATCCGCAAGGTCCTGAACCGTCCGGAGGCCGATGTTTACTTCCTTACGGGCGGAACCCAGACCAATGCCACGGTAATATCGGCCATACTCAAGGGTTTTGAGGGTGCCGTGGCGGCCGAGACGGGGCATATTGCGGTGCATGAAGCAGGTGCGGTGGAATTCACCGGCCACAAGGTCTTAACCATTCCCCAGCATCAGGGAAAGATGGATGCGGCCGAACTGCAGGCCTTCTTGGAAAAGTTCTATGCCGAGCCGGCCTACGACCACATGGTTTTCCCGGGCCTGGTGTACATTTCCTTCCCTACGGAATATGGAACGCTGTATTCCCGGGCCGAATTGGAGGCGCTCCATGCCGTTTGCCGCAGCTATAGCCTGCCCTTGTATATCGACGGTGCCCGCTTGGGCTATGGCCTCATGAGTCCGGCCTGCGACTTTACCATCCAGGAACTGGCGGGGCTGTGCGACGTATTTACCATCGGCGGAACCAAGGTGGGCGCCCTTTGCGGCGAAGCGGTGGTTTTCCCCCACGGAGGCGCTCCGGCCCATTTCTTCACCACCATCAAGCAGCATGGCGCACTTCTGGCCAAGGGGCGCCTTACGGGCATTCAGTTCGATGTGCTTTTCACGGAGGGCCTGTACTTCGAGATCAGCCGCCATGCCATTGAGATGGCCATGCAGCTTAAGGCGATGTTCCGGAGAAAGGGGTACGAGCTGTTCCTGGATTCTCCCACCAACCAGCAGTTTGTGGTGCTGGACGATGCAGCCATGGCCGTGCTGAGCCCCCAGGTGGCTTTTGAGATGTGGGAACGCCGGCCCGACGGACGGTCGGTGGTACGCTTTGCTACCAGCTGGGCCACCACTCCGGAGCAGTTGGCCGCACTGGAGGCCATGCTGCCTTAAGTTTTATTGAGCCAGATTATACGCTCCAACCCCTAACAGGGAGAGAACCAGCACTATGGCGCCTGCCAGCAGAACACCTGCCAGGGCCGCCATGGTGCTTTTCTTGAAATCCATGTTCAGGATGCTGGCGGCCAGCATGCCCGTCCAGGCACCCGTTCCGGGAACCGGAATGCCCACGAACAGGAACAGGGCCCAATAGAGCCCCTTACCGGCTTTTTCTTCCAGCTTCCGGCCGCCCTTTTCCCCTTTCTGCAGGCACCAGGTAAAGAATTTGCCGATGACCTTTTTATCCTTGCCCCATTCCAGCACTTTGCGGGCAAACAGGAAAATGAAGGGGACGGGAATCATGTTGCCGATAACGGCCACAATGCAGGAAGGAACAATGGGGAGGCCCCATAAGACGGCATAGGGTACCGCTCCGCGGATTTCAATGAGCGGAAGCATGGAAATAAGAAATACCCAGAAATATTTTTTCATTTTACGGTCTCCAGCAGTTTAATGATTTCCCCCAAGGCTTCCCGCTGGGAAAGCTTTTTGTCGGCCGGGTTCAGTACTACAAGGTCGAAAACGTTGCCCGGGAGCTGCTGCCGGCCCACCTTGAAACGGGCCTTGGAACAACGGGCCATGTATTCCAGCGGATAACTGTTGGCGGGGAGCAGGGATATGAACAGGTCCGGTTCTCCCTCCAGCATGGTGCGGGTTTTTTCCGGGGAGGGCTGGCCGTACCAGTTGAGATCTTTCCGGAGCACGGTAGTGGTGATACCGGTAATGAGCCTTTCCCCTTTTTCAATTCTGCGGAAATCGAAAAAGAAAACGCTGCCCTTGATGTTGTGCGTCCGGTAAAAGGCCAGGATGTCGTTTTTGCAGGCCTCGAAGTCCTGCTCTTCTACACTGATGAATGCCACGGCCGAGCGCACCGCCTGCAGGGGAAGCAGGCCTGTGGGCTCTGAGGAGGCCGATTTGCGGAGGCTCCATCGGCGTAGAAGATCCTTGATCATGGCCTATTGGGGATTAGCGCCGATGAGGCCCCGGATTTCTTCCTTGGCGGCCCGCCAGCGCGGAATATCTATCTTGGTTCCAATTACTTCCACCACTTTGGCAGCAATGATGGAGCCCACCTCCCCGCAGATGCGGAGCGGCATGCCCAAAGAGTGCGCATACAGGAAACCGGCCGCATAGGTGTCTCCTGCTCCGGTGGCGTCGATGGGTTTGGCCGGCCAGGGTTCAATGAAATGGTATTCGTCGCCGCTCTTAATCATGGACCCCTCCTTACCCACCTTTACTACCGCTATCTTGCAGTGGTGGGCCAGTTCGTCTATGGCCTCGCGCGGTTCCATCTTGGTAAAGGCCTTGGCCTCCGTTTCGTTGGCAAACACAATGTCCACGTAATTCTCTACCAGGTTATGGAAGAAGGCGTCGTTGGACTCCACCACGTTATAGGAAGCCATGTCGATGGAAATGATGCAGCCTGCGGCCTTGGCAAGCCGGGCGGCCTTGGAAATAAGTTCCTGGTTCTGAACCAGATAGCCTTCTATGTGGAAGTAATCGTAGCCTTCGAAGAAGGAGGGTTCCAGATCGTCCGGCCCCAGCTCCAGGGTGGCGCCCATATAATCGGCAAAGGTACGCTCGGCATTGGCACCGGTGATGAATACCATGCAGCGGCCGCTGGATTTGGTGCCGTAAAGCATCTGCGCCCGAACGCCGTACTGCTCCATGGTGCTCTTGAAGAGATTCCCCAGGTCGTCGTTGCCAATCTTACCCAGGAAGCCCGACTCCATGCCGAAGATGGCTGTGCAGGTGATGGTGTTGGCGGCACTTCCGCCCGGCACGTACTTTACCCCGTACTCCTTGAGGGCTTCCCAGATGCGGTCGCCGGTTTCCATGTCTACGTGTTGCATGCTGCCCAGGGGCAGATGGAACTTGCGCAGAAGGCTGTCGTCCGGAAGGACTGCCAGAATGTCCGTAAGGGCATTGCCGATGCCGAGAATGGATTTCATAGCCGATTTGTTTACCGATAGCTCACAAAATTAGCGAATTTTTGCCGATTTTCCACTATCTTTGCCCCCGATGGACAAGAAAGCGAAGAATATTCTCCAGTATCTGTTCTGGATTGCCGTGGCGGTGGTGCTGGTGTATTTTTGCCTCCGGAGCATAGACTGGGAACAGTTCGCAGAGGCGCTCCGGCTGTGCCGCTGGGAATATGTGCTGCTGTCCATGGTACTGGGAACGCTGGTTTTTTACATCCGGGGCAACCGCTGGCGGATGCTGCTGATTCCCTTCGACCCTTCCACCTCCCGGATTACCACTTTCAACGCCTATAATATCTGCATGGCCGTAAACCTGGCTCTTCCCCGTGCCGGTGAAGTGGCCAAACTGGGGTATGTGGTAAAACATTCGGCCGTGGACGAAGACGGAAAAAGGCTGCTTACCTTTGACAAGGCGCTGGGAACCCTGCTCATTGAACGGGCCTGGGATGCGCTGGTTACTTTGAGCATGGCAGCCGTGCTGCTGCTGGTCAAGTGGGACAGCTTTGGCGGATACATGAAAGAAAGCCTGGCGGGCCTGGGCGGCAGCCGTCTGTGGTGGGGCCTGGGTGGCATTCTGGTAGTAATCGGCCTGCTGCTTTACCTGTCCTGGAAGCTCCGCGAAAGAGGTGGCGTATGGGCCAAGATATGGGGATTCATGGAAGGGATCGGCAACGGCCTGGTCTCTTTTACCCATATGAAGAAGGTGTGGCTGTTCTTTTTGTACACGGTTGTGGTGTGGACCATTTACTGGCTCATGAGCGCCTGCATCGTATGGGCCCTGCAGGATATGGAGGCCTTCTCTTCGTTCACCCTCACCGACGCCTTCTTCCTGATGATTGCCGGCAGTATCAGTTCCGTGGTGCCTGTGCCGGGCGGCTTTGGTGCCTATCATGGCGTAGTGACCGGCGCACTCCTAAGCATCTGGGGCATTCCCATCGGCACCGGTATGATCTTCGCCATTCTCAACCATGAGTCCCAGGTAATTAACCAGGCCCTATGCGGTCTTTGTTCCTACATTCACGAAAGTTTCTTCCGGAAATGAAATTCGCGTTAATCGGCCATCCCGTTTCCGGGTCTTTGAGTCCCCGTCTTTTCCAGGCCGCTTATGGGGGCCGATATCCATACGATCTTATTGAAGAAGCGTCCTTTGATGTGGCCTGGGCGCGTTTTCTGGCCGAATATGACGGCATTAATGTAACGGCCCCTTTCAAGCAGGATGCCTTTGCCCGGGTGAACCGCCTAACCCCCGATGCCCAGCTGACCGGGGCGGTGAATCTGGTGGTACGTTCCGGAGAGGAGACGGTGGGCTACAATACCGATGTGGAAGGCGTGCTGGGTGCCGTACGCGAAAGCGGTCTGCCGGTCTCGGAAGCGCTGATTGTGGGCGCCGGCGGTGCCGCCCGTGCCGCTGCCGTGGCCGCATTAAGGCTGGGTTGCCGCACCACCATAACCAACCGCACCCTTTCCAAGGCCGAAGCCTTGGCTGAAGCCCTTTCCTGCCAGGCGGTTGCCTTGGCCGATGTGCCCTCCCTGGCGCCGGACCTTATTGTGTACACCATCCCTGGCTCCTCTGCCGTTGTCCCCGGCTTGACCGGGGATCTCCTGCGCAACGCCCTGGTGTTGGAAGCCGAATATAAGCATCCGGTCCTTGCCAATGTTCCCTGCCGGGCCTATGCGGGCGGTCGCCGCTGGCTTTTGTGGCAGGCCGTGGCCGGATATGGCCTCTTCACGGGAGAGGAACCGGATGCCGAAAAAATGTCGGCCGTTCTGTAGTGTTTTTTACAAAAATTCCGTAACTTGCAAACTCGCGGAGCTGGATGCCGCGCGTTTAAACTTTTTGTATTATGTCTCTGAATAAAGTCATGCTAATCGGTAACGTTGGTAAAGACCCCGATGTACGTTACCTTGAATCCAATCCCAACAATCCCGGCAGCAATGCTAAAGTAGCTTCCTTCCCTCTGGCCACTTCGGAGCGGTATCGCGACCGCAATGGAGAACTCCGCGAAAACACAGAATGGCACAATATAGTAGCCTGGCGCAATTCGGCCGATGTGGCAGAAAAGTTCATCCGCAAAGGCACCCAGGTGTTCATTGAGGGGCATCTCCGCACCCGTCAGTGGAACGACCAAACCGGCAACAAACGCTATACAACAGAGGTTGTGGTAGATAACCTGCAGCTGCTGGGCAAACGCCCGGACGGTCAGGACATCCCGGCTCAGGGCGGCTATCCCCAGCCGCAATCGGCCGCTCCGGCCTATCAGCCCGCTCCGGCCTATCAGCCCGCTTCGCAGCCTTCGGCTCCGGCTCAGCCGCCTGTGAATCCGTCCTATAACGGTCCCCAGCCCGCAGCGGAACCCTCCGACGATCTGCCGTTCTAAAAGCTATTGCCGTTGACGGACGGCTTCAAAAAGGAGAATAGCAGCGCTTACTGAAACATTCAGACTGTCCAGCCGCCCCAGCATGGGAATGCGGATGTGGACATCTGCGGCCTCCCGCCAAGCCTGGGTGAGGCCGGTGGCTTCGGTACCCATCACCAGGGCCGTGCCCCGGCGCATATCTACATCGTAATAAAGGGAAGAATCCTGCAGCTGGGCTGTAAGGATTTGAATGCCACGTGCTTTCAAAAAGCCGATGGTTTCTTCGGAAGATGCGGCCACGGTGGGAACGGTGAATACCGCTCCGATGGAAGCCCGGATCAGATTGGGATTGTAAAGGTCTGTAAGCGGGTCGCAGATAATCACGGCATCGGCCCCGGCGGCGTCGGCGCTGCGCAGCACTGCCCCCAGGTTCCCCGGCTTTTCCACCGCCTCCAGCACCATAATGAGCGGATTCTCCGGCAGCTGCAGGTTTTCCAGCGTCAAAGCCCTGTACTCCACCTCGGCAATAATCCCTTCCGTACTCTCCCGGTAAGCAACCTTCTTATAAAGCTGCTCCGGGATCTCAATGACAGGCGCCTCTGCGAGCGCGGGGTGATGAAGGAAGGGCTTTGCAGGGGAAGAGGCCCTTTCTGTAGCATCGGCAATCTTTTTCGCGGAAGAAAGGGCCTCTTCTCCTGCAATGGCAGGGCATACAAATACTGTATGTACTTTGAACCCTGCTTCAAGGCAATGCTCTAGTTCTCTTTGACCTTCCACCACAAAGAGGCCCTGTTCCCGCCGTGCCTTGGATTTTTCCTGCAAAAGCAGCAGATTCTTGATTTTAGGGTTCTGGGCCGATGTGATTATCTCTTTCTTCATGGATCGAGGGGGCTTAACAATTGCAAAAATACGAAAAAAAACCTAACTTCGTACGGATGAACATTCACGTATGAAGATTATAAACCCCGATGAAATAAAAGCCATCCGCCAAGGTGCCCGGGCCGGATTGCTTCTGTTTTTGGTGGCTCTCCTAACTTTGGAAGGCACATCCATCACCCAGTATCTCTTTTCCAAGAAAGGTATGCAGGAAGAAGCCACCCTGCGTGCCAGGAGCCAGCTGGAAACCATCGAGATGCAAATCATGGGTGTGGTGGACCAGGCCGAGGCAGCCGTGCGCAACAGCGTATGGATTGCCCAGTGGTGCCTGGATTCGCCGGACAGCCTGGTGCGCGTTACCCGGCGCATCCTCGCAGACAATCCCGTGGTTAAAGGGTCCACGGTGGCGCTGGTGCCGGGTTATCTTAAGGAGCATCCGCTTTTTGCACCTTATACCACCGTCCTCGCGGATGGCAGTATGGAAAGCCTTTCGCTGGCTACGGAAGAATACGATTATCCCTCCCAGGAGTGGTTCACCAAGCCCCTGGAGATGGATGGGGGATATTGGTCGGAGCCCTACTTCGACGAGGGCGGCGGCAATATCCTCATGGTCACCTACTCCCTGCCGGTGAAAGACAGAAGCGGCCGTACGGCCGCCATCCTCACGGCCGATATTTCCCTGGACTGGCTTACGGAACTGGTAGGGAACGTGCACGTATATCCCACTGCCTTCAGTATGGTGGTGAGCCGGATGGGCCAGATTATGGTATGCCCGGCCGAAACCCTGGTCATGCGCCGTACCGTGGCAGACGTGGCCGGCCGGATGGAGGACAGTACCAATCTCCGTGCCCTGAACCAGGCCATGCTCTCCGGGAAGAGCGGAACCATGTCCATCCGTTCCCAGGGAATGGTCCACTATGTTTTCTTCTCTCCGGTCTCCCGTACCGGCTGGTCCCTTTCCATCGTTATACCCAAACAGGAGATTTTCGGCAATCTCGAGCGCGTCGGCCGCTGGGTTGGATTGTTTCAACTGCTGGGATTGCTGATGATTGTCTTCATCCTGTACTACGTGTTCAAGAACCAGATCAAGTACAACCGGCTCAACGAACGCAAGGAACGGATGCAGAGCGAGCTCAACATTGCCCACAATATCCAGATGTCCATGATTCCCAAGATCTTCCCCGCCTTTCCGGAACGGAACGACTTGGATATGGCCGCCCTGCTGGTTCCCGCCAAGGAGGTGGGCGGAGACCTGTACGATTTCTTTATCCGGAACGAACATCTGTTCTTCTGTGTGGGTGACGTGTCCGGAAAGGGCGTTCCGGCATCCCTGGTGATGGCGGTTACCCGCAGCCTGTTCCGTACGCTGGCGGGCCGGGAGAAAGGCCCCGTGGAGATTGTCACCCAGATGAACAACTCCATGTCGGACATGAACGAGAGCAATATGTTCGTAACCCTCTTCTGCGGCGTGCTGGACTTGAAGACCGGTGTCCTGGAGTACTGTAATGCCGGCCACAATTCCCCGCTCATCTTCACGGACAATATTGCCAAGCTGCCTGTGGAACCCAATCTGCCGCTGGGTATCGTGCAGGATTTCACATACAAGGGACAAAGCATCGAAATCAAGCACGACGATGCCCTGTGCCTGTACACGGACGGCGTCACGGAGGCCGAGAACATCCATCACGAGCTATTCGGCGATGCGCGGCTGGAAGCCGTGCTGCACCAGCGCCGCTCGGCCATGGATCACCTGAAGGCCATCAAGACCGCGGTAACGGAATTCGTGGGAGAAGCGCCGCAAAGCGACGACATCACCCTGCTGTTCATCCATTATCTGGGATAAAAAAAGAGCCTCACGGGCTCTTTTTTTTAGAATTTCTCCGGACGCATCATCGGGAAGAACAGTACATCCTGAATGCTTTCCTGTCCCGTCATAAACATGGTGAGGCGGTCGATGCCGATGCCGATACCGGAAGTGGGCGGCATGCCATATTCCAGCGCGCGTACGAAGTCATAATCGATGTACATGGCCTCGTCGTCGCCCTTGCTCTTGAGGGCGGCCTGCTCCTCGAAACGTTCCAGCTGGTCCACCGGGTCGTTCAGCTCGGAATAGGCATTGGCCAGTTCCTTGCCGTTCACAAAGAGTTCGAAACGCTCCGTGAGTGTGTCGTCGTAACGGCAGCGCTTGGTAAGCGGGGACATCTCTACCGGATAGTCTATGAGGAAGGTGGGCTGGATGAGGTTCTTCTCCACATATTCGCCCACGATGGCGTCGATGAGCTTTCCTACGCCCATCTCCGGAGACACCTCCACGTTCAGTTTCTTGCATGTTTCCCGCAGCTGGGTTTCGTCCATGCCCTTCACATCCACGCCGGCGTATTCCTTGATGGCGTCCAGGATCCGGAGCCGGCGGAACGGCCCCTCGAAGGAAATCTCGCTGCCGCCGATGGTCTTCTTTACGCCGCCGGTGGCTTCGGCCACCCGCTGTAACATCTTCTCCGTGAATTCCATCATCCACAGATAGTCCTTGTAGGCAATGTACATTTCCACGCAGGTGAATTCCGGGTTGTGGGTTTTGTCCATGCCCTCGTTGCGGAAGTTCTTGGCAAATTCGTACACGCCGGCGAAACCGCCCACGATAAGGCGCTTGAGGTACAGTTCATTGGCAATACGCATGTACATATCCACGTCCAGGGCATTGTGGTGCGTGATGAACGGACGGGCCGTTGCGCCACCCGGAATGGGCTGCAGGATAGGCGTTTCCACCTCCAGGCATCCTGCCTCGTTGAAGCATTCGCGCATGGTGCCGATGATTTGCGTGCGCTTGAAGAAGGTCTCCTTCACCTGCGGATTCACCACCAGGTCTACATAGCGCTGGCGGTAGCGGAGTTCCGGATCTTCGAAGCTGTCGTGCACGGTGCCGTCGGCATCGGTTTTCACGATGGGGAGCACGCGGAGAGACTTGCTGAGGACGGTAAGTTCCCGGGCATGCACGGAAAGCTGGCCCGTCTGGGTAAAGAAGGCAAAGCCCTTGATACCCACAATGTCGCCGATGTCCAGCAGCTTTTTGAAAACGGTATTATAAAGGGTTTTATCCTCTTCGGGGCAAATTTCGTCCCGCTTTACATATACCTGGATGCGGCCGGCGTGGTCCTGCAGCTCCATGAAAGAGGCGGCGCCCATAATGCGGCGGCTCATGATTCGGCCCGCGATGCACACGTCCTGGAAGTTGCCTTCTTCCGGCTTGAAGCCCGCGGCAATTTCGGCCGTGGTGGTGTTCACCGGATACAGTGGTGCCGGATAGGGGTTGATGCCCAGTTCACGGAGTTTTCCCAAAGACTCTCTTCTGCCGAGCTCCTGCTCGTTGAGTTCGTAGTATGCCATATTGCTTTTTACTCTAATAAATTGCAAAGATACGGATTTTTTTGTATCTTTGTCTAAATTCTGTTTGCTATGAAAAAAGCATTTATCCGCATTCTTTGCCTCCTGCTGGGCGTGAACGTTTTCACGGCCTGCTATGGACCTGGACCTGGTCTCCCTCCTCCGGACCAGGAGCTTATTCAGAAAGAATTGGAAGCCATGCAGCAGGAACAGAAAGCATGGGAGGAGCAGCTTCAGGAAGATGAGCCCGAAGAAGAGGCAGAAACGCCCGAACAGGAATAATGTTCTTCCAAAGCCAGCTTCTCAAATGGGAATCCAGGGTGCACCCCCTCAGGCAATTGTTCTGGGAGTGCACCCTTCGCTGTAACCTCCGGTGCCGTCACTGCGGTAGCGACTGTACGGCATCGGCCCTGGCCCCGGACATGCCTTTCGAAGACTTTGAAAAAGTGTTGCTGCGCATCAAGGAAGCCTACGACCCCAGGGAGATCTTAATCATCTTTTCCGGCGGAGAACCGCTGATGAGAAAGGACCTGGCCGATTGCGGACGGCGCGTCCAGGAGCTCGGCTTCCCCTGGGGGCTGGTGTCCAACGGCTATCTGATGAACCCGAAAAGGGCGCTGGAACTGCTCAAGGCTGGCATGCGTACGGCAACCATCAGCCTGGACGGCCTGGAGGAGGAGCACGACTGGATGCGCGGCGTGCCCGGCTCCTTTGCCCGCGCCGATGAAGCCATCCGATACCTCTCCGGCGTCTCCTTCCTGGGCTTTGATATAGTGACCTGCGTTACGCGGAAAAACATCGGCCAGCTGCAGCAAATCAAAGAGTATCTGATTTCCGCCGGCGTAAAGGCCTGGCGTCTGTTTACTGTATTTCCGGTTGGGCGCGGTGCCACCGATCCGGTCCTGCAGCTTACCGGAGAGCAGTATCGGGCGCTTATGGAGTTTATTGTGGCTTGCCGGAAGGAAGGCCGGATTAAGGCCAGCTACGGGTGCGAGGGCTTCCTGGGACCTTACGAAGGCAAGGTGCGGGATCATCTCTTCTCCTGCCAGGCCGGTCTCAGCATTGCGTCGGTGCGTATAGACGGGGCCATTTCCGGCTGCACCAGTATTCGCGCTTCTTACAGCCAGGGAAATATCTACACAGACGATTTCGTGGACGTGTGGGAGCACCGCTTCGGCATATTCCGGGACCATACGCCTTTCAAAACCGGTCCCTGCGCCGAATGCCGATGGTGGAAAAAGTGCCAGGGCAACGGTATGCACCTCCGCGGAGAAAACGGAGAGCTGCTTCTTTGCAATCTGTCCCGGCTATAGCTTTGCCGCCAATCCAGCTGGAAAGCCCTGCAAGGCCGATTGGTTGGATTGGCGGCAACCGAAGTGTGGTTTGGAAAAGTCCGGGGTTTTTGCTAATATTGTAAACCATACTTTAATTGGTTATGATTGATATCTTTTGCGTAAACGACGGGAAGCACTATCCGGTAGAAGAAGGTTACATGGTGGCCGCCCTGGCGCCCGAAAAGGTAAAGGATGCCAAAACGGGGAAGGAATACCCCGTGCTGGCCGTATTGGTGGACCATAAACTCAAGTCCCTGGACACCATAATGTTCGAACCGCACCAGGTGGAGTTTGTAGGCTACAACCATCCGGAAGGTCGGCGGGCCTATCTTCGCTCGCTGTGTTTCCTGGCCCAGCGGGCTGCGCGGACTTTGTTCCCGGATAAGGTTTTCAAAATCAATCATTCCCTGCCCAGCGGCCTTTATTGCAAGTTCCGGGGCGGAAGAATTGCCGATGAGGATATTCTGCGCCTGCGGGAAGAAATGCGTCGGCTGGTGGCGGCAGACCTGCCTTTTACCCGCATCAAAATGCTTTCGACGGAGGCCGAAGCCCTCTTCCGGGCACAGGGGCAACCGCTGAAAGCGGCTTTGCAGCATTCCCTGGGCCGTTATTTCTGCAGCGTTTATTACCTGGACGGCGTGCCGGATTCCTTCTACGGACCGCTGGTACCATCAACCGGCTTTCTGAAGGTTTTCGACCTGATGCCGTTCCACCATGGTTTCTGCCTGCAGTATCCGTCCGACGAGGATATCACGCGCACCATCCCCCGCCAGAAGCAAATTAAATTAACCAATACCCTAAAAGATTATGGCTACTGGTGCAAGACCACCGGTATTGTGAGCGTCGGCGCCCTGAACCAGAAGCTTTTGAACGGTGGGGCGGTGGAACTCATCAATCTGTGCGAGGCCCGGCAGGAAAGGAAATATGCCGAGGTGGCCGATAAAATTTTCGCCGAACGGGACAAGCTTCGCATAGTCTTTATCGCCGGCCCGTCGTCCAGCGGTAAAACTTCATCGTCCCTGCGTCTGGCTCAGCAGTTAAAGGTGCTGGGCATGAATCCCAAGGTGATAGAGCTGGACAATTACTTTGTGTCACGGGAGCGTACGCCGGTAGACGAAGATGGCAACTACGACTTCGAAGCCCTGGAAGCCATGGATCTGGAACTGCTGGGAAAGCACCTGAATGCGCTGCTTGCCGGCGAGGAAATCGAGATTCCCCGCTACGACTTCAAGCAGGGCAAGCCTTTCTTCGAAGGCAACAGGATGCGCCTGGAAGAGAATGACATCCTGGTGATGGAAGGCATCCATGCCCTGGATCCGGCCATGGTGCCCTCGGTGGATCAGAGCCGCATCTACCGCATTTATGCATCGGCCCTTACTTCGCTGAAGCTGGACGAAAACTGCTGCATTTCCACCACGGACAACCGCCTGCTGCGCCGCATGGTGCGGGACAACCGCGTACGGGGTATTACCCCGGAGGATACCATCCTTCGCTGGCCGTCGGTGCGTCGCGGGGAAAACCGCTATATCTTCCCCTTTCAGGAGAATGCCGATGCCCAGTTCAACAGCGCCCTGCTTTACGAACTGCCCATGCTCAAGTACTACGCCGAGCCGCTGCTGCGCCGCATCCGTGTAGACTCCCCGGCCTATGCCGAAGCCTGCCGCCTGCTCAAGTTCCTTAGCTACATAGTGGCCCTGCAGCCTTCAGAGATAGCCGCCATCCCTCCCACCTCCATCATGCGGGAATTCATCGGCGGACAAACGCTGTAATAGTGCCCTGCCGCCAATCCACTAAATCGGCCCCACAGGGCCTTCCAGCTGGATTGGCGGCAAAGATACCCGCAGGGCTGCCCGGCTACCCCAGCAGCGATTCCAGCTGGGTAAAGGAATCTATGATATAATCGGCACCTGCCTCCAGAAGTTCGGCGCGGGTACTGTTGCCATAGGTGACGCCGCAGGTACGGGCGCCGGCGCGGCTGCCCATGAGGATGTCCACGGGCATGTCGCCCACCACAAGTGCTTCGGAAGCAGGAACTTCCAGCGCCTCCAGCGTTTTAAGGACCGGCTCCGGATGCGGTTTGGCGTTCTGGACTTCGGTAACGCCGATAAAAAGGGAGAAAGGGGAAACAAGGTCCTTTTCTTCCAGCATCTGCACCATGGTGCGGGTGGTACGGGAAGAAGCTATGCTCAGCAGGTATCCTTTCTTTTTCAAGTTTTGCAGGGTTTCCTTCACCCCCGGAAACAACGCTACGGAGGATGCGTCCCTGTCCTTGTCGAAGATGCGGCGATAGGTGGCCATGCAAAGCTCCGCCTCGGCATCCTGTATGCCCGGATACAGCTGCCGGAAGCAGCCTTTCAGGGGCAGGCCGATGGTGGCGGCGCACTCCTCCGCCGGGCGAAGGGGAAGGCCCAGCTGGCGCATGGTCTTGTGCATGGTAGCTACGATATAGCCGCGCGTATCGGCCAGCGTCCCGTCGAAGTCGAAGATAATCAGTTTCATAACACTTCTTTCAGATAGGGCCCTGTGACGGATGCCGGATTGGCGGCCAGTTCCTCCGGGGTTCCCT
Source organism: uncultured Bacteroidales bacterium (assembly GCA_946406355.1). GTDB lineage: Bacteria > Bacteroidota > Bacteroidia > Bacteroidales > UBA932 > Cryptobacteroides. The sequence continues at coordinate 156 of CAMJKI010000033.1, read as the reverse complement.
GGGCCACGATTTGCCCGCCGCGGCGGCCGCCTTCCGGTCCCAGGTCGAAGAGATAGTCCACGCTCTTGAGCACGTCCAGATTGTGTTCGATGATAATAACGGTGTTGCCGGCATCCACCAGGCGCTGGAGCACGCCCAGCAGCACTTTGATGTCTT
>CAMJKI010000032.1 GCA_946406355.1 uncultured Bacteroidales bacterium | reverse complement strand
CCGGGAAGCAGATTTCGTTGGTGGTGGGGTTGTAGTAGGCGTTCACCGTCTGCGGAGTCATGCCCCACTCGGTCTTGTCCGTGGGCTTGCCCAGCTTGGAGAGGTTGTCCTGGACGTACCAGGCGCTGGCGTTGCGAAGGTTCTCATAGTAGGTGTTGGAAGGGTCGATGGAAAGGGTGCCGTAGTCCTTCCACTTGTCCGGATAGCCGATCTTCACGGTGAAGGAGGCGAGCTTCTCGCGGGCCCGGACCTTGGTCTCGTCGCTCATCCAGTCGAGGTTGTCGATGTGCTGGCCGAGGGCGGTGCGGAGGTTCTCCACGAGCGTGACCATCTTCTGCTTGGAAGACTCCGGGAAGTAGCGCTCCACGTACATCTGGCCGACGGCCTCGCCGAGGAGGCTGTTCGGCACGCTCATCGCGCGCTTCCAGCGGGGACGCTGCTCCTGGGCACCGGCCATCTGGTGGGAGAAGAACTCCCAGGAGGCGGTGTAGAACTCATCGTCCAGGGCGCCGCACTGTCCGGCCACAAACTGGCACAGGAGGTAGGCCTTCAGCTCGTCCAGGTCGGTCTTTTCCATGTACTTGGACAGGGCCTCGAAGTAGGAGGGCTGCTCCACGATAATCTTGTCCTGCGGGGCTACGCCGGCGGCTTCGCTCATCAGGTTGAAGTGGAGGCCGGGCCACTTGGCGCAGATTTCCTCGGTGGACATGGGGTTGTAGATGGCCTGCATGTCACGATTTTGCTCACGGGTCCAGAACACCTTTGCCAGGTCGGTTTCCACCTTCATGTCCTGGTCGGCCACGGTCATGGGATTGTTAACCCCGGCCATGTCCAGCACCTTTACCAGGAAGGAGTGATAACCCTCGCGGAGTTCGGCGTTTTCCTCCTTCAGGTAATAGTCGCGGTCGCCCATGCCCAGGCCGCCCTGGCCCAGGTACAGCACCTGCATATCGCTGTTGGTGAGGTCGGCCTCTACACCGGCACCCCAGAATCCGCCTTCTCCGTAGAGGCTCATCTTACCCAGCAGGGTGGCCAGGGCCTCTTTGGAATCTACGGCCTCAATTTCCTCGATATAGGAAAGGATGGGCTTGGCACCCAGTTCGTTGCGGGTGGTGGAATCCAGGGCCATCTTGTAAAGGTCCGATATCTTCTGCTCCACGGTGCCGGGCTTGGCTTCCAGGGTGGTCATGCTCTCGAAGAGGGCGTTCAGGTTTTCGCGGGTGGTCTCGGCAATGGCGTCGAAGCTGCCATAGCGGGAGAATTCCGGCTTCAGCGGGTTGTTTTTCTGCCATCCACCGGTGGAATACTGGTAAAAATCTTCCTTGGGGCTGGTGGAAGGATCCAGGCTGGCCATGTCCAGGGCCGGCGCACTGCTCTTGGGAGCGCAGGCCGCAAGGGCCAGAAGGGTTGACATAAGCAATACGGTCTTTTTCATGATAATATGGTATTAATACTGTCTGCTTTTTGAGGCAATTTGCAAAATTACACATAATTGCGGATATTTGTATCCATGAAAGCAAAAGAACTTGGCTTACGATACGGTATTTCCACGCTGGGGCTCATTCTGGTTGCCCTGGGGGTGGGAATTTCCATAAAAAGCAATTTGGGTATTGCACCGCCTTCGTGCCCGCCCACCATCCTGAATTTGCGCTTTACCGCCATTTCTGTGGGCAGTTTTACCTGGATGATGCACCTGCTGTTCATTTTGTTGCAGGTGGTCATTCTGCGCAAGCGCTTTAAACTCAAATATTTGATGCAGATTCCCGCCGCCTTTGTGTTCGGCTATATGTGCGACGGAGCCATCTGGCTTTTCGACTCCATCCAGGCACCGGCCACCAACTATGCGGTTCAAATTCTGCTAAGCCTGGCCGCCGTGGTGGTTACCGCCCTGGGCATCAAACTGGAAGTGCTGGGGCGCAGCTGGATTCTGGCGGGAGACATGACCACCGCCATTCTGGCCGATGAGGTAAAGAAGCCCTTCGGCACGGTAAAAGTGATTTTTGACGTGGCCCTGGTGGCTATTACAGCCCTGCTGGCCTGGATTTTCTTCGGCCTGCTCACCGGCAATGGAAGCACAGTGGTAATCCGGGAAGGGACCATTATCCTGGCCGTTCTTACAGGACTCTGCATGCGGGTAACAGACCCGCTGCTGGAAAAGCTTTTCCAGCCCGTCACTTCCACTTTTACACCTCACGATGCGTAAGTTTCTGGACCGCTGGATGTTGCCCGGGGCGATCGTCCTTGGGTTCAGCCTGTATATGCTCTACCATCTTACTCCCGCCCTTCATGTTTGGGGGTATTGGCTGCATCCGCTGGTATCGGAGGGGCAGCGGCTGGTGATTGCCCTGTTGCTGTTCTTCCAGTTTGTTAAAACATCTCCCCACGACCTTAAGCTTAGCCGATGGCATGTGTGGGCGCTGCTGGTGCAGGTCCTCAGTTTTCTGGGGCTGGCTGCTCTGGTGCTCTGCACGCAGGGTAGCCTCAAGATGCTGCTGGAATGCGCCATGCTGTGCATGATCTGTCCCACGGCATCGGCTGCAGGCGTTATCACCGACCGGCTGGGGGGAAACCTGGCCGCCACCGTCACCTATCTGGCGCTCATCAATGTGGCCGCCACTTTCCTGATACCCCTGGTGATACCGGTCATTAATCCCTCGGCCACGCTGGGCTTCTGGGCCTATGTGGGCCATCTGGCCTGGAAGGTTTTCCCGGTGCTCATTCTTCCTGCCTTACTGGCCTGGCTCATCCGCTACACCACGCACGGCTTGCAGCGTAAGCTCATGCGCTGGAGTCCCAATTCCTTTTATATCTGGGGTATCGGCCTCACCCTGGCCATCATCCTGGCCACCCGGGCGCTGCTGCTCAGCGATTTAGGCCTTTGGACGGTGGGCGGTATCGTGCTGGTTTCTATCTTCTGCTGCTTTATCCAGTTCTTCATCGGCCGAAAGCTGGGCAAGGATTACGTTTCCAGCATCACCGCCGGCCAAACCCTCGGCCAGAAGAACACCGGATTCCTCATTTGGCTGGGATACAACTATTTAACCCCCGTCACTTCCGTTGCCGGCGGCCTCTATGCCGTGTGGCAGAATCTCTTCAATTCCTGGGAACTGTACCAGAAGGCCCACGACAATTACTCCGCCGGATAGAAGCGGGTGTAGAAGGCGTAAGTGTTCAGCACGTCTTCTACATATATAGTGGTTTGTGTGCCCTTGAAACCGGGAACGTCGGAAATCACTTGCCGTACGCTGTCCCAGCGGGTGGCGTCCACCCCTTTCTCGCGGGCCTTCTGGATGGTTTGGAGAATGCGTCCTTCGCCGGCATTATAGGCCGCGAGGGTGAATTTGATGCATTCGGTGGTATCGGCCGCCACGCTGCTGAACATATTCTGCAGGCGCTTGAGGTAGGAGGTTCCCACGGACAGGTTCACAGCAGGAATCAACAGGGTATCAGCACTGTAGCGGCTGCTGCGGATTTGCATCAGGCCGATGGCCCCCTTGTGCGAGTTGGCATCGGGATGGAAACGCGATTCGCGGAAAATGATGGCCGACAACAGGCGCCAGTCCCAGCCGATGGAAGTCGCATACTGCCGCACCAGCGGATCGTAGCTGCTGATGGTGGTAAGGCGCACGGGCTTTCCTTTCTGGTAGTCCCGCTGAATCTGGTGGAAACGGGTCTCCGAAGAAAGCTCGCCTATCCAGCGGTTCATGAGCATCAGGGCATGGGAATCCTCTTTCCGGAGCACCCAAACCGTTCCGTCCGGGAAGGGGCGGGTGGCTGCCAGGCCTTCAGGGAGGGAATCGGCCTGTGTCATAACAAGCAGGTCGGCCGATCCTTCCAGCAGGGAATCCAGGTAGCTGGCGCTGTCGACGGCTACTTCCAGGCTGGTTTCCAGGCCGTGGTCGCCGGTGAATTTCCGCACCAGGGCTTCTTCCAGATCGGCCCCGGCCCAGGGCAGGATGCAGCGCAACGTGTCTTCGGGCCGCACATGACGCATGCCCGGGCGTTCTTTGAAGGGAATCAACAGGAGCACCAGGACTGCCAGAAGAACCAGCAGATAGGTTTTATAGGAAGCTTTCATTAGCGTCCGATGCCCTTGAGGGCACCCGTAAGTCCGCCGCCGGAACCGCTTCCACCGCCGAATCCGGAACTGCTGGCGCGCTCCGACAAGGCCTTCTGCTTGCCCAGCATGGGGTAGAAGGGCCAGGAAATGCCGAATTTAAACGCGGCGGGCGCCTGGATGTAGTGGTGGGCGGTAAAGTAGTCGTGCCGTTCGAGGGGCCAGCCCTTCCCCAGATTCTCAAACTTGAGGAAAAGGCTCACCTTCTTCCACTGGAAGTTCACGAACACGTCAAAGATGGGGCAGTTGCCGTACAGCTCGTCCTTCTGGTTCATAAATACGCCGGCAACCGGATTGTAGGAGGGTGCGTACCACTGGGTTGTGTAACGGGTGTTGGCTCCCACCTGCAGGATCATGGTCTTGGGATTTACCACCACAAACTGCAGGAACCAGCGCAGGTTGAGGGCCAGGGTAGGGAGGGGCAGGATGTCGGGTTCGGACGAAACCTGGAACAGTGCGCTGTTCTCCAGGTGGACGGGGCCGAAAATGAAATCCTTGCGCAGGGAGGCCGACAGCACGCTCATGGGTTTGGGGTTCTGCCGGGCCACGCCCAGGGTATCGTAATAGATATTGTTGGCCAGCAGGGCATAGCCCACCGAAGCGTTCAGCTGCCATCGGGGAATATCGACGGAGCCTGTAATGCGCGTAGTGGAAACCTTGCCGAATTCGTTATCCCAGCTGTAATGGTTGGTATAAAGGTGCTGCTCATAAAAGCCCGGTTCCTTGAGCGTAGTCTCAAAGTGGGCACCTATGGAAATGGGACTCTTGGGATGACGGCGGAAGGGATAGAAATTGATCTTGGCATTGGCCTTCACCCAGAAGTCATTTACCTCCCGGCCGGCAAAACTGTATTGCCCCATGGCATCCCATTCCAGATATTGCTTCAGCCGGCCTTCGGCTCCCACGTAGGTATAGAAGGTGTTCCAGCGGACGTTTTCCGGCTTTTTCAGGAAATCGCCGGGATTAAAGCTGTAGAAGCTTTGGAAACGGTGCCCTACGCCGCCTTCCACTTTGGATACCACCGCGTCTTCATGCCAGGGTTGCAGCCGCACGAAGATCCGGTTCTCCACCCGGGCAACCCGCAGGGAGTCGGTGCTCTTGGTGGGATTGACGTTGAAAACGTCGTTGTAGAAACTGGAGAGGTCCGACGAGGTTTGGTCTACATATTTCTTGGAATACACAGAGTACTCCGACGAACTGCCGATAAAACCGGTGGTAATATTGGTATTGAGGGTGTCGGGCGGGGTCCAGGTGGAATCTTTCCGGTGCCGCAGCTTCTCTATGAACTCGAACGGAATGCGGTAGCTCTGGTCATAGAAGAAGGTGCGCTTGTTGTAGCGGTTGGTGGCGGCCGCCAGGTTAACCGTAATTTCCCGGACGTCCACCGTGGTGTCCCGGATCCAGAAATTGTCCTTTACACCGCCGCTTTCCTGACGGGTCATGCTGTTGATGATCATGCCGCCATGAGCCAGGTATTTCTTGCCCAGGTAGTTGCCGGCCACAAAGTAGGTGCGGTTGTTGGTTTGCTCGTTCTGGAGAATACCGGCACCGCCGTACCGCTTCATTTCCAGGGCGATATTCAGGGAAGGAAGGATGTTCTGGGTGGTGAAAACCCGGTAGGCGTCCGAGCTTAGCGAGCTGCTGTTGAACAGGTTGCCATAGTATTCCAGCTCGGTGTACGGGGTTTTGGTGTTGAACATGGGGAGGTTGGAGGGCGTATAGGTCCAGCTCTCGTACGGAGCAAAGAAACTCACGGATTCCTCCCGGTCCCGCTTGAAGAAATTATAGTTTTGCACGGCCGATCCGGGCAAGCCCAGCCAGCTGGCGCCTACGTCCTCCCGCATGAACGGATAGTCGTAGAAATGATAATTGGCGGTGGTGTCCCACTCAAAGGTCTCCAGCTTGTTGTTATAGCGGTTGTGCCGCCAGGCAATGAGGCGCTTGAAATACATGGAATCCGGCAGGAAGGCCGTTTCCAGAATACGGGGCGTATTCTCAATAATGCTGTCGCGGATTTGCTTGAGACTGTCTTTCCGCTGCCGGATGGAGTCTTGCCGATGCTGGATGGCGGGCAGCTTGTAATGCTCGTAGTCGTAGCGCTTCCTTTCGCTCTTGGAAAGGCCCGCGTACCATTTTTCGAAGGCGGCCTTGGCCGTAGCGGCCGAATCGGCCAGATAGATGGAGTCTATCCGGGGCCACAGGAGGCTGTCCCCCTCGGCCATGAGGGAGTCCACCACAATCCGGTGGGTGAGGGAGTCCTTGAGGGCCACATACCACTGATAGCGGAAGGGATCCGTGAGGCGGAGGCTGTCCGGCACCTTCATGGTGTCCCGGGCAAAGACCTTGGGGGTAGTGTCTGGCCTTTCGTCTTCCCCAAACAGGAAGAATTCCTCTTCCTCTGCCAGGGAGTCCGGCGGGGAGACGGGCAAGCTGTCGCGGGGCGGAAGGGTGTCCTGCTGCACCAGCGTGTCCCGCTGCGCTCCGGGGAACCAGGCGTGCAGGCGCGCAGCCCGGGAAATTTCCACTCCCAGGGTTTGCGCCGCCACAATGCCCGTAATGGCCAGTGGTACCAGTATGTCTGTCCAAAGCTTTGCCATAGCTTGCAAAGATAAAAAGAATTCGGAAGAAATCCACATAATTAGCTTCGGCCGCCCCATTTAAGAAGCATCTACGAATTATTTTCGGATTTCTACTAAAAAAATTAGGAGGTTTGAAAAATAATTTTTACATTTGCATCGGAAACCTTGTATTATGAAACAGAAACTAACAGCCAAGGAAGAGATGCTCATGAACATCTTCTGGCAGCACGGAAGCTTGTTTATCCGGGACCTTATAACTTATATCCCGGAGCCCAAGCCGCACTATAATACGGTGGCAACGTTGGTTAAATTCCTGGAAGAGAAGGGGTTCGTAGAGCGGGAACCGGTGGCCAACACCTTTCGCTACAAAGTAAAGACCAGCGAGCGCCAGTACCGGGGCCGCACCGTTTCGGACGTGGTGGCCCAGTATTACAACAATTCTTTTACAAGCCTGGTATCGCAGTTTGTAGAAGAAGACCGTATCAACCTGCAGGAACTGAAAGACCTCATTGCCACCATCGAGAATAAAAAGAAATGAACGAATTCCTTTTATATATCGGCCGGAGCGGACTCTATCTGAGCCTGTTCTATGCTTTTTTCCTGCTGGTGATGCGGCGTACTACGCACTTTCGCTTTAACCGGGCGATGCTGCTGGCAGGGTCGTTCCTCTGCCTGGCGCTGCCGCTAATCCGGCTCCGCACGGCAGTGGCCGCCGTTAATCCGGGAACCCTTACCATGGTTTCCGTGGGGGACGCAGCGGCGGAACCGGCCGTTGCGGCAAGCGCCATCCACTGGGGTCTTCTTCTCCCGGGTGTGTACTTCGCCGGCATGGCTGTAGTGTTGGCGCTCACCTTGCTTTCTTCCGGAAAGCTGGTCCGCGTCATTCGCAGCGGCAGGAAGGAAAGGCTGGAAGACTGCAATCTGGTGGTAATCCCGGACAGCGTGCCTTCCTTCAGCTGGGGGCGCACGGTGGTTATCGGCCGGGAAGACCTGGAAAAGAATCCGGTAATCCTTACGCACGAAAGGATGCACGTAAAGTGCCGCCATTCGGCCGACCTGCTGGTGTTTTCCGTTTTCCAGCTCCTCTTCTGGTGGAATCCGCTGGTGTGGATAACCCGCACGGAACTCAAGCTCCTTCACGAGTACGAAGCCGATGAAGGAGTGCTTCAACAAGGCATCGATGCCACACAATATCAATTACTTCTGGTGCGAAAATCCGTGGGGGAAGAACGCTTCTCCCTGGCCAGCGGGTTCCAGCACGCTAACCTGAAAAACCGAATTGCGATGATGCTCAAACCTTCTTCTTCCGCCGGGATGCGCTATGCATATCTGGCCCTTCTTCCCCTGCTGGCTGCATTTATGTATGCCTGCAATCCCTCCCGCAGCAGCCAGGAACCGGAGGCTGCCCCTGCCGAAATCCCCACCGTGGACGCCGTACCTGTAAACGAGGACCTTTCCGTTGCGCAGGTAAACGCTCCGGGAAAGGATCCCATTTCTTTCCAGCTGGTAGAGGAAAAACCCACCTTCCGTGGCGACAGCGCCAATGAATTTGCCCAATGGGTAAACTCCCAGCTGCACTATCCGGAGGCGGCCAAGGCTGCCGGCAAGCAGGGGCGTGTTACCCTTTCTTTCGTAGTGGATACGGACGGCTCCGTGGTTGAAGCAAAAGTGCTGAGGGGCGCCGATCCCGACCTGGATGCCGAAGCCCTCAGGGTAATCAGTTCCTGCACCGAAAAATGGAAGCCCGGCATGCAGGACGGAAAGCCGGTAAGGGTCACTTACATCTTCCCCGTGGTCTTCAAGCTTCAATAGTGAAGTAAACGCCCCGTTGCTGCAACAGCGTAACGGGGCGTTTGAACAACTATTTCATTTATAACGTTCAGATTGTAATCATTTCGGTGGAGATCATGGTGGCGAAGCCCAGCACCATCAGCACAATGATGTCGATGAGCCAGAGCACGAAAATCACCAGGCCGGGGCGCCAGGAGGGCGATTTGAAGCCGAAGATGAGCTGAATGCCTCCGTACAGCATGCCCACGAAAGGCAGGATGACCACCAGGGCGGCCAAAGCTACAATCCAGGGTGTTTCCAGCATATCCAGCACTACCGGAGCATGGATGGAAAGCTGGTCCAGCAAATTCATGTACTGCGTGCCAAAGAGCACGTTCCCCTTGAATCCCAGCACCGATAAGGATGCCAGGCCGGAGGTTCCGCCGATGAGCAGCACCAGACCGATGAGAACCAGGAAGAACCTTCCAACTTGCTGAAAGCCGTCCGATCTGGCCACATCACTGGCCGTATCCCCCATTTCCCGCAGACCGTTTTTCACGTTGCGGGTAATCTCGTCCAGGGAACCGCTTTCCCCTTTCATGGCCCAGCGGTCGCGGGCCGTAACGGCGGCGGGCATGGCAATCCACAGAATCAGGTACAGGAACGGAATGGCCAGGCTTCCCACGTGGAAGTGGTGTCCGGCAAAGACGGTTAGCAGGGTAAGTATCACAAAGCCCAGCCGGAACCACACTACATCCACGTCAAAATAGGCTGACAGCCCGGCGCAGACGCCTGCCACCTGCTTGTTGTCCACGTCGCGGAACAGCTTCCGCCGGGGTTTTTCGGCCGGTGCGGTTTCCGGTTCGGGGTCCTCGGCCTCAATCTTTTCCGGCCGGCCGATGATGTCAATCACAGCCTGGATATCGGCCGTGGAGGCCACGCCGGTGCTGCCGCATTTGTCCAGCAGCAGTTCGGCCATGCGCTCCTCGATACCCTCCATGATTTCCTTTCCACCCTGCTGGCTCAGGTAATGGGCCTCCAGGTCTTTGATATACTGTGCCGCAATGGCTGCGGCGTCCTTTTCCAGCGTAAAGGCATAGCCTCCGATGCTGACTTTTTCTACTTCAGTCATTTCCGTAACGATTCTATACTACTTACCATTTCCTGCCAGGCGGCGTCCATTTCGGACAGCTGCGCACGGCCTTTTTCTGTGATTACATAGTACTTCCGGGGCGGTCCCTGCGGGGATTCTTCCCAGCGGTACGACAGCAGGCCCTGGTTTTTCTGCCGGATAAGGAGCGGATACAGGGTTCCCTCCACCACCAGCATGTTGGCGGCCTTCAGCTCCTCCAGGATACTGGAAGCATAGGCCTCTTTCTGGCTCAGAATACTCAGGATGCAGTATTCCAGCACTCCTTTCCGCATTTGGGAACGGACGTTGTCGCTTGTGCTTTCCATATCTTTCTACTTATTATAACCATCTTTGGCGGCCGATGCAAAACGCGCCATGTTTTCGGCCGTGGCGGGAATGCCGCGCATCTCGCATTTGCGGGCGGGCGTATCGGCCTGGGGAACGGCAATCCACAGGATAACGTAAATCCAGAATCCGGCCGATCCGCAGAACAGGGCCACCAGCATGAGCACCCGGATGAGGGTAAGGTCCACATCAAAGTACCAGGCCAGGCCGGAGCAGACACCGGCTACCCGTTTGTCGTTCGGGTCCCGATAAAGCTTTTTGGGAGCCTTCAGGGGCTCGGTGGCCGATGTGCCGGCGGCGAAGGAAGCTCCGCCTCCGTATTCGGCCGATCCGTCCGGCATGCCCAGGGCGGCAATTACTTTCTCCACCAGGGGCAGGCTTACCACGCGGGAACCATCTCCCACTTCCTGGTAAAACAGTTCGGCAATGCGGCCCTCAATCTCGTCCATTACCTCTCTCTTCTGGAGTTCCGGAACGGTGAGCCGGGCACGAAAGTGCTCCAGATAGGCCGACAGGCGGCCGTAGGCATCTTCGTCAAGGGTGAAACTCCGCCCTCCAATGCAAGCATTCGTTACTCTTTTCATGGCTTTCCTATTATTATAACGTTTTCCCTTTGTTGCACCCTTTCCCAAAAAAGTCCCACAGGCTCATGCCCCCTTTTTCTCCACGTTACCCTCTCCCTAAATCCCTCTCCTCGGGAGAGGGGACTTGCTATCGCCTTGCAGGCTCCAATTCTATCAAGGAAACAGGGATGCTTTTATTTCCAAAAATATTTGTTGGTGCAAAGATATATATTTTTTTCAATACCTTGCAACACAAAGTACCAAAAAAATAAAAAAACTTATGACTTTTTTTGAAAAACGGCCTTTTGGGGGTTATTTACAGGGTTTCGCGAACCAGCTGGCAGATGCGATGGATGTCGGATTGGGGGAGGCCGGCGTAGAGCGGCAGGGTAAGGACGCGGGCAGAGAGGTTCTCTGCTACGGGGGTATGACTCCGGAACTGGCCGGCATAACAGGCCGCCTGGCTGGTGAGGGGATAGAAGTATTTCCGGGGATGGATGCCGTGTTGCAATAAGGTATCGTGTACGCGGTCGCGCGCGGCGCGGGAGTCAAAGACCACGGGGCAGTAAGAATAATTGGGCGTAACGCCTTCCCGGGGCAGCAGGAAGCGTACTCCTTCCGGCAGGAGCTCCTGGTATAGCTCAAATGCCGCTTTCCGTTTCGAAACCTCATCGGCAAAGTGCCGCAGATTGCAAAGGCCCATGGCCGCCTGGAACTCGTTCAGTTTGGCATTTCCGCCCACGGCGGCGCAAAGTTCCGTATCCCGGATGCCAAAGTTGGAGAGGTCTTCCAGTTGCCGGCGCAGGCTTCCTCCCGGGAAGCACACCGCTCCGCCTTCCACCGTAGAGAATACCTTGGTGGCGTGAAAACTCAAGATGGATGCGTCGCCGAAAGAAACGGCCGGTCGGCCCTTGTATTGCACCCCAAAAGCATGGGCGGCGTCGAAAATCAGTTTCAGGCCGTGCCGGCGGGCCAGGACTTCCAGCCGTTCCACATCGCAGGGATGGCCGTAAACATGTACGGGAAGAAGGGCGGCCGTGCGCTCCGTAATCAGGGCTTCCGCCTGCGCAGGGTCCAGGGTGCCATCGGCCTCCAGAACGTCGCAGAATACGGGGGTAAGGCCGCGGCGCACCAACGCATGGGTGGTGGATACAAAGGTGAAGGGGCTGGTAATCACCTCCGCACCTTTGGGCAGCTGCAAGGCTTCCAGGATTGCTTCCAAAGCCAGGTGCCCGTTGGCGAACAGCGTTAACGGACAGTGCAGGAAACGCTCCAGCTCCCCTTGCAGGGCCTGGTGTTTCTCGCCCATATTGGTGAGCAGATGGCTGTCCCAGAGGCTGCGGATTTCGTCGCAGTACTCCTGGAAAGAAGGCATGGAGGTGCGGGTTACAAAGATTTCTTCCATCGTAATTGGCAATAGAGGCTTCTGAAACGGCGGCAAAGGGTACGCCCTATCCGGATGAGCGCCCAGGGCAGCCGACGGGGGGAGAACAGTGTAAGGTATTGGTGCCGGGTAAGGCGGTTGCCAATGTCAATTCTGGCCAGGCGCCAGCGGACGGCCTGCCGGTATCGGCCGGCTGTCCAGTTGTCAAAGGCTTCCACAACTTTTTGCTCGGTAGCCGCGGCTTCAATGCGACGGTGTCCCCTGTGTGTGGCGGTCCAGGAGTTGGGCGTTTGCAGGCGATACTCCGCCATGCAGCGGGACAAATACACCAGACCTCCCCGGACGGCCCCCTGCAATAGCAGGGACAGGTCCAGAAACGCCACTTCCCGCATGGGCGAAAGCTGCAGGTAGGTATCGGCCCGGCACAGCAGGCTGGCCGTAGCTATAGGGATGCCTTTCACCACTTCTTCCACGGGAATCACGCAGTCCCGCAGGCGGGGTGCCCGGAAGCCATGGGGATGTCCGTTCCGGGTGCAGCGGACGCAGTGGCCGCACAAATCGGCTTCCGGATGCTGCTCCAGCGCCTCCACCTGGCGTTGCAGTTTGGTGAGGTCGGTCCAGCGGTCATCTCCTTCGCACAGGGCTACATAACGGCCCTGTACCAACGGGAAGCAGAAGCCTGGAATAAGGTTCACGCCCCGGGAGTGCTGGTTCTCCTTTTGAAGGATGGGCTTGATCAGCCGGGGATAGCGCCGGGCATAGTCCCGTACTATATCGGCCGTTCCGTCGGTGGAGGCGTCGTCGTGCACCAGCACCTCAAAGGGGAAGGCCGTCTGTTGGCACACAAAGCCCTCCAGCGCATCCCGGATATACGGGGCGTGGTTGTAAGTGAGGCAGATAACGGTTACCACGGGCTTATCCATCAATCAGGGTATATTGGTCCAGCATGGCGTGCAGTGCATCCCGGGAATGGTTCATAATGGCATCCAGCACGCTCAGGGTGCCGGCTTCAGTGGCGTTGCTGTGCAGGAAGCTGAGCCGGATGCCCCGTCGCCGGAACTCGTCAAAACGGTACAGATCCTGCCCGCCGATGGCGTTGATATAATGATCGGCTCCCAGGCGGTGGCAGAAGTCGTAGATGCGTTCTTCCCGCTTCAGCAGGGCGTTTCCTTCCAGGGAAGAAGTGAATCCCAGCGGGGTGCCGATGCCCAGGTAGGCGCAGACTTCCCGGATGGAAGCGGTAAGGAAAGGGGTCAAGTCCGTTTCCGGGCAGGCGAGAATCCTTTCCAGCAGGGCATAGCCCTCTTGAAAGAAAGGCGCCTTGTGATAGGCGGTTTCTATGGTTTTCAGTTTATCTCTAAATGGTATGGGCATCAGCCTGGTTTTGCCAATTTGCTTAAAACTGCTCATGCCCTGCACCTCTACGCGGAACCAGATATCCCGCTCTCCCATCCGGATCTTGTTCCGGTTAATCCAGCTGTGCTTCATGTAGGCATAGTCATCGGCCACCAGGAAGCGGTCGGCGGCGTGTATCAGCTGCCAGTAAGGGAAATAGGGCAGGAAGTAGGGCTGGTTGCTGGCAAGGATCATAGCAGGTCGCATTGGGAAAGCAGGTCCGGATGGTCCGTATGCAGCACAAAGGCTTTGCGGTCGTCGCCCTGGTTGGTTACAGGCAGGCTGGAACAGCGGAAATAGCCCGAGTCAAAATAGCGGTCGTCCACGCAGAGCATCATCCCGCACAGGTAGTCCTGGAAAGGAGTTCCTTCCCACACGGTGGGGAAAGTGCGCTGTTGCACAAACGGTTGGAAAAGGCAGCCTTCCACGCCCTGGTCCAGCCGGCGCTGCCACTGCTCACGGGTAACCAGGGGGCCGGCCATTACGCCCTCGCTCTTTCCCAGCCGGACGGGCTTCAGGATGTAGCGGTCTTTGTTCTCATAGGCATCGGCCGGCATCTGCAGGAAGCTGGGAATGGCATGGGCGCGTAGGAAAGCGGTGTCTTCCGCACTCAGGCAGGCGCCGGTGAAGCGGTCGTCGAACCAAAGGGCCAGGAAGCGCTTGTCGTGCATGAGGAAGGTGTTGCGGAACTCGCTCACCAGGCCGGCTTCCATCAGGGCGTCCAGCGTATCATCGGAAAAGCCCAGCAGGTCCCGCTGGTTCAGGGCGTTTACCACAAAGGCGTCCCGTGCCCATTCGCTCCGCCTGGCCTCAATCTCAGGCGTTTCCAGCACTTCCACCTGCAGACCGTGCACCTGGTAAAAGCGCTGGTACAGCCGGATTTCGCTGGTGCGGTCGGCGCTTTTCAGTGCGTACATCCGGCGGCGTCCGCCGGCCAGGGACAGCATGTAGTCCATCAGCTCCGGAAAACGGAAGATGCATTCCGCCTCCGGCACCCGGGCGGCAAAGGCGCATCCGGCCTGGTAGCCGAACCACCCCATAAAGATGCCGTGGGCGAAGAAGCGCGACGTAATTTCGCAAAGAAGGAGGTCCCCCTTGCTGGAAACGATGTAGTCGGGCCGCCAGGTTCCCGCCCGGAAGGGATAGCGTTCCTGGCGCTCCAGCAGGGCCCATTCCTTGTCGGAGAAGCCCCAATCCTGCACATACTCCCTGTAGTGGTGTACAAAATGGCAGATAGCGGTATAAAGCACCTTGTGCAGGCGGCGCAACTCTTCCCGGCGATGGCAAGTGATACCCACGGGACGGGCGTGGTACCAGTGGAGATAGTAGCTGGAAAGGTCGCTGAACATAGGTTATCGGCCGTTAAAAAGCTTGCTCTGGTAGCCCAGGCACTGGAATCCGTTGCGGTTCACCAGGGGAATCTCCTCTTCGCCGATACCCAGCTGCTGGCGCACCCAATAGCAGATGCTGGTGCTCATGCCAAGGCGCCCGGTATAGGCCATCATCTTTTTGAGGCACTCCCGGCTGCGTTCACGGTCCGGGGCCGTGCGGCTCCGCTGTTTCCGGTGGGTGGCGTTGGAGGGCATCAGGTAGTCCTGGTAAAGCTCCCGCTCCAGCTGCTTATCAAAGTAACCCAGATACTGTCCCAGCAGGGCCAGGTTCTCCATCTCCACCGTAAGGAATTCCGGCTTGTAGTTGATGATGCCGGCCTGGTGGAGCCGGTCAAAGAACTCCCGGATCTGTGCGTCCGTAAGGCAGGGGGTAAAGATGGGCTGCACCAGGGCGGAATTGGCAGGAATGCCCCGCTCCTGGCAAAGCCGGACAGCCTGCAGCCGCTCTTCGATGGGGGCGGCATACGGCTCCAGGATGTCCCGCAGGGCCGATGGCATAATGGAGACGCTGGTGTTGAACTGCATCTTGCTGCGAAGCTGCTGGAACAGGTCCAGGATGCTCTCGCCTTCGTTTTGGTACAGCAAATGCCGGGCACCGGCCTTGGAGGCTACAAACAGGCGGGCATTGGACTCCGGGTAACGCCGGAAATGCTCTATGAATTCCCGTAAAATCCGGTGGGCTATGCCCGGAATCAGGGTGGCCTCCTGGAAAGCCTCCGTCTTGGGTGAGAAGTAATAATAGTGGTTAAGGTTCTTGCTGCCGGGGCCGTTTTGCTCCTCCAGCAGGCGCCTTACATACAGATGATAGTTCTCGTGGGCCATCAGCCGCTGCTCGTGCACCCCGTCCGTCACCAGGCAGTACAGGCACCCCACAGTGCAGCCTTTAACGGGATTCACCTCGTAGGTGAGCGTAGGGCATCGGCCCGTATAATTGTGGATTTCCGTTTTTTCCAGTTCCGGGGTTATCGTGTCCAGAAAGAACTCCTGCCGGGGAATCAGGGTGCCCTCCTTCAAGCGGCGGGCCAGGGCTTCCGAGCCCCTCCGGAGCCCTTCCAGGGTTTCGGCCGATGGCTCCACGGTAACACCCAGTTCTTTCAGATAGTCTGCATCAACAAAGGCTGGAGTAAAATTCTCCAGCCCATAAACAGATGAGGCGTGCGGATAAAAAGGATTAAACGCGACAGCTTTCATTTTTAAGTGTTTCCTTACTCGGCGGGGGAGAAGTCATCTTTTCCAACACCGCAAACGGGGCACACCCAGTCGGCTGGGATGTCGGCAAAAGCGGTTCCGGGGGCGATGCCACCGTCGGGGTCTCCCACAGCGGGATCATAAATGTACCCGCAAATGTTGCATACGTACTTCATATTAGTTTTGTGTTAGTGTGTGTGATTACAGGCCGATGGTTTTGAAGAAGTCGTTGCCCTTGTCGTCTACCAGGATGAAGGCCGGGAAGTCTTTTACGGTAATCTTCCAGATGGCTTCCATGCCCAGTTCGGGATACTCTACGCAGTCGATGCTCTTGATGCAATCCTGAGAGAGGACGGCAGCCACACCGCCGATGGTGCCCAGGTAGAAACCGCCGTGCTTCTGGCAGGCGTCTGTCACCGCCTTGGAACGGTTGCCCTTGGCAATCATCACCAGGGAGGCGCCGTGGTCCTGGAACTCATCCACGTACGGATCCATACGGTTGGCCGTGGTGGGGCCCATGGAACCGCAAGGGTATCCGGCCGGGGTCTTGGCCGGGCCGGCGTACAGGATGGGATAGTCCTTGAAGTAGGCGGGCATATCTTCTCCGGCATCCAGGCGGGCCTTGAGCTTGGCGTGGGCAATGTCACGGGCCACGATAATGGTTCCATTCAGAAGCACGCGGGTACCCACCGTGTACTTGGTGAGTTCGGCACGTACGGAATTGATTCCCTTGTCCAGGTCAATTGCGATGCCCTGAGGGCCCTCGCCGGGACGGCGGAATTCCTCAGGAATGAGATCCGAAGGGTTGGTATCCATCTTCTCAATCCATACGCCCTGGGCGTTGATCTTGGACTTGATATTGCGGTCGGCGCTGCAGCTCACACCCAAGCCGATAGGGCAGCTGGCGCCGTGACGGGGCAGACGGACCACGCGGATGTCGTGGGCCATGTACTTGCCGCCGAACTGGGCGCCCAGGCCGATCTTCTGGGCTTCCTTCAGGAGCTTATTCTCTAGATCGATATCACGGAAGGCGCGGCCGGTCTCGTCGCCGGTGGTGGGCAGGTTGTCGTAGAACTTGATGCTGGCCAGCTTCACGGTGAGGAGGTTCTTTTCGGCCGAAGTGCCGCCAATCACAAAGGCGATGTGGTAGGGCGGGCAGGCTGCCGTACCCAGGGAACGCATCTTCTCCACCAGGAAGGGGATGAGGGTGCCTTCGTTCTGGATGGTGGCCTTGGTCATGGGATAGAAATAAGTCTTGTTGGCGCTGCCGCCGCCCTTTGCCACCATGATGAAACGATACTCGTCACCCAGGGTGGATTCAATATCAATCTGGGCCGGGAGGTTGCACTTGGTGTTTACCTCATCGTACATATTGAGCGGAGCGTTCTGGCTGTAACGCAGGTTCTCCTGGGTATAGGTGTTAAACACACCCAGGCTCAGTGCCTCTTCGTCTTCGAAGTTGGTCCAGACCTGCTGGCCTTTCTCGCCATGGATAATGGCGGTGCCGGTGTCCTGGCAGAACGGAAGTACGCCCTTGACGGCAGTTTCGGCATTGCGCAGGAACTGCAAGGCCACGAATTTGTCGTTGTCGGAAGCCTCAGGGTCCTTGAGGATGGCCGCCACTTGCTCGTTATGGGCACGGCGCAGCATAAACTCGCAGTCGTGGAAAGACTGCTGGGCCACCAGCGTAAGAGCCTCCGGGCTCACCTTAAGCATCTTGTGGCCTTCGAACTCGGCGGTGGAAACGAGCTTCTCAGAACCGGGAATCTTGTAGTATTCAGTGGTATCCTTACCCAACTGAAACATAGGGGCGTATTTAAATTCTGCCATAATAGTTACAGGTTTGTCTTACAAAGATAGCCAATCCCCCCAACCTCTGCAAATCTTTTGGAGGTCTATTTATTAATGGCACTGTAAATCTTGGCAACGATGGCGCCGCTGATGTTGTGCCACACGCTGAAGATGGCGCCGGGAATGGTGGCCAGGGGGTAGGCGGCGAAGTGGAGCGTGGCCAGCGAGGAGGCCAGGCCGGAATTCTGCATACCTACCTCGATGCTTACGGCCTTGCGCTTGGCGGCCGGCATACCCAGCAAGGTGCCGATGGCATAGCCCACAGCCAGTCCGCCGATGTTATGGAGCATCACCACCAGGATGATGATGAGGCCACTGGACATCAGTTTGGAGGCGTTGGCGGCAATCACAATGAGCACGATAGCACAGATGGCCAGGGTGGAAAGGGCGGGAAGATAGGCCGTTGCCGCCGTGGTCTGCCGGGGCCAGAACCGCTTCACCAGCAGGCCCGCCGCGATGGGCAGGATGACAACCCAGAGGATATTCAGCAGCATGCCTGCAACGTCCACGTTCACCGTCTGGCCCGCCAGAAGCAAAACCAGCAGGGGCGTGAGAACGGGAGCCAGTAAGGTGGAAACGCCTGTCATGCCCACAGAAAGAGCCAAATCCCCTTTCGCCAGATAGGTGATGACGTTGGAGGCCGTGCCGCCCGGGCAGCAGCCCACCAGCACCACACCCACCGTTAGTGCCTCATCCAGGGCAAAGATCTTTGCCAGCGCCCAGGCCAGCAGCGGCATCACTGTGAATTGTGCCAAACAGCCTATGATGACGTCCTTCGGCCGGCTGAACACGATGCGGAAATCGTCGGCCCGCAGCGTCAATCCCATACCAAACATAATGACTCCCAGCAGCGGATTAATAACCGTGGGCTTCACCTGGCCGAACACCTCCGGAAATGCCAGCGCCGCCACAGCCGACAGCAGCACCAGCACGCCCATGTATCGCGATATGAATTGACAGAGTTTTTTCACAGACTCTCCATATAATGCAGGATACTTGCAAAGATAGCCAAATTTGTGCGTATAATTAAATGAAAACTGCCGTCATCCTGTGGTAATGGCGGCAGTAAATGCTCTATGGCAGGGTAAGGTAGTGTTTCTAGAATACCAGCAGATACAGTCCGGCTGCCAGGGCGGCGCCTGCTGCGGGCCCGGCGACGGGAATCCAGCTGTACCACCAGCCGCTGTCACGTTTGCCGGCGATGGGCAGGATGGCGTGGGCGCAGCGGGGGCTCAGGTCACGGGCCGGATTCATGGCATAACCCGTGGTGGCGCCCAGCGACATGCCGATGGATATAATGATGCAAGTTACCGGGAAAGGACTCAGGCCCCCGAAACCGGCATCCTTGCCGATGGCCAGGATGGCAAACACCAGCAGCCAGGTGGCAATAACTTCGGACAGGAAATTCCGCCAGGGATTCTTGATGGCCGGCATGGTGCAGAAGGTGCCCAGGATGGTGTCCGGCTGGTCCTGCGTGGCCTTGTAGTGGTCTTTATAGAACAGCCAGACCAGTATGGCGCCCACGAAGCCGCCCAGCATCTGGGCCACCACGTAACCGGCTACCGATGCCCAGGGGAAAAGTCCGGCCAGGGCCAGTCCCAGGGTTACCACCGGATTCAGGTGTGCGCCCGAAACCGGACCGGCTATGAGCACGCCCGTCATAACGGCGAAACCCCAGCCCATGGCGATGACAACCCATCCGCCGCCTTTGGCTTTACAGTGATTCAGGGAAGTGGCGGCGCAAACACCGTCGCCCAAAAGTACCAGCACCAGCGTGCCGATGAACTCAAAAATACACTCTTGCATAGTATAGTTTAGCTTTTAATTTCCGTCATGACCGGGGATCTCCTGCCTTACCGGCTGATGGTCCTGGAGATGGCATCGGCCCAGCCTTTGCGGGCGGGTTCCATGTCTTCTCCCGAAGGGGTGAAGGTTCTTTCGGCCTTCCACTGCTTGCGGATCTCTTCCAGCGAGCTCCAGTAGCCTACCGCCAGGCCGGCCAGATAGCAGGCGCCCATGGCCGTGGTTTCCGTTATCTGCGGCCGTATTACGTTGGTGCCCAGGATATCGGACTGAAACTGCATCATCAGGTTGTTGCGGGAAGCGCCGCCGTCCACCTTCAGTTCGGCCAGCTTTACGCCGGCATCCTTTTCCATGGCCCGCACAATGTCCATGGTCTGGAAAGCAATGCCCTCCAGGGCGGCGCGGGCAATATGGGCTGCGCTGGTGCCGCGGGTAATGCCGCAGATAACACCGTGGGCATACTGGTCCCAATAGGGGGCGCCCATGCCGGTGAGGGCAGGCACAAAGTACACGCCGCCGTTGTCCGGAACGGTGGAGGCCAGCCCCTCAATTTCGGCCGATGAACGGATGACGCCCAGGCCGTCCCGCAGCCACTGCACCACGCTGCCGCCCACGAAAATGGAGCCTTCCAGGGCGTAATTCACCGTATTTCCAATCTTCCAGGCCACGGTGGTGAGCAGGTTGTTGCGGGAAAGGATGGGTTTGGTGCCGGTGTTCATGAGCAGGAAGCAGCCGGTGCCGTAGGTGTTCTTGACTGCGCCGGGTTCCGTGCACATTTGGCCGAAAAGGGCCGCCTGCTGGTCTCCCGCAATGCCCGCGATGGGCACCTCGTGCGCAAAGATGGTGGTTTTGGTGTAGCCGTACACTTCCGACGAGGAGCGCACGGAAGGCATCATGGAGCGGGGGATGCCCAGCAGGTCCAGCAGCTCCTGGTCCCACTCCAGGGTGTTGATGTTGAACAGCATGGTGCGGGAAGCATTGGAGACGTCCGTTACGTGCACCTCTCCGCGGGTGAGCTGCCACACAAGCCAGCTGTCCACCGTACCGAAGCGGAGTTTGCCGGCTTCGGCCTTTTCCCGGGCGCCTTCCACATGGTCCAGGATCCATTTGATTTTGGTGCCGGAGAAGTACGCATCTATGATAAGGCCCGTCTTTTCCCGGATGGTATCTACCAGCCCCTGGTCCTTGAGGGAATCGCAGAAGGCCGATGTGCGGCGGTCCTGCCACACGATGGCCTTGCAGATGGGCGTGCCGGTTTCGGCATCCCACACGATGGTGGTTTCCCGCTGGTTGGTGATGCCGATGGCGGCAATATCCTTGCCGTTGATGCCGATTTTGGAGATGGCCTCGGCGATGACGGCGGCCTCCGATGCCCAGATTTCCATAGGGTCGTGCTCTACCCAGCCCGGCTGGGGGAAGTACTGCGTGAACTCCATTTGGGCGGTGGAGCAGATGTTACCTTTGTGGTCGAAGACTATGGCGCGGGAGGAACTGGTTCCCTGGTCCAGCGCCAGAATGTATTTGCTCATCTGAGAAAAGGGTTATTAGTTCAACACACAAATATAAGAAAAATCCGGCGGAAGTGCTATCTTTGTAAAGGAAAGAAAACTGCCTGCCCATGAATAGCGAACAATACATAGAAGTAAGTGTGCGCCTGGATCCTTTCTCGGAGGAAATGGCCGAAATCCTTACGGCCGAACTGGGCGAACTGCCCTACGATTCGTTTGTAACGGAAGCACCTGATCTTAAATGCTATATCCAGAAAGAACTGTATAAACCCGGGGACCTGAAGGTGGTTCTGAGCGGTTATCCGGAGGCCGTATCTTTCACGGCCACTCTGGTGCAGGGGCAAAACTGGAACCGGGCCTGGGAACAGGAGTTCAAGCCCATTGTGGTGGACGGGAAGGTAACCATTAAGGCCCCTTTCAACAAAGATGTCCCGCGCACCCGTTTCAACATCTGGATAGATCCGCAAATGGCCTTCGGCACGGGTTATCACCATACCACTTTCATGATGATGCAGCGCATGCTGGGGCTGGAATCCTTAATCCGGGGCCGTTCGGTGGTGGACATGGGCTGCGGCACGGCCATCCTGGCCATCCTGGCGGCTAAAATGCAGGCCCGGAAGGTGTTTGCCGTGGACATAGACGCAGTGGCGGCCCGCAGCGCCTGGGGCAACTGCCGCTGGAACAAGGTGGGAACCCGCGTGGAAACCGCCTGCGGTGATGCCTCCCTGCTGCAAATGGGCACCTACGACGTGCTCCTGGCCAACATCCACCGTAACATCATCCTGGAAGACCTGCCCACATACGTGCGTTCTCTCCGCAAGGGCGGTCATCTGCTCCTGAGCGGTTTCTACATGGCCGATGTCCCCGCCATCCGGGAGGCCGCCGAAGGGTTGGGCCTTTCCTTTGCCGGTTCCTCCAACAGGGAGGACTGGGCATGCGTTGAATTCGTAAAACCTTAGTTCCCATGCGTAAAGCTGTAATCGGCATTGTCGGCTGCCTGCTGCTGGTGTTGTCCTGTGCCGCTCCGGTGGCTCCCGAGAGCCCTCGGGACATTGTTTTCCGCAAGAATTATCCGCTCACTTATGCCCTGGAGCAGAACCCTTCCCTGGTGCAGGAGGACCAAGCCCTGCAAGCGCTGGCGGACCGGAAGTACCAGGCTCTGGCCGATGCGGCAGGCAGCCTGGAGGCTGTCCATGCAAGCCGCTTCTCGGAGGAGGAAATCACCCTGTCGGCCAGTCGGCTGGGGGCGCTTTCCGGGGATTTGTCGGCCCTGGTGAGCCAGTTGAAAGCGCAGGGCTGCTACAGCATCTTCAATGATTTACCGGACCCTGCCTTTTTGCAGGCCGCCTGGAAGCAGGATGCCGAAGGGATGAACCATGTGCTGGACATCCAGGCGCTGGGGCAGACGCCGCGCTATCCGGCCATCGACGGTATCACATCTTCCCCGGACGGCACCGAGATGGCCTACATCCGCAACCTGGCCTGGTCCAATGTGCTTGCCGCGGCCAAGGACCGGCCGTTCTATGCCCTTACGCTGGAAAGCGCCTTGGCCTGGCTGGATGCCAACGGCCGTTTCGAAGCGGCGGATTTCGAGCCGATGGAGGCGGGCATCAACCGGAAGGCGTACAGTGCCATCGGCCGCACCCGATGGGATCAGTATCCATATACTGTAATTCTTGTGCTGGGCTGTGGCCCGGAGCGGGAAGGGGAGGCCATCAGCGGCCAGAGCCGCCTGCGGGCCTGGTACGGTGCCCGCTTGTACAAGGAGGGAAAGGCCCCATTCATTGTGGTGAGCGGCGGCAGGGTGCATCCGTTCAAAACTCCGTACTCGGAAGCGGAGGAAATGAAGAAATACCTGATGGAAGTGTGTGGCGTTCCGGAATCGGCCATCATAGCCGAACCGCACGCCCGCCATACCACTACCAACATCAGAAATACCGCCCGTATTATGCTGCAGCAGGGAATTCCCATGGACAAGCCGGGCCTGGTCACCTCCGGCGAGGAGCACATCAACTATGTAACGGGCGACGGTTTCCGCAATACCTGCCAGCGGGAGATGCTAACCGTTCCCTTCACCTTGGGCGCCCGGCTTTCTCCCCGCGCCGTAGAGTTCTACCCGCTTCCCATCGCCACCCAGGTGGCCCCCCTGGACCCTCTGGATCCGTAATCGGCATGTCTTGCGTGTGGGGGGGTATCGGATTTATTTTGAGATATCTCCAAAATAAGGACTGGATATGACCTTTCTTCAGCCTGGTAAATTGCCGTGTTGACACCGAATCGCCATTCTGTGCATTTTTGTTTGTTAATACGGCAGTGTTTTATGGTAAATAGGCCGATTCCGCAGCCATGTCGACAGAAAAAAGGCCTTCTATGCACTTCTGCGCGTCAATACGGCAACGATTAACGTACCAGTTTGCTCGGGCGAAAAACGTAACCAGCTGTATTATAGTTATTTAGCAGTTTCCCGGTGCAAATAAAATTGCACCGGGAAACCGTTAAGTTGTTCAGTGTCAATCACTTTCATTTAAAGGCCGATTTATTTAACACATTTTACTCCATCACCTCCAGATAGAAGCTCACTGGCCTGAATCCGTCATTGCAGCTGATCATGGCGCTCATGGGGTTCTTCATCCAGCCATCGAAGAAATTACCCTCTCCACGTGCCAGCGCCTCCACGAATTTCCTCATAGAGCCCCAGGCAGAAGGACACATACCCTCCGGACACTTACCATCTACCGACATCCACTGCTGACCTTCCACGACATCACAGGTATGCTCGATGGGGTTTTCATATTTTGCCATTAAGTCGGGATATGATGCTTTTCTTATGGCTGTGATTCTTACTTTGTTCATACTTCTTCCTCCGTTATCTTGGTGAAACGCTGCATAACTTTACCATCCCTCTCGACAGTCCCGAAGAACATCTCATAAGGCCTTACCCATATATCACCTTCACCGTAGAGAGCCTGATATACGACCTTCTTCTCCAGGGTCTCACTATCCTTTGCAATACCCAAGAGCTTATACTTTCCGCCTTTGAAATGTCTGTAATAGTCTGCCATACTGCGAAGATAGTGAAAATGGTCGGTTAATCCATGGCACGGCCGGAAAACGGTGGCCGATAATACCTTCTGTCGTCGCAGGTGGTGCCGAGCACCGTCGCCGGTGGAATCGGGTGCCGTCGCAGGTGATGCCGGGCATTGTCGCAGGTCCGCGAAAAGGCCGATGACCCGCGACGCGAATCGGCCTCTCGGTGCATATGCCGTCGCCGGTCCCCCGACAATTTGCGGACCGGGGACGCTCCGTGCCCGGAACTGCGACGTCCCTTCACCACTATCGCGAAAGCCCGGCCAAAGCTGAATCGGAGGACTTCGGAGCGAAGCGATTGAGCCTGCAGGCGAACGGCGTCTTCTGACGCCGAGTCCCTCCCCCGAGGGGAGGGTTTGGGAGGGGGTAACGTGGGCGGACTTACGAAGCGTAAGCCTGCGCGTTAGTGTTAGTTCGTGCGGGTGAAGGGACTCGAACCCATACGCCTTGCGGCACCAGATCCTAAGTCTGGGTTGTCTACCAATTCCAACACACCC
>CAMJKI010000031.1 GCA_946406355.1 uncultured Bacteroidales bacterium | reverse complement strand
CACAAGAAAGGTCGTCACTATCTCTCAACTGTTGCAGGTGATTGTCTAAAGCGTAGCAGGTCTGCAAAAAACGGCCGACCTGGGGCACTAACCGGCCACCGACGCGTTCTACTGCCGCAGGTTGGCAGAAAAATGCAGACCTGCGGCACTTCGCCCATTAACCTGCAGCGTTCTGAAAAGAGACCTAACGGAATGGCTTTCCGGCGTTTGGGCCACGGGTACCTTTACCACGCCGTCGACAACCGCCGGGAATGACGGTGGAATAGCCGGGAATGACTGCTTGGTGTGCCGTGAGCCTTGGCGGGGGAAAGCCTAGTTGCGGATTTCTACGCCGCCGAAGCCCACTTTGCCGATGATGATGAGCTGGGGGGTGCCGGAGTTCACCTTGGTGTAGCGTTTGTCGGAAACGCCGCCGAAGCCGCTGGTAACGGCAATTTGCACGGCCAGGCCTTCCGGAACGATGATGGATACGCCGGCAAAGCCCACGTTCAGGTCGATGAAAGCCTGGTCGGTAATCTCGGCCCCCTTCAGGTTAAGGGTGAGGCCGCCGAAGGAGGTTTGCACATCGGCCCCCTCGAACTTTTCTCCGGCAAAGGTAAGGTTCTGCTTGCCGAAGGCCGTCTCTATGCGCCGGATGTTTTTGCCGTCGCGGGATACGGTTTTAATCTCGCAGGCCTCGTGATGGTGGCAGCCCTTGAAAAACAGCAGTTGTATGCCGAAGCCGATGACCATGAGCGCCAGGGCAATCTGCCACATCATGTTCCAGGAGATGACATCCCGGGCTGCCAGCAGAAGCAGAACGCCCACGCCGATGCCGATGCACGGACCCACCTTGTCCTTGTCATTAATGAGCCCGAACAGGCAGGGCACGATAACAAACAGGGCCCACCATCCCTTGGTAGAGAACTCAAAGGTGAGCACGCCCGTTAAACTCAGGATCCACAGCACGCCGGCAGCTATCAGTGCCAGGCCGAGGATGATTTTGAATGCTTGTTTCATGATACTATAATTACTCTAAATAATTGTCAAACTATGGCCGGAGGAAGGTAGATACTTCTCCAGAAGATCCTGCGTGCTAATTTTAACAAAACAGGTGGCTGTACCGTCCGTGCAGGCGAACCAGGGGGCATCGGCCACGGCACGGTCCATGACCAGATGAACACCGGAGGCCGATGGCAGGACGGCGCTGAGAATGGTGGTGGCACCCACCAGTACGCCGGTTAGTTCCCACAGCTTTTCGGCCGGAGCGAATGACACGCGCGGAATCCCCAGTGCTCCGCAGAAGTCTCTGGTAACAAAGGGCTTATCGTCTGTGGTCACGTACAGGTAGAATTCCGTCTGCTGCCGGTTGCACAGGAAAACGGTCTTCACAATCCGCACCCCAATTTTGGCGTCAATGTGCTGGCAGTCCTCCATCGTGAGCCCCGGGTCCGTATCTACCCGTTCAAAAGGAATGGCAAGCGCCGAAAAGGTCTCATAAACCTTCTGCTGCAGCGCCGATGCAAACACCCCCGGCGGCGTAGTAAGTATCTCACTGACTTTAAACACGTGCGTTTAGATTGTATACCAACTGGAAGTTAATGGAAACTAAAGATAATCCTGGAAGTACTGCGTAACCTTGTCCATGAGGTGGATGCGGTTGCGGCCGGAGACATTATGTTCGGCAACGGGGTAGGGGAAGTAGTCTACGGGAATCTCCTGGTCGATGCACGCCTGGATAAAGCTGAGGCTGTGCTCCCACACTACGGTATGGTCTACGGCGCCCTGGCAGATGAGGAGTTTGCCTTTAAGCCGGTCGGCATGCTCTACCAGTGAGGTTTCCTTGAAGCCTTCCGGATTGGTTTCGGGGGTGTCCATATAACGCTCGCCATACATAATCTCATACCACTTCCAGTCGATGACCGGGCCGCCGGCCACGCCCACTTTGAACACGTCCGGATAGTTGGTCATGAGCGAGATGGTCATGAAGCCGCCGTAGCTCCAGCCATGCACGCCGATGCGGGATGCATCCACGTAGGGAAGGCTGCGGAGCCAGTTGATGCCCACCATCTGGTCCTTCATTTCCTCCTGGCCGCAGTGGCGGTTGATGGCCTTTTCGAAGGCCGCACCGCGGTTTTCCGTGCCGCGGTTGTCCTGGATATAAACCAGATACCCCTTCTGGGCCATGAGCATTTCCCACATGCGAATCTCTCCCAGCCAGGAATCTTTCACCAGCTGGCTGTGCGGGCCGCCATATACGTAAAGGATAACCGGATACTTCTTGGAAGGGTCAAAGTCCTTGGGATAGATAAGCCGGTAATAATTCTGGTACAGACCGTCGGCGCTGGGAACGGTGCCCAGTTCCACCTTGCAGGAGGCATAGGCCGACAGCGGATCCGGCAGGCTGATGATGGGGTAGGAATATTTGCTATCCGTGCTCCGGAGGACAATTTCCTGCGGCGTATTCAGGTTGCTGTATTTGTCGGTGAACCAGCTGCAGTCTTCGTTCAGGCTCACTGAATGCCAGCCCCGGCCCTGCGTCAGTTGAACCGGTTTGCCGAATTTGGCCTTCTTGAGCCCGCCCTTGTCGGACAGGGAAAGGTTAATCTTGAACAGGTGATTCTCGATGGGGGAAACCTCGGCCGAGGTGTAGAAGACATCGGCCCCGTTGTTGCCCACATATTCCACATCGGCGTTTACGGCGGTGAGGCGGCGGATGGTGCCCAGCGTATCTACCAGGTACAGGCTCTTGTAGCCGTCGCGGTTGTCGGTGCGGTACAGGAAAAGGTCCGTGCGGCCTTTGAGGAAGTAGAGCAGGTCGGAAGGTTCTACCCAGGCTTCGTTGTCCTCGGTGAGGAGGGTGCGTACGAAGGAACCGTCGCTGGCGCGGTACTGGTTAAGGCGGCAGTGATGCTGGCTGCGGTCCAGCACCTGCGCGAAAACGTACTTCTCGTCCGGCGACCAGCTGACGTTGGTAATGAAGCGCTCCTCCGTGAAGTCTGTAACCTGCAGGTACACAGTTGTTTCCTTACGGAAGTCGTAAATGCCGACGCTCACTGTCTCCGAATCCATGCCGTTCATGGGATACTTGACGAGCCGGAGCGTTCCGGTGCGCGAGCCGATGTCCAGCAGCGGAAAATCCGTCACCTTGGATTCGTCCTTGCGGTAGAAGGCCAGCAGATTGCCAGCCGGCGACCAGTAGTAACCGGCATTGACGCCAAACTCGTTGCGGCTCACGATTTGGCCGTAAACGATATTACGGTCTTCCGAAACGGCCAGCGGAAACTCCTTTCCGTCTTTGAAACCATAGATGGAATTGCCCTCTGTACGGATGCCGAAGCCGGCCTTCCCCAGGATGTACGGGGATTCTTCCCGCCTTTCCGGCACATAGCGAAGACGCTGGAAAGCCTGTCCGGTTCCTCCCTGGAATACGCCGTCCGGCGTCTGCACCAGGTAAATGTCTTTGGTCATCCAGCCGGTGTTGCTGCGGGCGTAACCCACGCCCCGGTAGATGGCTTCTTCCATGGTAAGGTCCTTTCCGTCATGGGCGGGACGGGAATCAATTACAGTGTTCTGCGCAAAAAGGGCGCTGCCAATGAGGGCGGCGCCCAAAAGGGATATCAGTGATTTTTTCATGTTCTATAGGAAAAATTCGTCCGGGTCCGGTTCAAAGGTATGTTCCTGGTAACGGGAATCCAGTTCCGTAACGTTGTCTACAATGCTGCGCTCGTAGCCACGCCAGGGAAGTGTGCCCTTGTATTCTTTATAATGGACGGTAACGCGCTGGCCTGTCATCCGGGTGAGCTTTTCGGCTACTTCCTTATTGGCCACCGAGAACTTGAAATTCTTGGACTGGACCGTTCCGTTGCTGTTTTTGCTGCCGTAACCTGTAAGGATAATCTCTCCCTCGTAGGTTTTGAACAGATAGCCGGTATAGGTGAGGGAATTGAGCTCACCGGTTTTGGTGCCGTCGCTGAATACCCACAGGAATTTGAAATAGCAGAATACTGCCAGCAGGGCCAGAACAAAGAGGGTGATGGACCAGCCGATGATTTTGCCTTTATTTGCCATAATAAACACGCGTTATGTTCTACAAAAATAAAGATTATTTTTCCGGAAAACAAACTATTGATCCTGTAACAGGAGCAAGGCCAGTTCGTGGGCCTGCAGGCCGTCGAAGTAGCTTCCGGCATCGGCCAGGGCCTGCTCCAGTTCGGGCAGGCGGTAGGGCGTTCCCTGCAGCCTTTGCGCAAGCTCACCGGCCGGCAGGTTTCCCAGGAAATCGCCGCCGAAGGACAGGCCGTCCAGGCAGCCGTGCCTGAGCGAAAAACGGGCTTCTACGGTGCCGCAGGGGAATTTCCGGCGTTTCTGGAAGCTGGTGGCGGGGGAGTGGCCGAAGTTCCATTCCCAGGTGGAAAATTTGGTATCGGCCATTTCCTGTACGGCCGACAGCCATTCGGGGGAAAGCGTTATTTCCGAGTCTTTGCCGGCCAGGCGCTCCTGCAGGGCCTGCCGAAAGGCCCGGATATCGGCAAACTGCGGCAGGTATTCTTTCAGATTGGCCACGCGGCTGCGGACCGATGCGATTCCGGCGGCCGAAAGCTTGCTGCCGGGCACCGCCAGGGCTTCCGTAAGCTGTGCAAGATCTACGTTGAACATGAGCGTTCCGTGCACCATAATCCGGTCCTTTTCCATCCGTTTGGCATAGCCGGAGCACTTGCGCCCTTCCACCAGAATGTCGTTGCGTCCGCTGCGCTCGGCAGGTACGCCCAAATCCCGCAAAGCGTCCACAATTTGCTGCAGGCAGGCTTCCTGGTCCAGCGTCTGGGCCGCTCCGGTGAAGGTGTAGTTCAGGTTTCCCAGGTCGTGATAAACCGCACCGCCGCCCGTAACCCGCCGCGCCAGCGTAATGCCGTTTGCCTCCAGGAAGGGGAGATTCACTTCTGCGTAGGCACTCTGGTTGAGGCCGATAATTACGGAAGGCCGGTTTTGCCAAAGGCAGAAGACCGGCTCTTCCAGCAGGAGGCTGCTGAGCAGGCTCTCATCGAAGGCCATGTTATAGTGCGGATGGGTTTGCGGATTAAGGACGTATTTCATATAATCAAAAGTACAAATATTTGGAAAAATATCAAAAAGTTTTGGATTGTGTTTTATTATGGCTAAATTAAGCCTTTGAAAACAAATGGATTATGCGTAAGACCCTCTTTCTGGCATTTTTGCTTTTCCTGTTCCCACTAATGGGACAGGCCTCCAAACTGGTAGAGATCCGCTGCCTGGACAAGGAGTATTTAGTCCTACATTTCTGTGACGGAGAGGTACGTTACCGGGATAACGGCACCGGTCCCAGCGCGTTTCTGGGACATACCTTCATGGAAGGGGACGATACCTTAAAGACCTTCCTTCCCCGTTTTAACACGGCTTCGGTGAAGGCCCCGTGGAACATCATTTCCCGGCAGGATCCGGCCTATGGCGGCTCCGGCAAGCCGGCTGTGGCGGTGTTCCGGAAATCCAAGCCCATGAATACGGACCATACGCTCTCCAGCGAACTGGACCACTGGATCTTCCTCCGCCTGCCATCGGCCATGAAACAGGGATACAGCTATACGGTGTCCATCCCTGCCTCCAGCGGAAGCGACAGGAGCAGCGCCACCATCACTTTCGATATCTGGAATACGCCCTCGGAGGCCATCCACGTAAATATCCTGGGTTATACGCCCGCAGAGGACGTGAAGAAGGCCGACCTTTATTACTGGATGGGAGATGGCGGCCCGCGGGACTACAGTTCCTTTGAGGGAAAGCAGATCTGGCTCTATAATCTGGATTCCGGCGTACGGCGTCCTGTGCGTACGGTGTCGCTTTGGAAACCGCAGGAAGCAGCTGAATATGAGGCTGGTAAGAAGGATCTTACCGGTTCTCCGGTGTGGTGCCTGGCTTTCCGCGAATCCCTTCCGGGCAAATACCGCCTGGTGGTGGACGGCGTGGGATGCAGCATGGATTTCGTGATAGATCCCGCTCTTTACTATGAGCCTTTCCGCTATTCGGTGCGGGGGTACTATTATATGCGTTTGGGAGAGCCCATGGATGCCGATGTGTGGCCTAAGGCCCGCCAACCGCGTTTTCAGGAGAACAATCCGGAAGGCTTCAAGGTCTATCTCTCGGACTTGCAGCCCTGGCATCCGGACTGGCGAAAGAATCGCGGTGACGTATGGGACGAGCCGCATTTCAAGAAGGCCGAAGCCTCCTCTTTCTATCAGCATCGGCCTCAAGGCAATCCCGTCAATGACAAGGTGCGGGGCGGACATTCCGACGCCATGGACTGGGACCGGCATCTGGCGCACGTGAGCAATATCTACGACCTGCTGGTGCCGTATCTGCTTACGGGCGGCCGGCAGAATGAGGACAATCTGGGCATCCGGGAAAGCGGCAACGGCATTCCGGACCTGCTGGACGAGGTGCGCAACGAGGTGGACTTCTTCCTTAGTATCCGTGACGCAGAAGGAGGTTATTCCCAGGGAGTTACCAATCCGGACAAGGACTGGACCATGATGTTCCAGGCAGGAAGCACCACCATGGCAGCCTGGGCCAACGCCGCCAACTGCGCCATGCTGGCCGAAGCCTTCCGGGTAAACGGCAACGAAGAGCTTTGCAGCTATTACCGCGACGAGGCCATTACCGCCTTCCGCTATGCCGAAAAGCAGGAGTGGAACCAGTTGGACGACCGCCAGGCGGTGGGTGAGTGGCAGCTCCGGGGCCGGGACTTCAAGCAGATGGCCGCCGCTTTCCTGTATAACCTTACCGGAGACAAGGCATGGGAAGACATGGCTGCTGCCGAGGTCTCTTTCCCGCTTGTCCAGGGAGCCTGGACCAATGCCCACTGCCAGTACTGGGCCGCCGTGGCCTATGCAACTTGTCCGTGGGAGCGGCATTATCCCCAATGGTATGACGGAATCCGGGCCGATGTGGAGACCCAGGCCGAAGTGCAGCATCTGGCACCTTCGCGTGAACGGCCTTCCCGCCGCAGTGCTTCCGACAGTCGCTGGATTACGAACGAGAATCTTCAGCTGGTTATCCTGGCGCACTATCTCTGCCAGGATCCGGCCCGCCGGGTACAACTGGAGCAGGCCATGTTTGACGAAGCCGGATGGGGCCTGGGACGCAACCCCGGCAACATTGTGGAAATGACCGGACTGGGGCAACGGCACATTACCGATGTGTATTCGCCCGGACGGAACGACGGCGATCCCGGTACCTTCCCCGGACAGACTCCTTTTAACGGGACGGAAACCTGGTCCCCGGGGGATGGAGGAGACGCCCGCATTCTGCTGGACCGCTGCTATCCTTCCTGGAATGAAGGTGGATGGCCCCGGCAAGAGAGCTATTTCAACCAGCGTTACATGTGGGTGAATTCCGAATTCACGCCGCGTGAGACCATGCGGGGAAAGACGGCTCTATTGGCCTATTTGTACGGAATCCGTTAAATCTCAGACAGTTCCAACCACCGCATCTCGGCGGCATCCAGCTCTTCCTGCAGGGTGCCGTAGCGGGTGGACGCTTCCTGTAGCTGGGCGGCGTCCAGCGTGCCGCTGGCTAGCCGGGCTTCCAGTTCGGCCTTTTCGGCTTCCAGCTGCGGCAGTTTTTCTTCCAGGGCCTTCAGCTCTTGCTGCTCTTTCCAGCTGAGCTTCTTTGTTGCCGTCGTTTTTACTTTTGCCTGAACCTGTTGTACGGGTTTTTCATCGGCTTTCTGCGACGCCTCGTAATCCTTTATGAAGGTGCGGTACTCCGTGTAGTTGCCCACGAAGTCCTTTACCACGCCTTCGCCGCAGAATACGAACAGGTGGTCCACCAGGCGGTCCAGGAAGTGACGGTCGTGGCTCACTATTACCAGTGAACCCTTGTATTCCAGCAGGTATTCTTCCAGGATGTCCAGGGTTACGATATCCAGGTCGTTGGTGGGTTCGTCCAGAATCAGGAAGTTGGGCTGCTGCAGCAGGATGGTGAGCAGGTACAGGCGCCGCTTTTCCCCGCCGGAAAGCCGTTCTACGGGGTTGTTCAGCATGTCGTGCGTGAACAGAAAGCGGCTCAGCAGGTGGGTGTCGTTTACGGTCTCCAGCACCGTCTGGCCGGGTTTGAACTGCATGCCGCTCTGGTGATAATAGCCAATCTTGAGGGAATCTCCCAGGTCGATGACGCCTTCCAGGGTGCCGCCCAGTTCCGGCTTCCAGCCCCCGGTAATCAGGTTCAGGAAGGTGGTTTTTCCGGCGGCGTTCCGGCCTACGATGCCCACGCGTTCGTAGCGCTGGAAGTTGTAGCTGAAGTGGCTCAGGTAGCATTTGTCTTCCCACCAGAAACTCACATCCTTGCAGTTGATTACCTTGTTGCCCAGGTAGGTGCTTTTGATCTGCGTTTCGCTCAGGTCCACCTTCTTCTGGATGTAGCTGTCATCGGCCCGTTCCTTGATGTCCCAGAAGGCTTGCTTGCGGTATTTGGCCTTGCCGGTGCGGGCGCAGGGGGAGGCGTGCATCCACTCCAGTTCCCGCCGGTAGATGTTGCGCACCTTTTCCGTTTCGGCGTTGTAGTTGTCTATGCGTTCCTGGCGCTTTTCCAGGAAGTTCATGTAGTCGCCCCGGTAGATGTAGATGCTGCCCCGGTCCATTTCCATTACGGTGTTGCACACGCGGTCCAGGAAGTAACGGTCGTGCGTTACCATGAAAAGGGTGCAGCGGCTGTGCTTCAGGTGGGCCTCCAGGAACTCGATGGCATCGATGTCCAAGTGGTTGGTGGGCTCGTCCATGATGTAGAAATCGGCCTCCGAGGCCAGCATCTGCGTAAGCGCCACGCGCTTGACTTCGCCGCCGGAAAGGTCTTTCATCGGCTTGTCCGGATCGTTGAGGCCGAACTGGGTGAGCAACTGCGTAACCCTTAGCTCGTACTGCCACAGGTGGTCCGTGTCCAAATGCTCTGTCCACTGGACCGAACTGTCCATGATTTGCCGGAAGATGCTCTTTTCCGGGTTGAAGTCGTATTCCTGCTCCAGGAAGGCGATGCGGATGTCCTTGAGGAACAGCACCTTGCCGCCGCTGTCGGAGCTGTCTTTTCCTGCCAGAATCTTAAGCAGCGAGGTCTTCCCCGTGCCGTTGGGTGCAATCAGCGCCACCTTGTCGCCTTCGTTGATGTTGAAGTCGATATGCTGGAACAGCACCTTGGGACCGTAGCTCTTGGAGATGTTCTCTATTTGCAGATAGCTGGGCATGGTGGCACAAAGATACGCATTTTTCCCGGCCTTCCCGTCTTTTGTTTTAGCCAAGTGCAATTTGGCCAGTTTTTGCACTTGGAACCCCTCGCCGACCCCTTGCCAGGTGCGTTTTAAGCCGTTTTTGCCCACGAGGGCAAGAAGTATAGCGGAATTTGTGTATTTTTGCAGAAAAGCATTGGATATGGCAGACAATTATCTGGAAAGGAGGCAGGAGGAGCTGGAGGGGCAGCGGAAAACGGTGGTGCGGCACAAGAACCCGTCGCTGGACACGCTGCTGCACCGGAACCGGAGCTACAGGGGTTATGAGCCGGAACGCAAAGTGACGGAAAAGGAATTGGAAAGCCTGGTGGCCGTAACCACGCTGGTGGCTTCCGGTATGAACCGGCAAACTTTGCGCTACCGTCTGGTTACGGAAGATGAGGCCGATAAAGTGTTGCAGCTCATTAAGTTGGGCGCCGCCTTGCCGGAGGAGCATCTGCCCAAGCCGGGGATGGAGCCCAAAGCGTTCCTGGTAGTGTGCAGCAGTGTGGCCGAAGACAAGGTGGTGGATATAGACCTGGGCATTGCCGCGCAGAGTATCCTCCTCAAGGCCACGGAGATGGGCCTGGGTGGGATTTTTATCCTGAATTTCCAGCGGGAAGCGCTAAAGGAGGCCCTGCAGCTGCCCATGGAACCGCTGGCCGTAATCGCCATCGGCAAGCCGGCCGAAAGCATTTTCATAATGCCGGTCGATGGACCGGACCCGGATTTGAAATACTACAGGAAAGACGGGGTGCACTTTGTGCCCAAACTCACTGTAGAACAGCTGATTATCAAATAACTCCGCTGCCCAGCATTTCCTGGTCGTGGTACCACACGGCAAACTGGCCGGGGGAAATCCCGCGCTGGGGACGGTCGAAGAGAATGTACAGCCCGCTTTCCCGCATCAGGAGCGTTGCGCTCTGGAGAGGCTGACGGTAGCGGATGCGCACCCGGTAACGGCGGATTTCGCCGGGCTTCATGGCCAGGTCTGTCCGTATCCAATGGATTTCTTCCGGAGCCACGCGCAGGCAGAAACGGCTGAGCCCCTTGTGGTTATGCCCTTCGCCCACATACACGCGGTTGGCTTCCGTATCCGTAGCAATCACAAATACAGGATTGGCATGGCCGCCGATTCCCAGCCCTTTCCGCTGGCCGATGGTGTAGAACTGCGCGCCCTCGTGCGTACCCACGATGCGGCCGCAGGGGTTCTCCTTGTAGCGGGTTTTCCTGATGTGCTTGCGGCCGCTGCGGTAAGTCTCTGTTTCAAAGGTCAAGTTGTACCGGATGGGCTGCGCCAGGTACTGCAGGTCTTCGTCGGATAAGGCGGCTACCTTGTCGGCCTGGAAGGGGCTCTCTCCCAGCGGTTCTCCGTCCGAGGTGAGCACCTTTTCTTCCGGAGCATATTGTACTGTCTGCTCCAGCGAAATCCCCTCCCGAAGCAGTCCGGTGAGCGTTTTCTGTTGCCACTGGTAAAGATTGTCAGTGGCATAATAGGGGTCAAAAACTTCTACCACGTCGCCTTCCACCGAGGCCAGCTTCTGCTTCAGGAAAGTGGGCAGGTCCACCTTTCCCACAAAGCAGATGCCCTGGGAATCCTTCTTTTCGGCCGATGGCAGGTCTGCCTCCTTGGCAATGCGCCGCACTTCCGGCTTCCGGAGATGGCCGATGGGGAACAGTGCCTTGGCCAGCTGCTCCTGGCTCAACTGGCACAGGAAGTATGTCTGGTCCTTATTGGGGTCTGTGCCTTCCAAAATAGAAAGCACTCCATTTCTCTCCTCCTTCCGGCAGTAATGTCCCGTAGCCACATAATCGGCCCCGTACTTTTGGGCTATCTCCAGAAAGGCGTCAAACTTGATTTCCCGGTTGCAAAGCACGTCCGGGTTGGGTGTACGGCCTTTTTCGTACTCGGAGAACATGTAGTCCACTACCCGCTGGCGATACTGCTTACTCAGGTCCACGAAGTAAAAGGGAATGCCGATTTTCCGGGCCACCATTTCGGCCACAAAGCGGTCTTCCTCCCATTCGCAGTCTCCGTGCAGCGTAGAATCGGCGTCGTGCCAGTTCTGCATGAACATGGCAAACACGTCGTACCCCTGCTGTTTGAGCAGATACGCGGCCACCGACGAGTCCACCCCGCCGGAAAGCCCTACACACACCTTGATATGACTGTTGTCGGCCATTCTGTCTGCAAAAATAACGATTTTCCGCCACACTTCTTGCTCCCGTGGGCAAAAACGGCCCAAAATGCAGGCGCCGGCGACAGAACATGGGAAAATAGATCCTGGTGAGGGAAGGGGGGGGCGGTGAAAGGTAGAAAAAACGGAGTAAAAGTAACAGATTTGAAAAATAATGCCTATCTTGTAAAACTTAAAGGAAATAGTAGCCACATGATTGAAAAGAAGATAACCATCTGCTATGAAGAATTTGCCTCTGTAGAGGAAATGTTGCTGCAGGACCAAAAGCTGGTTGCGGCGGCCCTGGAGGCACAAAAGGGCTCGTATTCGCCTTATTCCCGCTTTCAGGTGGGCGCCGCCCTTTTGCTGGAAGACGGCACTGTAATTATGGGTGCCAATCAGGAAAACATTGCCTATCCTTCCGGTCTGTGTGCAGAACGCGTGGCCATGTTTGCCGCCGGGGCCAATTACCCCGATGTGGCCATGGATACCCTTGTAATTGCCGGAAGTGATCATGGCGTGCTTTGCGAAGCCCCCGCTTCTCCCTGCGGAGCCTGCCGCCAGGTAATGGCCGAATACCAGAAGAAGCAGAAAAAGCCCCTGAAAGTGATTCTTGTGGGCAGCAAATGCATTCGTAAATTCGCCTGTGTAGACGACTTGCTCCCGCTCATTTTTGACAGTTTGAAAGTTTAATATTTGGTAGTTCATTAAAAATGGCTACCTTTGCAGCGGGAAAGTCTTACACGACCAGCTCCCTCTGAATCCCCCCAGGACAGGAATGTAGCAAGGGTAGGAGGTCGTAGCGGTGCGATGTAATCAGCTTTCCCTTTTTTCGTTTCTTTTCGGTGAATTTCGCACTTTCGCTCAGTCACGTACGCCCGGTACGCTCCCTCCGGCAATCGAAAAAAAAGTCCCGAAAAGAAATCAAAAAAAAATGGCACCATGACAGCAGTTTATACCATTACTTCCGGGTTGCACGACGAGGCCAGCGTGGCCAGGATTAGCGACGAGTTCCTGACGGGGGTGTTCCCGGAGGGGAACTACGATTTCCGCGGGGCCGATTTCGCCGACTTCGGCACGCACAACCTGGACCTCATTTATGTGCGTACAGGCGGTGCGGAGGGCATTTTCCGGAGCCTGCTGCCGGAAATGCTGGCCCGGGGAACGGAGCGCTACTATCTCCTGACTTCCGGAAAGAGCAACTCGCTGGCGGCATCGCTGGAAATCCTCAGTTACCTGCGGCAGCAGGGGCTGAAAGGGGAGGTGCTGCACGGCTCACCGGCCTATCTGCAGGCGCGGGTGCAGGCGCTGGAAACCGTGGCCGAAGCCCGAAAGAAACTCCGCAGCGCGCGCATCGGCGTTATCGGCCAGCCTTCCGACTGGCTCATCGCCAGCCAGGCCGACCCTATGGCCATCATGGACAAATGGGGCACCCGTCTGGTGGAGGTGCCCATGGAAGAACTGCTGCAGGAAATTGCCAAAGCGCCTATGGACAGCGCCCCGGCCGATGAACCCATGTCCGACAAGGTGCGCAAGGCCTATCCCGGTGCTACCCAGATTTATCATGCCCTGAAGGCCCTGGTGGACCGTTACGAGCTGAGCGCCTTCACGCTCCGCTGCTTCGACCTGCTCACGGAAGTGGGTAATACCGGCTGCCTGGCCCTGGCCTCGTTCAATGCCGACGGTATTCCGGCCGCCTGCGAAGGCGACGTGCCGGCCCTCCTGGCCATGATGGCGGCCCAGGCCCTCACCGGCTGTACGGGCTTCCAGGCCAATCCGGCGCGCATCGACGTGGAAACCGGGGAGATGCTCTTCGCCCACTGCACCGTACCTTTTAATATGGTAGGGAACTGGCGCTACGATACGCATTTCGAGTCCGGCATCGGCGTGGGCATCCATGGTGAACTGCCGGAAGGCCCCGTGACCGTATTCAAGGTTTCCGGCAAGCTGGACCGCCATTTTGCGGCCGAAGGAGAACTCCTTTACAACCAGTACGAAGACCATCTTTGCCGCACGCAGGTGGTTCTGAAGCTCCGGCCGGAAGATGCCCGCTACTTCCTTACCAACCCCATCGGCAACCACCATATTATCCTGCCCGGCCATTGCAAGGCGTTATTGGAGGAACTGTTATGAACCTGGAAGAACTGCTGGAGCACCATGGCGTAAAGCCTACGGCCAACCGCCTGCTCATTGCCCGCGCCCTGCAGGATGCGGAGCGGCCGCTGTCGCTGATGGAACTGGAAAGCCGCCTGGAAACCATCGACAAAAGCAATGTTTTCCGGGCCCTCACCGCCTTCCGGGAGGCGCATCTGGTGCATGTACTGGAAGATGCCGGCGACGGCGTGCGCTACGAACTCTGCCACAGTCACAGCGAGGAGCACGACGAAGATGTGCACGTGCACTTTTACTGCACGCGCTGCCATAAAACCTATTGTCTGGAAGATACGCCGGTGCCGCCGGTGGAGGTGCCGGAGGGCTTCAGTCCGGAATCTGTGAGCTATCTGGTGAAGGGCATCTGCCCAGAATGCCTTGGATAACCAGCCCCGCCAGGGTAAAGCCGAAAATCCCCGTAATATGTGCGAAAGTCCCGTTGGCTACGGCCTTCCCGGGACCGGGATCCTGCGGTGCGCCCAGATTGGGCAGCACTTCGTCGTCGTAAACGCAGAGGAAGGGCTTCGTGGGAAGGGTCTTGTTCTGCCGCATCTTTTTGCGCAGCGCGGCGCCCAGCGGACAGCCCCGAACGGAGAAG
Source organism: uncultured Bacteroidales bacterium (assembly GCA_946406355.1). GTDB lineage: Bacteria > Bacteroidota > Bacteroidia > Bacteroidales > UBA932 > Cryptobacteroides. The sequence goes on along the minus strand of CAMJKI010000031.1, from coordinate 12,103 downwards.
AATTCGGCCACCCGCACCTTTGTAGGGTCGGTTTTGCAGGCGGCGCCCAGCGAGCAGTAAAGCTTTCCCGGAGCGGCCGATGCCTCCAGCAGCAGGTTCATCTTGTCGGTGAGGGAATCGATGGCGTCGATAATAACGTCGTAATCCTGCAGGCCGAAATCCGCCCCCTTCTGGTAGCGCTGGCGCAGGGCGGTGATGTGAGCTTCGGGATTGATTTCCAGCAGCCTTTCCTGCAGCACTTCCACTTTGGGGCGCCCTACGGTAAGGGTTGTGGCCGGCAGCTGCCGGTTGATATTGCTCTGGTCCACGCAGTCCGGATCCACTATGGTAAGCCGGCCGATGCCGCTGCGCACCAGGGCCTCGGCGCACCAGCTGCCTACGCCTCCTGTGCCGAAGAGAATTACCCGGGCGGCGGAAAGCTTCTCCATGCCTTCCGGCCCTACCAGCCGTTCCGTGCGGACGAAAAGGTTCATTGGTCTATGGGTTCAAAACGGTCGAAGACGGCCGGCAGGGGAGACTGGATGCGCACCGTTTTGTTGGTGAAGGGATGGCGGAACACCAGCGTGGCGGCGTGCAGGGCCAGGCGGCGGATGGGATCCGTTTCGGCGCCATACTTGTCGTCCCCGGCAATGGGATGGCCCAAATCCTGCGCATGTACGCGAATCTGGTTCTTGCGGCCCGTTTCCAGCGAGAATTCCACCTGGGTGTAAGGGGAGCGTCCCCGGCGGAAATACCCCAGCACCTTATAGTGCGTAATGGCCAGCTGGCCGTCTTTTACTTCCTCCGGGAAAGAATTCATCTTGAGCGACTTGGAATTCTCTACCAGCCAGCTTTGCACGGCGCCGACGGGCTTTTCCACCTTGCCCTCCAGGAAGGCCAGGTACTTGCGTTCCAGCACCAGGTCTTTCCACTTGCTTTGGAGAATGTCCTTGGCCCTCTCGCTCTTGGCAAACACCAGCGCGCCGGAGGTGCCTTTGTCGATGCGGTGCACAATCCAGATTTTGGCGGTGGAACGGTCCGGTGCCACACCCGACAGCAGGTCTTCCTTGCGCTGCATGCGTGCATTCACCTTTACGTAGGCGTTCAGCAGGGCGTACAGGGTCTTTTCCCGGTGGCCGGACTTGGCGGCACTGCCGTGGGCGGTAGAAATGGACAGCATGCCGGAAGGCTTGTCCACCACCAGGTAGTAGGCATCCTCGAACAGGATCTTTACACCGGCCTTCTCCACCTCTTCACGGGCATCGTCGCGGGTGGCGCGGGCAATGGAAATGCCCTTGGGCAGTACCGTAAGCGTATCGCCCCGGAAAAGAGGCTGGTCAAAGGCCGTGCAGCTTTTCCCGTTTACCAGAATCTGGCCCTTGGAAAGCATGTTCTTTACGCCCGTGCGGCTTTGCGCAGGGAAAATCTCAAAAAGGTATTGCAGGAGGGACCCGTCGTGGGCCACGGTGAATTTCTGTCCGGTCATAATTCTTCTATGAGTTCGTGCAGTTCTTTGGGCAGCAGGCCCAGGAAACGGTTTAGCTGGCCATGGGGAACCAGGATGGTCTCCAGGCTTTCGCAGTCGTCAAAAGCTTCTTCCCCAATGGCTTCCAGCGCCTTGTTCAGCTTAATCTGGTACAGGTTGATACAACCTTGGAAAGCCCGGGGGCCGATGACGCGCGTGCCGGCGGGAAGGGTAATCTTCTCCAGCTGCCAGCAGTCCATGAAAGCGCTTTCCCCAATGCTCAGGAGCCCGGCGGGCAGCTTGATGGAGAGCAGTTCCCCGCATTCGGCAAAAGCGGCCTTGCCGATATGGGTAACCGAAGCGGGCAGCTTGATCTTTTCCAGGAAGGAGGACCTTTCTTCCAGCGGAATCTCCTCGCCGATATTGCGTTCGGCCATGTAATCCTGGAAAGCGAAGACATCGTCGCAGATAACCTCACATCCTTCCCGTACCGTTACTTCGGAGGGAAAGTTTTCGGCATCCAGGAGCCGTTTGCCGTCGGGGGAGTAGCTTACACAGTTGTCGTCGTCCCAGACGTCCCGCTCAAGATCTTCCTGCGAAGCTGCCGTGGGAACGTTAAGAATATCTTCCAAGGTCATAGCTAGAAATTTTTAACAAAGTCGATGTCTTTCTTGAGCATGACCTTGGGTTCCATGGCCGATACCTTCTGGAACAGTTTGAACTGATAGGCGGGAGACAGATAAACCTTGTATTCGTTTTTTCCCTTGCGCCACCATTTGTAGAAGGCGATAGGGTCTGTGTCATAGGGAATTTTGGCCTCTATTTCCGACGAGAAGCCGGGGAAGTCGATAATCATCTTGAGGCCGGTGATGCGGCGGTAGTACTCGTAGTCGGCCCGGCGGAGTTTGGAAACCAGGGGAGCGAAAACCTCCATCTGGTCTACCTGAAGGGCCTTTTCCTTAACCACCATCTTGTGGATGCGAACCGGATCCCGCTGCAGCCATTCGCTCATTTTGAGCGTTACGGACCCTTCTTCGCACTCCAGCGTGAGGAGATCCGAAGAATTATAAATCTTTTCAGAGTCCAAGGGATAAAGGTCCATCTTTTTTAGGCTACAATGCAAATATATGCAATTTTTTTCTTTTTTAACGTATTTTTTTATATATTTGGGAGACTAAACAGCACATAACCATTAAAACTAACTGTATATGACCTACAAAATTATCGACATTCAGGGCATCGGTCCCGTTTATGCAGAGAAGCTTATTGCTGTTGGCATTGAAACTGTAGACCAGCTTCTGGCCGAAGGTGCCAGCGCCAAGGGCCGCAAGGCATTGGAAGAGAAAACCGGTATTCGCGGAGACCTCATCCTCACCTGGGTCAACCATGCAGACCTGTTCCGTGTAAAGGGCGTGGGCCCTCAGTTCTCCGAGTTGCTGGAAGCCGCCGGTGTAGACACCGTTAAGGAACTTCGCAACCGCAACGCCGCCAACCTGGCCGCCAAGATGCTGGAAATCAACGAAGAAAAGCATCTTTGCAAGCGTACTCCCGTAGAGAAGGAAATCCAGAAGTACATAGACCTGGCCAAGCAGCTGGATCCGGTTGTTACCTACTAGGTTCTTCTGAATCAATAAGGAGGCCGGGGCCAGTACGCCGGCCTCCTTTTTCATAATCCCCCAAAACCTAAGCAATGAAAAGAATTCTGCTGTTGAGCGCACTGGCGCTTGCCCTGGCAGCCTGCCAGAAGGCACCCAATAACCCCGTTCTAACCATTGAAGGCGGCCAAATCCAGGGCGTATGCCTGGAAGATGCCCCGGGCGTTACCGTGTACCGCGGTATTCCGTATGCCGCTCCGCCCATCGGCGAAAACCGCTGGAAGGCTCCGCAGCCCGTGGAGCCCTGGGAAGGGGTACGCCTTTGCGACAAATTCGGCCATCCGCCGTTCCAGGCGACCCATTATCCCGGTGGTTACACTACCGAATGGGGGTATGGGGACGAAGCTCCGTACAGCGAAGACTGCCTGTACCTGAACGTTTGGACCAAGGCTCCCGGCCAGCCGGAAAAGAAGCTGCCGGTGGCGGTGTGGATTTTCGGCGGCGGTCTGCGGGAAGGCTGGAGCAGTGAGCCGGAGTTCGACGGCAAAAACTTCGCCGGCAAAGACGTGGTGCTGGTATCGTTCAACTACCGGGTGGGGCCGTTCGGCTTCTTCGCCCATCCCGAACTGTCGGCCGAGGATCCGGAGCATGCTACGGGTAACTGGGGAACCCTGGACCAGATTGAGGTGCTCAAATGGGTCCGGCGCAATATCGCCCAGTTCGGCGGAGACCCGGACAATGTGATGCTCTTCGGCCAGAGTGCCGGCTCCCGCAGCGTCAAGTTCCTGAGTGCCAGTCCGCTGACCAAGGGCCTGTACAACAAGGCCGTTATCATGAGCGGCAGCGGCCTGGTAGATCCTCGCAAGCCCGCCCAGCCCATGTTCCCGGGCGGTCCGGTGCTTCCTGCCCAGCAGCAGGCCACCCTGGCCGATGCCGAGGCTTCCATCAAGGAAGTGACGGATTGGGCCGGCCTTACGGACCTTAAGAAAATGCGCGCCGCCTCTACGGAAACCATCTTTGCGATGGGCGGCCTGTTCACCTCCGTTACCGGCAAGCGCAGCGTGCTGTCGGCCATGCCCATCAGCCCGTATATCGACGGCTACGTGCTTCCGGAAACCTTCGACGAGGCCTGCATAGACGGCTCGCTGGCGCAAATCCCTTATATGATAGGCTTTACGCTCAACGATTCCGGCAATATGGCCGACCAGATCCGCGAATTCTGCCTGAACCGCCAGGAAATGGGCGGCAAGGCCTATGCCTATCAGTTTGCCCGTCCGCTGCCCACCGACGGCCGTCCGGGCGTGCTGCAGGGCGCATTCCACTCATCGGACCTGTGGTATGTGTTCAAGTCGATGGAACACTGCTGGCGGCCCTGGACCCAGGGCGACTGGGACCTGGCCGAAAAGGAACTTACCTGTTGGACCAACTTTGCCAAATACGGAGACCCTAATGGCCCTGACGGCGGCGAATGGACTCCCTACACCGCCGAAAAGCCGGAATTCATGGTTTTTAAGCTGGACGAGGCCGATGCGGAGGCTTCCGCCATGGGTGAACCCCTGCGCGCTCCCGCTCCCCGTATGATGCGTCCCTCAAACCCGTAAAAGAGAATATGTACAAGCTTGATGCACACGCAGAGGCCATTCTGCAGGAATTCCGTGACCATCAGTCGCAGTTCCAGGCAGTAAGGGCCAGTATTGAAAGTAAAATCAGGGAACGTCTCTCCGCCGCCGGCATTCTGGTGGCGGCGGTGGAATCCCGCGTAAAAACGGAGCATTCCCTGGCCGGGAAACTGGAACTGAAAGGTGCCAAATACAAATCCCTGGCCGATATCACCGATATCCTGGGCGTCCGTGTGATTACTTTCTATGTGGACGATGTAGATAAGGTGGCCTCGGCCGTGGAACGTCTGTTCGAGGTGGACTGGGACAATTCCGTAGATAAGCGGAAACTGCTGGATCTGGACAGTTTCGGCTATCTGTCGCTGCACTATGTCTGTCGCACGCCGGAGCTTCCGGGGTACCGTTTCGAGGTGCAGATGCGAACCATCCTGCAGCATGCCTGGTCCACCCTGGACCACGATACCGGCTATAAGTCGGGCGTGGAAATTCCCCAAAATTATATCCGCAACATCAACCGTCTGGCCGGTATGCTGGAGTTGGTGGACGAGCAGTTCAGCCGTATCCGTACGGAGCTGAACGACTACCGCCGCCGGATGCAGGCGCTGGTGGCTTCCGGCAACCTGGACGACGCCCCGCTGGACGGCGACACCTTCCGCAGCTATCTGGGGCTGGATCCCTTCGGCCGCCTGAACCGGCGCATTGCCGCCATCAACCAGGCCGAGATTCAGGAAGTGTCGCTGATGCCGTACCTGGCTGTGTTCAAAGGCCTGGGTTGCAAGACGCTGGGCGATGTAGACCGCATTATCAAGGACTGCTCGGAGGCTGCCTATCAGATAGCCTGCTACCAGATTGGCCTTACGGACCTGGACATTCTGTCCTCTTCCGTGGGCCCGCAGGATGTGTGTATAGCTTATATCCTCATTCAAGGAGGAGGAAAGGCCGGCATCCGCCGTCTGTTCGATGAACTGAACGGTGCTTCGGAGGGCAACGAAATGATTGCCGAACTCCTGATGGAGCAGGCAAAGGGGTTACCGTTTATGAATCAGTAAGCCTATTCCGCTGGGGACAGGACAAAAGTTACGGAACCGGAAGTGGTGGAGTTCTGGATGTCGGCGTCTACCTTCAGCAGGCACTTGCCGTCCAGATAATCCACCTTGGCCTCCTGGGTGAGGAAGGTGAACCCCATGGTGTTGTTGTTCCAGCTGTAGGAGATGGCATCGCCGGAGAGCGAGAACTCGCTCATGTCCAGGGTATTGTCCGTATAAGTGAAAATGACTGAATTGGTGCCCGTGAAGGTGATGGTTTCCAAGCCATAGCCCACGGGTACGTCGGCGGGTGCCTTGTGGTGGTTCTTGCGGAGGAATTCGGCAATCTCGTGGAAGTTGCAGCCCGTAAAATCGGCGCTGGCCGTGGTCCAGCCTTTAACGGTTACACGCGTTTTGTCCACTTTCCAGCTGCGGAACATTTTATTGGTTCCTGTGGCTTTCTTCAAGGTGGCCATAATGGTTTGGGCAATTCCGCCGGTCCGTTTGATGGTAAGGCTTACTTCTCCGGGGCGGCTGTTGTCAAACTCCAGCGTTCCAAAGCCGTTCAGGGTATAAACGGTGACGGCGCTACTGCCGTTAACGGTGTAGCGGCCGCTGGTATAGCGGGGATTGTCTTCTCCGGAAAACAGATGCGCCAGCACGTACAGGCCGCTTTCGGTGAGTTCGATGCTAAGCAAACTTCCGTCCGACGCCACTCCGGCGCCGGCCTTTGTGGGGGCTGCGGCGGGAGAACTGGTTTTGGGAATGAGCTGGCAGGCATAGGAGGTGAATTCGGGTGCCTCAAAAGTTTCGGCATTCTCCTTTTCGCAGGAGAACAGCAGGGGCAGGAGTGCCAGCAGGGCAAAGGTTAGCTTTCTCATATATCGCTAGAATAATCTTACGTAAAGGTGGAATTGAAGGGTGGGCCAGAAACTGGTATAGGCAAGATACTGCTCCATTTTGCCCAGGGCTTCCAGTTCACTGGCCGAAATGGGCACTTGTTTGATGCGCCCGGTGAGGCCTTCGCCGTTGGCCCGGAGACTGGCTTTGCCCTGATACTGGACGCCCAGGTCTACCGACCAGGAAATGCGTTTGTCTTCCTTCACCGCCCGGCCGTAGCCCAGGCCCACATAGGGTTTTACGGCAAAGATCTCCGAGCCGATGCCCGAGGCGCAAAGAGCAGCCTCCATCGTTCCGGAATGGGCTTTAACCAGGTAACCGTCTACATCCAGTCCTACGGTGTTGTAGTCTTCCGGCATGTTGTTGAGGGTGCCGCGCAGGAAGCGGGGAGAGCCCAGGAACACTCCGGCCGTAATGTGAAAGTCGGCTTTGGGAATAGGGTAGAAGTTGAATAACAGCCGTCCGCTGTTGTTGCCCAGGCGAAGGGTGAGGGGCACATTCACGTTGCCGCCGGCCGCATAGCCGGGATGCTCCGGAACCGGCACTTCCAGAAGCCGGACCCCGATGAGCCCGGGGTTGATGGAGTAGCCTGCGCGTACATCCACAAAGCTGCCGATGGGCAGCGCCACTTCCATGCCGATACCGTCCACTCCCATTCCCACGCCAAGGGACAGGTGGTTGAAAACCTGAGCTCCGGCATGAAAAGACAGCACGAATGTGGTTAGGCAAATGAGAAGTGCTTTCTTCATGGTCTTACAAAGTTACAAACTTTCTCCCAAAAATCTATTCCACGCCCAGGCGGGCCTGTACCACGTTGATGATATAGTCGCCGGCCTTCTCGCATTCCCCGATAAGGTCGTTGAGCACGGTGCCCAGCTCGTAGCTGTAAAGCTGCTGGTCCAGGTTGGCTATATTCTTTTGCTTGAGGTTGTTGCGGAGGTCGTTGATGCGGTGCTCCGTTGCGAAGGAATCTTCCAGGTCGAAGTCTTCCCGGTGACCGGCCAAAGCAGCATTCATCTTGGTTAACGCCTCATCTACAAGCACATACATCTGGATAATGCCTTCGTTAAGATCGGTATCGAACCATACCTTGTGCTCCCGTTTGCGGCGCATGATGCGAGCCAGGTTGTAGCAGCTGTCGCCCACGGATTCCAGTTCCCCGATTTCGCGCATCATGCCGCGGATCTTCTCCTTGGTTTCGTCGGACAGATGGGCCGATCCTACATCGCCCAGATACTTGCCGATTTCGTTTTCCATCTTGTCGCTCACGTCCTCGCCTTTCTTGATGCGTTCGAAGAGTTTCTCAAACGCCTGGTCTTCCTGCGTATGGTAAAGCTCCGTTACCAGGCCGAAAAGGCGCTGCGTTCTTTCGCCGAACACCACAATTTCTTTCTGGGCCTGCAGCACGGAGATTTCCGGCGTTTTCATGATACCGCCGCGGATATACTGCAGCCGGAATTCGTCTTCTTCTTCCGACTTCTTTGGCTTGATGATAAAGCAGACCAGCTTTTCAATTTGCGGAATGAACCAGATGAGGATGGCCGTATTGATTACATTGAAGAAGGTGTGGAAGGTGGCCAGGGCAAAGGACAGCTGGGTGGGATTCTGCTCCGGAGCCGTAGGATCCAGTCCTACCACGCCGCAAACCATCCGCACGAAGGGGAAGAAGAGGATGAGTACCCACACAACGCCGAATACGTTGAAAACCAGGTGCGCCATAGCCGTACGGCGGGCCTGCGTGTTGGCGCTCATGGCGGCCAGGTTGGCCGTAACGGTGGTACCGATGTTTTCACCCATTACCAGCGCAATACCCTGGTAGATGGTGATGGCTCCGGTGGCGCACAGCACCATGGTAATGGCCATGAGGGCGGCGGAACTCTGCACTATGGCGGTGAGAACGGTGCCGATGAGCAGGAACAGCAGGATGGTGACGTAGTTGGTCTTGAAGCTGGCAAAGAAGTTGACCACGGCCGGATTGCTGGCCAGGTCCATTTCCGTGCCCGTTTGCTTGAGCATGCCCAGGGCGAACAGCAGGAAGCAGAGTCCGAACAGGAAGTCTCCCACATAGCGGTGTTTACCCGTTTGGATGAGGACGATACCCACCAGGAAAAAGGGCCACACCACGTTGGCTATATTGAAGGAAAAACCCGCCGACATAATCCAGGCGCTCATGGTGGTACCGATATTGGCACCCATGATGATGGAGATGGCCTGGGTGAGGGTGAGCAGGGCAGCATTTACGAAGGAAACCGTCATGACGGTGGTTGCGGCCGAAGACTGGACGGCGACGGTAACCAGGGCGCCGGTGGCAACACCGGAAAAACGGTTGGTGGTCATGGCACCCAGAAGGTGTCGGAGCTGCGGACCTGCCAGCTTCTGCAGGGCCTCACTCATTACCTTCATGCCGTAAATCAGGAGGGCGATAGAGCCCAGCAATTTAAAGGCGATTAGCATATACTAAAATTCTATACTGCAAATATACGAATAAACTCATTTTCTTCCATGGCCGGGGAGCCACTTTCTCAATTAAATCGTTATATTTGCAAAAGTGTATTCTGATTCTCAAGTATAATGACAGGAAAGAAACTGCTGCTGGGGGACGAGGCTGTTGCGCTGGGGGCGTTGCATGCCGGGTTGTCCGGTGTTTACGCCTATCCCGGAACGCCGTCCACCGAAATAACTGAGTTTATCCAGCTGAACCCGCTGGCGCGGGAACGCGGAGTGCGCAGCCGCTGGTGTACCAACGAAAAAACGGCCATGGAAGCCGCCCTGGGCATGTCTTATGCCGGCAAGCGGGCGTTGGTTTGCATGAAACATGTAGGTATGAACGTTTGCGCCGACGCCTTTGTGAATGCCGGCGTTACCGGCGTAAAAGGCGGCCTGGTGGTTGTGGCGGCCGATGACCCGTCCATGCACTCCTCCCAGAATGAGCAGGACTCCCGTTTTTACGGAAAATTTGCCCTGGTACCCGTGCTGGAGCCTTCCAACCAGCAGGAATGCTACGATATAATGGCCGATGCCTTCCGCCTTTCGGAGGAATTGCGCCTGCCCGTACTGGTGAGGATGGTTACCCGCCTGGCCCATTCCCGGGCCGCTGTGGAAATAGGGGAGCCCCTGCCGCAGAACGGTCTGGACCCGGATTCGGAGCGTACGCGTTGGGTTCTGCTGCCCGGAAACGCCAAGCGACAGTACGCTGCCCTGGTGGAAAAGCAGCCGGAACTGCTGCGCCGCTCGGAGACTTCTTCGCGTAACAGCTTAAAGCTGGGCATGGGCCTGGGCGTCATTGCCTGCGGCATTGCTTATAATTATGTGCGTGAGGTGCTTCCGGAGGGTGTTTCCCTCCTGAAAATATCCCAGTATCCGCTGCCGGAGCGTCTGGTGAAGGAGCTGGCTGCCGCTTCCGATGAAATTCTGGTGGTGGAGGACGGACAGCCCTTTGCCGAGGAGCAGGTAAAAGCCATTCTGGGTGCGGGCTATCCCGTATCGGGCCGCCTCACCGGCCGTCTGCCCCGGACGGGCGAACTGAATCCGGACAACGTGGCCAGGGCTTTCGGCCTGCCGGAGAAGCCGGTTCATGCGCCGGCCCTCAACCTGGCCCCGCGTCCGCCGCAGCTGTGCCAGGGCTGTGGACACCGCGATGTATATACGGCGCTCAATAAGGTCATTGCAGAATATCCGGAAGCCCGTGTATTCGGCGATATCGGCTGTTATACCCTGGGCGCCCTTCCGCCTTTCCGGGCCATTGATACCTGTGTGGACATGGGCGCATCCATTACCATGGCCAAGGGCGCGGCCGATGCCGGCGTGCATCCCGCCGTGGCAGTTATCGGCGATTCTACCTTTACCCACAGCGGCATGACCAGCCTGCTGGATGCGGTGAACGACAATGCCGCCATTACGGTGATTCTTTCCGACAACCTTACCACGGCCATGACGGGCGGTCAGGATTCGGCCGGTACGCACAAGTACGAGGCCATCTGCCTGGCCCTGGGTGTGGAACGGGAGCACCTGCACGTGGTGGTGCCCATTTCCCAGAATATGGAAGAGATTACCCGCATTATCCGGGAAGAAATTGAGTATAAGGGCGTTTCTGTCATCATCCCTCAGCGGGAATGCATGCAGACCCTGGCCCGCAGGAACCGTCAAAAGAAAGCAGCGCAATGAAAACAGATATCAAACTTGCGGGCGTAGGCGGACAGGGTATCCTGTCCATAGCCACGGTAATTGGCCAGGCCGCTACGGCCACCGGGCTTTGCCTCAAGCAGGCCGAGGTGCATGGCATGAGCCAGCGCGGCGGAGACGTGCAGAGCGACCTCCGTCTTTCGACAGAAGCCATTTTCAGCGACCAGATTCCCCTGGGCGGGGCCGACCTCATCCTTTCCATGGAACCGATGGAGGCCCTCCGCTATCTGCCTTATCTGGGCCCGGAAGGGGCTGTGGTAACGTCTTCCCGGCCTTTTGTAAATATTCCCAATTATCCCGATGAAAGCGCCCTCCAGCAGGAACTGGACGCCCTTCCCCGGGTTACGAAGATGGACATTGAGGCCGTGGCCAAGAGCCTGCAGGCTCCCCGGAGCGCCAACATGGTGCTGCTGGGCATGGCCGCCCGGCATCTGGACATCCTGTCGGCGGAAGACCTTCGTGAGGCCATCCGCACCATTTTCGGCCGCAAGGGAGAACAGGTGGTGGCCGACAATTTAAAAGCATTCGACGCAGGTTATGAAGGTATTCAGTGAAGCTTTGGTTGAGGAGGCACGGGTAGCTTCCCGCGTTGCCGACCTTTCGCAGGCCACCATCGGCGAAGTGCTGCTGGTAGCCCAGTACCTGGAACGGAAGACGGGCATTCCCTTCATCCGGATGGACCAGGGTTCTCCGGGCCTGCCGCCCAACAAGTACGGCGTAGAGGCCGAGAAGGAGGCACTGGAAAGGGGAGTGGGCTCCCAATACCCGCCTGCCGACGGCGTCCCGGAACTGAAAAAAGCGGCTTCCCGCTTTATCAAGGCCTTTATTGATGTGGACGTTGATCCGGCCGGTTGCATCCCCACTACCGGTTCTGTGGCGGGCTCCTTCGGCTCTTTCATTGCCTGCACCCAGCGCATTCCGGGAAAGGACAAAGTGCTGTTCATAGATCCGGGTTTCCCCATCCAGAAGTCTCAACTGAGGGTTCTGGGTATCGGCTGGCGTGAATTTGACATTTATCCCTACCGGGGAGAAGGCCTCCGGGCCAAGCTGGAAGAGGAGCTGTCGGCCGGGGACATTGCGGCCATCGTATATTCCAACCCCAACAATCCGGCCTGGATTTGCCTGGAAGAGAGTGAGCTGAAGGTTATCGGCGAGCTGGCTACCAAGTACGACGCCATTGTGATGGAAGACCTGGCCTACTTCTGCATGGATTACCGCCGGGAACTGGGACGCCCGTTTGAGCCGCCTTTCCTCCCCACCGTGGCACGTTATACCAACAATTATATCCTGATGCTGTCCTCGTCCAAGATTTTCAGCTATGCGGGGCAGCGGATGGCG
>CAMJKI010000030.1 GCA_946406355.1 uncultured Bacteroidales bacterium | reverse complement strand
CGGACAACACCGCTGGAGGACCAGCTGGACAAGGCCTTGCTGTATGGCAAGGTCGGGTGCTTCTGTACGCAGAATTGCTGGGACACGGGCAAGGGCCGATGGATGTGGGACATCTTTGCTTCCCGCGGGAATCTCGCCACCGTGTTCAACCCGCGGGAGGCAGAGCTCACGCCCGGCACCAACCACATTGTGTGCGAGGCCGACCAGTTGCGGGAGCTCAGCGCCGTGGTGGTGGAGATTCAGGATGTAGGGGTACGGTACTTCAACTACACGAAGGACGTGATGCAGCTCATGGAGATGCTCGCGCTCCTCGGGGACGAAGCACCTTCCTTATATATAGTGGACCACCTGAATCCGTCCGGCCGCGTGGTGGAGGGTACTATTCCGGCGGTGGCCGGGGAGATGTACGTTCCCAAAGTGGCGCATCGGCACGGACTCACGCTGGGAGAGCTGGTGAACCTGTATGCGTCGGAGATGGGGGCTCGCTTCCCTATCCACGTGATATCGGCCATGGCGACGGATGCCAACCGGCAGCTGATGCCGTGGACCATTGCGCCGGCTTCCGATATTCCGGGCCTGTTTACCTCTTATTTATATAGCGGGGGCGGGCTTTGGAACAATACCACGATGTCTCCGGGCATCGGCACGTCGCGTCCCTATGAATACATAGGTGCGCCTTTTGTGAAACCGCTCCGCCCGGAGGAACTGCCCCAGGCGCACGGAGCGCTGCTCAGGCCCTGTTCCTTTACGCCGGCGGCCGGCCGATATGCCGGGGAGCGCTGCTTCGGCTTCCAGATTATGCTGGTGCCCGGGGAGCCCTACCACAGCCTGCTGCACACGCTGCACCTCATGCGCTGGTTCCGCGAGCACTACTCGGCCTTCGAGTTTGAGCCGGCATTCTGGACCAAGCTGGCCGATCCCGTGCTGGAAGCGTATCTTCGCGAGGAGATTTCCTTTGATGTGGTGCAGGAGCACGTGAAGACGGAGGAGCAGAAGTGGATTCGCAAGGCCAAGCGGTATATTCTGTATGAGGATGCGCCGTATAGGATGAAGTAATTTGTCATTCTGAACGAAGTGAAGAATCTTTTGGAATTGAGCAAAATTATTTCTAACTTTGCGGTCCCAAATTGTTAACAATTTAAGTTTTTACGTAAAATGAAGAAAGGAATTCATCCCGAAACCTACCGTCTTGTAGCTTTCAAGGATATGTCCAATGACACCGTCTTCGTTACCCGCAGCTGCGCTCCCTCCAAGGAGACCATCGAAGTGGAAGGCGTTGAGTACCCGCTGGTGAAGCTGGAAATCTCCAACACTTCCCACCCGTTCTACACGGGCAAGGTGAAGCTGGTGGACACCGCCGGTCGTGTGGATATGTTCTATCAGAGATACAAGAGCCGCAAGAAATAAGCTCTGTGGCCATTTGGTTCAGCAACCGGTCTCCCAAGGGGAGGGCCGGTTGTTTTTTTATTCGCAAAAAAAACAAATTATTTTTTACAGAATGCAAAATTATTGCTAATTTTGTACCCCGTGAGTAGTGTAAAAAGCATCCCCTTTTGCTTGTTTATGTCCGCACGGCCGGACATCGCTTCTCCGACATTTGACAGCATCCTATATAGTTCCGGTTCTCCCGCTTGGGGAACCGGCTTTTTTTGTGTATGAGAGCGGACTTGATACTTGAAGACGGCTCCCGCTTCCAAGGGACCGCATTCGGAAGCCTCCGGAATACTTCGGGGGAAGTAGTGTTCAACACGGCCATGACGGGTTATCCGGAAAGCCTTACGGATCCCTCCTATGCGGGGCAGATCCTGGTTTCCACCTTCCCGCTCATCGGCAATTATGGCGTTCCGCCGCACAAAACGGAAAGCGACGGCCTGGAGGAACACTTTGAGGGCAGCCACATCTACGCCAACGGCCTGGTGGTGGCCGACTACAGCAGCGCCTACAGCCACTGGGACGCCGAGGAAAGCCTGGACGCCTGGCTCAAGCGGGAAGACATCCCGGCCATCACCGGCATCGACACCCGCGCGCTCACCAAAGCCCTGCGCGAACGGGGCGTGATGCGGGGACGCATCGTACTGGAAGGCCAGCCAGACCAGGCCGACAGCCAGGACTACGAAGGACACAACTTCGTGGCCGAGGTTTCCTGCCGGGAAGTGCTGCATTACCTGCCCTCCGATACCCCCCGGAAAAAGGTGGTGCTGGTGGACTGCGGCTGCAAATACAATATTATCCGCTGCCTGCTCTCCCGGGGCCTGGAAGTAATCCGCGTGCCCTGGAACTACGACTACAGCGGCATGGACTACGACGGCCTGTTCCTTAGCAATGGCCCGGGCAACCCCGAGCAGTGCAAGGAAACGGTGGATATCCTGCGCAAGGTAATGGCCGACGGGCTCCGCGCCGCCGCCGAAGGGAAGAAAGTAAAACCCATCATGGGCATCTGCCTGGGCAACCAACTGCTGGGCATCGCCGCAGGCGCACGCGTATATAAACTGAAGTACGGCCACCGCGGGCACAACCAGCCCGTGCGCCTGAACGGCACCACCGACTGCTTCATCACCAGCCAGAACCACGGCTACGCCATTGACAACGATTCGCTTCCGAAGGGATGGAAGCCCCTGCTGGTAAATATGAACGACGGTTCCAACGAGGGCCTGGAGCATCAGAGCATGCCCTGGTTCTCCGTGCAGTTCCACCCCGAGGCCAACGGCGGCCCACTGGACACGGAAGTGCTCTTCGACCGTTTTGCTTCCCTGATGGACCAGCCGCAAACCTCCGGCAGACCGCCCATCAGCGGACAGCTGGATAAAACCAAAGCCCCCGCCAAGAAGAAAGCGGTAGCCACCGTGCTGGTGCTGGGTTCCGGCGCCCTCAAGATTGGCGAGGCCGGAGAATTCGACTACTCTGGCTCACAGGCACTGAAGGCCCTTCGCGAAGAAGGCATCCGCACGGTTCTCATCAACCCCAACATCGCCACGGTGCAAACCAGCGAGGGCATTGCCGACAAAATTTACTTCCTGCCCGTAACACCGGACTTTGTAGAGAGAGTAATCCAGAAGGAACGTCCGGACGGCATCTTCCTCTCCTTCGGCGGACAGACGGCCCTCAACTGCGGCATCAGGCTATACGAGAGCGGCGTGCTGGAACGCTACGGCGTACAGGTGCTGGGCACCCCGGTGCAGACCATCATCGACACCGAGGACCGGGAGCTCTTCGTGAAGAAGCTGGACGAAATAGACGTCAAGACCATCCGTAGCGAAGCCTGCGATTCCATAGAAGCGGCCTGCGAAGCCGCCGAGCGGCTGGGTTATCCCGTGATTCTGCGCTCGGCCTATGCCCTGGGCGGCCTGGGTTCCGGCTTCTGCGACGACGAAACGCAGCTGCGGCGCCTGGCCGAAAAGTCCTTCTCCTTCTCCCCGCAGGTGCTGGTGGAAAAGAGCCTCAAGGGCTGGAAAGAGATTGAATATGAGGTGGTCCGGGATGGCTACAACAACTGCATCACCGTGTGTAACATGGAGAACTTCGACCCGCTGGGCATCCACACGGGCGAAAGCATTGTGATAGCCCCGTCCCAAACCCTCACCAACGAAGAATACCACTTCCTGCGGGAACTGTCCATCCGGATTGTACGCCACCTGGGCATCGTGGGCGAATGCAATGTGCAGTATGCCTTCGACCCGGATTCGGAAGACTACCGCGTAATTGAAGTGAACGCCCGACTGAGCCGTTCGTCGGCCCTGGCGTCCAAGGCGACCGGCTATCCCCTGGCCTTCATTGCCGCCAAACTGGGCCTGGGCAAAGGTCTGTTCGAGCTGCGCAACAGCGTAACCCAGACCACATCGGCCTACTTTGAACCGGCACTGGACTATGTGGTGTGCAAGATTCCCCGCTGGGACCTGGGCAAATTCCACGGCGTGGACCGGGAGATTGGCTCCAGCATGAAGTCGGTGGGCGAAGTGATGTCCATCGGCCGCACCTTTGAAGAAGCCATCCAGAAGGGCCTGCGCATGATTGGGCAGGGCATGCACGGCTTCGTGGGGAACCACCCGCTCCCCTTCCCCGACCTGGACAAGGCCCTGCGGGAACCCACCGACATGCGCATCTTCGCCATTTGCCAGGCCATGCAGCAGGGGTACAGCGTAGAACGCATTCACGCCCTTACCAAGATTGACCGCTGGTTCCTGCTGAAGCTGCTGAATATCATTCACCTGAACGGGGAATTGCAGAAATACAGCCTGGAAAAACTGCCCGCCGATGTGCTTCGCCGGGCCAAGGTGTACGGTTTCTCCGATTTCCAGATTTCCCGCGCCACTTCTATGGGTGCCAAACCCGATCCCCTGGCCGTCCGCGCCCGCCGACAGGCCGAAGGCATCCATCCCTACGTTAAGCAGATTGATACCCTGGCTGGCGAATTCCCCGCCGAGACCAACTACCTGTATATGACCTACCAGGCCACGGAAAACGACATCGCCCCCGGCGGAGAGGATTCGCGCGAGGGCGTGGTGGTGCTGGGTTCCGGCGCTTACCGCATCGGCTCGTCCGTGGAATTCGACTGGTGCTGCGTGCAGGCCGTAAAAACCATCCGCCAGCACGGCTACCGCAGTATTGTGGTGAATTACAACCCGGAAACGGTTTCCACCGACTACGACGTTACCGACCGCCTGTTCTTTGACGAACTTTCCTTCGAGCGGGTGCTGGACGTTGTAGCCTTTGAATCGCCCAAGGGCGTGGTGGTTTCCACCGGCGGACAGATTCCCAACAACCTGGCCGTGAAACTGGCCGGACAGGGCATTACCCTGTTGGGCACATCGGCCGAGGACATCGACCGGGCCGAAGACCGCAAGAAGTTCTCCTCCCTGCTGGACAGCCTGGGCGTGGACCAGCCCGAATGGGGAGAACTAACCTCGCACGAAGACATCGACCGCTTTATCGGCCGGGTGGGCTTCCCCGTAATGGTGCGGCCTTCCTATGTGCTTTCGGGCGCCGCCATGAACGTGTGCTCCAACCAGGAGGAACTGCAGCGCTTCCTGCAGCTGGCAGCCACCGTATCGCAGGAACATCCCGTGGTGGTGAGCCGCTTCATCGAGAATGCCAAGGAGATTGAGTTCGACGCCGTGGCCGATCACGGACAGATTATTGCCTACGCCATCGGCGAACATGTGGAATTTGCCGGCGTCCATTCCGGCGACGCCACCATCCAGTTCCCGCCGCAGAAGCTGTACGTGGCCACCGTGCGCCGCATCAAGCGCATCAGCCGCCAGATTGCCGCCGGACTGCACATCAGCGGTCCCTTCAACATCCAGTTCCTGGCCAAGGAAAACGACGTGAAGGTGATTGAGTGCAACCTGCGCGCCAGCCGCAGCTTCCCGTTTGTGAGCAAGGTGCTCAAGATCAACCTTGTGGAACTGGCCACCAAGATTATGCTGGGAGAACCCGTTACACCGCCTTCCAAGGACCTCTTCGACCTGGACTGCGTGGGCATCAAGGCTTCCCAGTTCTCCTTCAACCGCTTGCAGAAGGCCGATCCCGTGCTGGGCGTGGACATGGCCTCTACCGGCGAGGTGGGCTGCATCGGCGACGACGTTAACAGCGCCATCCTGGAATCCATGCTGTCGGTAGGCTACCGGATTCCCAAGAAGAATATCCTGCTTTCCACGGGTACGCCCAAGCAGAAGGCCGATATGCTGTCGGCCGCCCGGATGCTGGCCGAGCACGGCTTCCAGCTTTACGCCACCGGCGGCACCTCCCGCTACCTTACGCAGAACGGCGTGCCCAACACCCTGGTGCACTGGCCCAGCGATGTCGACCAGAAGCCCCAGGCGCTGGAAATGCTTCACAATAAGGAAATTGACCTGGTGGTAAACATCCCCAAGGACCTTACGCCGCACGAACTTTCCAACGGCTACAAGATCCGGCGGGCCGCCATCGACCTGAACATTCCGCTGCTCACCAACGCCCGGCTGGCCGTTGCCTTTATCACGGCCTTCTGTACGGTAGATCCGGAAAACATTCCCATCAAGAGCTGGGATGAATTTGCATAATAGTATTCAGTTATGAATCCGAAATATATCTTCATTACCGGAGGCGTGGCCTCCTCGCTGGGAAAAGGCATCATAGCCTCTTCCCTGGCCAAGTTGCTCAAGGCCAGGGGGCTCAGGGTAACCATCCAGAAATTCGACCCCTATATCAACATAGACCCCGGCACGCTGAATCCCTACGAACACGGCGAATGCTATGTGACGGAGGACGGCGCCGAAACCGACCTGGACCTGGGCCACTACGAGCGTTTCCTGGGCGTTTACACCTCCCAGGCCAACAACGTTACCACCGGAAGGATTTACTATACCGTCATTACCAAGGAACGCGAGGGCGCCTATCTGGGCAAGACGGTGCAGATTGTCCCGCACATCACCGACGAAATCAAGCGCCGGATGCTGCTGCTGGGCAAAACCGGCGATTATGACGTGATTCTCACCGAAATCGGCGGCACCGTGGGCGACATGGAATCGCAGCCTTTCGTGGAAGCCGTCCGCCAGCTGCAGTGGGAACTCCCGGAAGAGGATTGCATGAGCATCCACCTCACCTATATCCCCTACCTGGCCGCCGCCAAGGAGCTAAAGACCAAGCCCACCCAGCATTCCGTGCAGAACTTGCAGCACAGCGGCGTAACGCCGGACGTAATTGTTTGCCGCACAGAGCATCCCCTTTCCCAGGAACTGCGCCGGAAGATTGCCCTCTTCTGCAATGTGAAGCCCGGCCATGTAATCCAGAGTATCGACGCCTGGAGCATTTACCAGGTTCCGCTGAACATGCACGAGGAGCATCTGGACGAGCTGGCGGTGCGCAAGCTGCAGATAGAGAACTTCGACCAGCCCGACCTGGACAAGTGGAAGGAATTCCTGCACCGCCTGCGCCATCCCGAGCATGAGGTGAACATTACCCTGGTGGGCAAGTATGTGGAACTGCAGGATGCCTACAAATCCATCCTGGAAGCCTTTGTGCACGCCGGAGCCGCCAACCACTGCAAGGTGAACGTACGCACGGTCCAGAGCGAAAACGTGAACGCCGACAATGTGGCGGAAATGCTGAAAGGGGCCGACGGCATACTGGTAGCGCCCGGCTTCGGCGAACGCGGTCTGGAAGGGAAAGTGTGCGCCGTGCAGTATGCCAGGGAAAACGGCATTCCCTTCCTGGGCATCTGCCTGGGCATGCAGATGTGCGTGGTGGAATTCGCCCGTCACATCCTGGGCTGGGCCGATGCCGCCTCCACGGAGGTGAATCCCCAATCCGGCCATCCGGTTATCTGCCTGATGGAAGACCAGAAGAAGACCACCGTCAAGGGTGGCACCATGCGCCTGGGCGCCTATGACTGCCGCCTGGAAGCGGGTTCGCTGGCCGCCAGGCTCTACGGTAAAACCGACATCCGGGAGCGTCACCGGCACCGTTACGAATTTAATTCCAACTATCTGGACGATTTCCAGAAAGCCGGACTCAAAGCCACGGGCCGGAATCCCGAATCCGGACTGGTAGAAGTGGTGGAACTGCCTTCCCATCCTTTCTTCATCGGCACGCAGTTCCATCCCGAATACAAGAGTACCCCCGAGCAGCCCCATCCCCTGTTCTATGGCCTGGTGGCTGCCGCATTAAAGCATAAAGGCCAGTAATGGAAAACCTTGCGTCCCGTGAATTGCACGAAGAGTGCGGAGTGGTAGGGTTCTACGGAGTGGACCATGCCGCTACGCATGCCTTCCTGGCGCTGCAGGCCCTGCAGCACCGGGGACAGCAGGGATGCGGCATCGCCGCCCTGCGCCCCGACGGGACCATCGGCCTGCACAAAGGGGCCGGACTGGTGAAAGAAGTGTTCGGGAAAGAGGAGATTGCCTCCCTGCCCGGCAACGCCTGTATCGGCCATGTGCGTTATCCCACCACCAACGTGGGCGGCCAGGAAAACCTGCAGCCTTTCCTCTTCACGCGAAAGGGCTGTTCCTTTGCTCTGGCCCACAACGGCAACATTGTTAACGCCGACCGGGTAAAAAGCTATCTGGAGAGGCGCGGACACCTGTTCCACAGCACCTCCGACAGCGAACTGTTTGCCTATCTGGTGGGAACCGGCGTGCACGGCGACGACTGGGAAGCCAACATCTGCGCCGCCGCCAACCTGCTGGACGGCGCCTTTGCCACCGTAATACTGATTGACGGCGTCCTTTACGCCTGCCGCGACAAATACGGCTTCCGTCCCCTGTCCCTGGGACGCCTGGGGAAGGGCTATGTGGTAGCCAGCGAAACCTGCGCCCTGGAAACGGTGGGCGCCAGCTTTATCCGGGACGTGGAGCCCGGAGAACTGATTAGTATCGACCGGAACGGGGTGCACAGCTCCTTCCATGCCCACAGCTGCAGCCGATGCATGTGCTCCATGGAACTCATTTACTTCGCCCGGCCCGACAGCGTAATTGAAGGCTGCAGCGTGCACGGCTTCCGCCGCCTTTCCGGACGGCTCCTGCAGGCCGAGCATCCCGCCGATGCCGACCTGGTAACCTGCGTCCCCGAATCCAGCATGAGCGCCGCCATCGGCTATGCCGAAGCCGGCGGCCTTCCCCTGGAGATGGGGCTGCTCAAGAATATGTACGTGGCCCGCACCTTTATCCAGCCCACCCAGTCCTTGCGCGACGTGGGCGTGAAGATGAAGCTTTCCCCCGTGCGCAGCATTGTGAGGGGCAAGCGTGTGGCCGTGATTGACGACTCCATTGTGCGGGGCACCACCTCCCGGATTATAGTGCAGATGCTGCGGGATGCGGGCGCCACGGCCGTACACATGCGCATCGCCAGTCCCCCGTACGCCTGGCCCTGCTTCTACGGGATAGACACCGGCACGCGGGAACAGCTGCTGGCCGCCGACCGCAGCGTGGAAGAAATCCGCGCCTTCATTGGGGCCGATAGCCTGGAGTACCTCTCCGTGGACGCCCTTTACAAGGCCTCCGGGCGGGAACAGCTTTGCACGGCCTGCTTTGACGGAAAGTATCCAACAGAGCTTTACCAAGACAATGATTAAACTTTAAATATATGGAAAAGAACAAATTAGATGTAGTACTCGGCCTCCAGTGGGGCGACGAAGGCAAAGGCAAAGTTGTGGATGTGCTCACTCCCTCCTACAAAGTGGTTGCCCGCTTCCAGGGCGGTCCCAACGCCGGTCACTCGCTGGTATTTGACGGCGACAGCTTTGTGCTTCACACCGTTCCTTCCGGCATTTTCCGCGAGGGAACCGTGAACGTTATCGGCAACGGCGTGGTCATTGATCCCGTGATCCTGCTGGACGAGATTTCGCAGATTGAAGCCCGCGGCGTGGACGTGAGCAAGAAACTGCTCATCTCCAAGCGTGCACACCTGATTATGCCCACCCACCGGGCCCTGGATGCCGCCAGCGAAAGCGCCATGGGCAAGTCCAAGATTGGCTCTACGCTCAAGGGCATCGGCCCTGCCTATGCCGACAAGACCGGCCGTAACGGCCTGCGCGTGGGCGATCTGCTGCAAGACAACTTCTCCGACCTCTATGAGGCCCGCAAGCAGCGCCACCAGCAGCTGCTGCAGCAGTATCCTCCGTTTGAGCTGCCCTTCAGTTTTGAGGAATACGAGAAGCAGTGGTTCCAGGCTGTGGAGGCACTCAAGCGCTTCCCCTTCATCGACAGCGAAGTTTACATGAACCAGATCCTGGATGCCGGCACGCCCATCCTGGCCGAAGGCGCACAGGGTTCCCTGCTGGACATCGACTTCGGCACCTATCCCTATGTAACTTCCTCCAATACCCTGTCGGCCGGCGTTTGCACGGGCCTGGGCATCGCCCCTTCCCGCGTGGGCAAGGTGTACGGCATCTTCAAGGCCTACTGCACCCGCGTGGGCAGCGGTCCCTTCCCTACCGAACTCTTTGACGAGGACGGCGAGAAGCTCCGCGCCATCGGCCACGAATACGGCGCCACTACCGGACGTCCCCGCCGCACCGGCTGGCTGGACATGGTGGCCCTCAAATACACGGTGATGATGAACGGCGTAACCGACCTCATCATGATGAAGTCCGACGTGCTGGACGGCTTTGACACCATTAAGGTGGCGGTGGCCTACAAAGAGGGAGACCGGGTTATGGAGAGTTTCCCCTACGACGGCGGCAAGAATGTAACCCCCGTATATAAAGAATTCCCCGGATGGAAGACTCCGCTGAGCGGCCTGCGCCGTTACGAAGATTTCCCCGAGGCATTCAAAAAGTATATCGCTTACATTGAAGCGGAAACCGGCGTACGGATTAAGATTGTTTCCGTGGGACCGGACCGCGAAGCAACGGTGGTGAGATAAAAAAGTAAGCCTTCCGGTTTGGGAGGCTTACTTTTTTATTTGATTCCCACACGGGAAAATATCTCGTCCACGTTTTTAAAGTAGTAGTCCAGGGTGAAGCAGTTGTCCAGCTCCTCCTGAGACAGCCGGCCCATGACATCGGCCGAAGCCTCCAGCAGGGTTTTGTAGTCCTTGTTGTTGGTCCAGGCGTCCATGGCAATGGGCTGCACGGTGTCGTAGGCCTGTTCCCGGGAAAGCCCCTTGGCAATGAGGGCGTTCATCACGCGCTGGGCAAAGATGACGCCGCGCGTGCGGTAAATATTGGCCAGCATGGTTTCCGGATACACCACCAGGTTTTCCAGAATGCCCTTGAAGCGCTGGAGCATATAGTCCAGCAGCTCCGTAGCATCCGGCAGCACAATGCGCTCTGTGCTGGAGTGGGAAATGTCCCGTTCGTGCCACAGGGCCACATTCTCGTACGAGGTGGCCATATAGCCGCGCATTACGCGGGCGCAGCCGCAGATATTCTCGCTGGAGATGGGGTTGCGCTTGTGCGGCATGGCGCTGGAGCCCTTCTGCCCCTTGCGGAAGGCCTCTTCCACCTCGCGGACTTCCGTACGCTGCAGGTTGCGCACCTCGAAGGCCATCTGCTCCAAGGTGGAAGCGATGAGGGCCAGCGTGCCCACATAGTAGGCATGGCGGTCCCGCTGCAGCACCTGGGTGGAAATGTTGGCCGATTCAATGCCCAGCTTCTCACATACGTAATCCTGGATGAACGGCGGAATATTGGCGAAATTGCCCACCGCACCGCTCATTTTACCAGCCTCTACCCCTGCGGCAGCAGTTTCAAAGCGCTGGATGTTGCGCTTCATTTCCTCGTACCAGAGGGCCCATTTGAGGCCGAAGCAGGTGATATCGGCATGGATACCGTGCGTACGGCCGATGCAGGGCGTAGCCTTGAATTCAAGGGCGCGCTTGCGGAGCACCTCCAGAAATTCCTCCAGGTCTTTGCGCAGGATGGCGTTGGCCTGTTTGAGCAGGTAGCCGTTGGCCGTATCCACCACGTCGGTGGAAGTGAGGCCGTAGTGCACCCACTTGCGCTCTTCGCCCAGGCTTTCGCTCACGGCACGGGTGAAGGCCACTACGTCGTGACGGGTCTGTTCCTCTATTTCCTGGATGCGTTTTACCTCAAAACGGGCGTTCTTCCTGATCTTCTCCACATCCCCGGCCGGGATAATGCCCAGCTTGCTCCAGGCTTCGCAGGAGAGGGTTTCCACTTCCAGATAGGCGCCGAACTTGTTTTCTTCCGTCCAGACGTCCCGCATCACTTTCCTTGAATAACGCTCGATCATGGCCTATTTGGTGTTGAGGAAGTTCAGGATGTTCTTTTCTATTCTGGCGGCGATATCCTCGCTTTCGGCACGCTGGAAGGGCGTGGGGATGAGCTTCTCATACAGTTCGATATAGCGCTCCGTGATGCCGTTTACCACCTCGGGGGTCATTTCCGGCACCTTTTGTCCTTCCTTGCCCTGGAAGCCGCCGGCCATGAGCCATTCGCGGACGAATTCCTTGGAAAGCTGCTTCTGGTGCTCGCCTTTGGCCAGACGCTCCTCGTAACCCTCGGAGATGAAATAGCGGGAAGAGTCGGGCGTATGAATTTCGTCCATGAGCATAATCTTGCCGTCTTTCTTGCCGAACTCATACTTGGTGTCCACCAGGATGAGACCGCGCTTGGCGGCGATTTCCGTTCCGCGCTGGAACAGGGCCAGGGTATATTTCTCCAGCTGCTCGTATTCATCGGCCGGAACAATGCCGCGGGCGATGATTTCCTCCTTGCTGATATCCTCGTCATGCCCCTCGGCCGCCTTGGTGGTGGGGGTGATGATGGGATGCGGCAGCTTCTGGTTTTCCTTGAGGCCTTCGGGCAGGGTAACGCCGCAGAGGGTGCGGTTTCCGGCCTTGTATTCCCGCCAGGCGTGTCCGGCCAGGTAGCCGCGCACAACCATTTCTACCTTATAAGGTTCGCAGCGCCAGCCAACGGTTACCATCGGGTCCGGAACGGCCACCTTCCAGTTGGGAAGGATATCGGCGGTAAGATCCAGGAACTGGGCGGCTATCTGGTTGAGAACCTGTCCCTTGCAGGGGATTCCCTCCGGGAGCACCACGTCGAAGGCGGAGATGCGGTCCGTGGCCACCATTACCAGGTAACCACTGTCCAGGGTATAAACGTCACGTACTTTTCCCGTGTATTTGGATTCCTGACCGGGAAGATGGAAATCGGTTTTAACGACTGCTTTCATGGGTTTAAAAGGTGATTGTTTTGAATCATACAAAGATACTCATTCCTACTGGAAAAAGCCATTTTTATTTTTAATATTTTTACGTAATTCCCCCAAAGGGGCAAAGGGGACAGGTTCTGCCCGATTTATTTGCAATAACCAGTTAGCGTGGTTATATTTGTGTATGACAAACCAAAACCCCCTCTCCCAAGACAGCCGCCGGCAAAGGCTGCAGTCACCCAACCAGATAGGCAGCACCCTCAAGGTAACGGCATTACCTACATATCTTCTTGCCTTAACCGCCCTGCTGCTCATAGGGGCGTTCTTCGTGTGGGGGTTCCTGGGTACCGTCTCCGACAAGGTGTATTACAGCGGCGTGGTTTTCCCCTCGGAAGGCACCACGGACGTATCGCTTCCCAACCGCGGCATGGTAAGAACCATCTTCGTACACAGCGGAGACCATGTGAGCAAGGGACAGTCCGTAGCCCTCATTTCGGTAGAAGACAGCTACAGCATCCTTACCAGCACCGTGGAGGGAACGGTTATCAGTACCAAAGTGGACAACGAGCCCTTCGAAGCCTTCGAGCCCATCATCAGCGTGGTAAGCGGCAACCAGGGCCAGACGCAGCGCTCCATGCTCATAGCCTACATAGACAACGCCGGCCAGCGGGACCTGCGGGAAGGCATGTCCGCCCAGGTATGGCCGGAGGATGAAAAGAGAGACGAGATAGGCTATGTCAAAGGCCGCGTAACGCGCATAGACCGTTATCCCGTTTCGGCCAGCGAGGTGCGCCAGACCCTCAAAAACGAGGAGATGGCCGGCCGATTGCTCTCCTCCGGGGAAATGATGTACCAGGTGCAGATCGATCTGCTCCCCTCCCCGGACGATCCTTCCCTGTATGACTGGTCCTTCGGCCAGCCGGAAGATGTTAGCATGAATGTGGGCACCTACTGCTCGGTGCTAAGCGAAACGCGCCGCCGCAGCATGTTCCAATACTTGTTTGAAGGTGCCAGAACCTGGTTCCGCGCCTTAAAGTTAAGGGCCGAATGACCACCGCCACACTCATACGGCGTTTCAACCGGGGGTGCCAGGGTTTCTTCCTGGTCACCTTCCTGCTGTTGATTGGAGACATGGCCTCCTACCTGCTGCCGCCTTTTTTCCAGCAGGTATATACCGATAATATTATCACGCACAAAAACCCCGAATGGTTCACGCCCCTGATGATTTTCTACGGGATGCTTTTTGTGCTGGAGCTCTTTATCTGGCTGCTGCTCAATCCCCTCCGCCGGCGGGAATTCGCCAAACTGGGAATTACCTCCTCCTCACGCTACGTCCTCAATCTGCTGGAACTGCCCATGAGCGCCATCGACCGTTTTTCGGCCGGTGAACTGGTGGCCCGCTATTCCAGCATCAAGAACATAGGCGTGGCCATGGACCACTTTTCCTACGCCCTGGTGCTTATACTGCGCCCCATCATCTGCGCCTGGCTGCTGGTAATGTACAGCTGGAAACTGGGCCTGGTGGTGCTGCTCTCCATGATTCTGCTGGTAGTAGTGATGAGAACCACGGCCAGTACCATTAAAAAGAGGGCCAGAGGCTCGGAAGAAACCGACGCCCGCCTGCAGGGCGTCACCATGACGGGCATCAAAAACATGGAAACCATCAAGTCCATGGGAGGAGAGCGCATTTTCTTCTCCAAGTGGGAAGACACCTACGTGAAAGCCCTCAACGCCCGGGTAAAAACCACCATGGGCACCATGAGCATCGGCTCCCTCCCGCTGCTGGTCCTCAATCTGTGCAATGCCCTCATCCTGTGCCTGGGTGCCTGGTATATCCTGCAGGGAGAACTCACGCCCGGTATGCTGCTGGCCTCGCAGGCCCTGGCCACCAGCATCACCTTCCCCATCAACTCGGTGGTCGGTTCCACGCAGGAGATTTACCGCTCCCACGCCGCCATGGAGCGCCTGGAAGAAGTGGAGGCGGCCAGTGAAGGCCACTCCCTCACGCTTTCAAGCACAGACGCCCTGCCGGATTGTCCCAAGCTCCGCGGAGAAGTGGAACTGCGCAACGTTACCTTCGGCTACGACCGCAACAACCCGCCCGTGCTCAAGAATTTCTCCCTCAAGATTGCCCCGGGAGAGCGGGTGGCTTTTGTGGGCTTCTCCGGCTGCGGAAAGAGCACCATCGCCAAACTCATTTCCGGCCTCTACGAGCCCTGGGAAGGAGAAGTGCTGCTGGACGGCATTCCGGTACAGAAACTGGACCGTGCCGTCAAGAACAACTCCCTGTCGGTGGTAAACCAGGACATTACCCTTTTTGAAGGCCCAATTGCCGACAATATCAAAATGTGGGACGAGTCCATCGAGGATTTCTCCATGGTAATGGCCGCCCACGACGCCCAAATCCACGAAGATATTGCCGGACGCCCGGGCGCCTACCACGCCCTTCTCTCAGAGAACGGAAAGAACTTCAGCGGCGGCCAGCGGCAGCGCATCGAGATTGCCACCGCCCTGGCCAAAGACCCTTCCATCCTTATCATGGACGAGGGCACATCGGCCCTGGACCCCAAAACCGAGGAGCTGGTGATGCAGCATATCGGCTGCCTGGGCATCACGCTGGTTCTCATCGCCCACCGTCTCAGTACCATCCGGGACTGCGACCGCATCTTTGTAATGGAACACGGACAACTGCTGCAGCAGGGCACGCACGACGAGCTTTCGCAGCAGGAAGGCCTGTACCGGGAACTCCTTAAATACGCCTGATGTATGAACAATCCTTTCTTCGAGCAGCTCGTACAGCGTATTGAGGGCGACCGCCAGGCCCTGAACCAGTCGGCCGACATCTTCCGCGCCATGATAGACCGGAAGATGTGGGAAAAGTTCACCCGGCAGCGGGAGATTCCCACCGACCTGGATCAGCTGGAAGAACTGTTCTACCGGCACCAGATTTTCTTCAGTCCGGTACAACTGGAAGGCAACTGGTGGGCCCGATGCTCGGGAAAGCTCCTTGCCTTTACGGCCGATGAAGACCAGCCGGTAATCCTGTCTCCCGGCTTTGCAGATTATACCTTTGTCCATCCTTCCTCGGGAAAGCACTGTTCGGCCCGAAAAGACAGCAAGTTCCTTAAGCCGGAGGCATTCTCCCTTTGCTATCCCCTTCCCGGCGGGAAAATCTCTCTTTCTTCCTTCCTGGGGTATGCGCTCCGCCAGCTAAACGTTTTCGATTACATTTGCGGTTTTCTGGCCTGCCTGGGCGTGGTGCTGCTCACCATGGTTACGCCTTACATTTGCAAGCTGCTGTTCAACGAAGTCATTCCTTCCGGCGACGCCGCCCAGCTCACCCCCATTGCCGTGCTGCTTTTCAGCGCCGCGGCCGGCCTGGTAACGGTGCAACTGTCCCGCAACTACCTGGTGGTAAGAATGAAAGACAAAACGGAGTACGCCATGCAGGCTCCCCTGATGGCCCGGCTCCTGATGCTGCCCACCACCTTCTTCAAGCAATATGCGCCCGGAGACCTCTCCAACCGCGTGCTGTCCGTGGCAAGGCTGTTCACCAAACTCACGGAGGACATGCTCTCCACCATCCTTTCGCTGGTATTCACGGCCGTGATGTTCTTCCAGTTCTTTACCTACGGCGGTCCCCTGCTGTGGACAGGTATTCTGGTAATTGCCCTGTACCTGCTGGCCATTTACAGCGTTTACTACTTCAGGAAAAACGTCCAGAACAGCGCCAATGAGAGTGCCTCCAGGCTCACCGGCGTTATCTATAACCTGGTTTCCGGCGCCCAGAAGATCCGTACCAACGGAGCCGAAATCAGGGCCTTCCGCCACTGGGCGGTGGCCTACGAGCCCTCCGAGCCCAATGGCAGCCGATATCCGGCCATGTTCAGCATCGGCAATTCCATCAGCTACAATTTCCGCCTGGTACCGCTGCTGGTTACCATGCTGGCCGCCTGGCACTACGGGCTGGGGCTGTCGGACTACATTGCCTACTGCAGCGTACTCACCTTGGCCGTGCGCGCCGTAGAAGATTTCGAGCGTATTACCAAGGACGTGGCGGTGCTGGGACCGGAACTGCGACTCTGCTCCCCCATCCTGGAGGCGCAGTCGGAAGCCCAGGCCGGTAATGTGCTCCTGAAGAATGTGAGCGGCAAAATTGATGTGAACGGGCTCAAGTTCCGCTACTCGGAGAACATGCCCTACATTTTTGACGGGCTGGACCTGCACATCAATCCCGGAGACTACGTGGCCTTTGTGGGCCCCTCCGGCTGCGGAAAATCTACGCTGGTGCGCCTGCTGCTGGGTTTTGAACAGGCCGAAAGCGGCTCCATCTTCTACGACGAACACAATTTGGAAGAGATCAACAAACCCAGCCTCCGCCGCTACTGCGTAAGCATCTGCCTGCAGGACGGCCAGCTGGTAGAAGGCACCATCCGGGACAATATCCTCTTCGGCAACGACTGGTACAGCGACGAAGAGGTTTGGGAAGCCGCCCGCAATGCAGCCCTGGACAAAGACATCGAAGGCATGTCCCTGGGCCTGGAAACGCCCATCACGGCCGACGGACAGGGCGTCTCGGGCGGTCAGCGCCAGCGCATCCTCATGGCCCGCGCCCTTATCCGCAAGCCCCGCATCGTGTTCCTGGACGAGGCGACATCGGCCCTGGACAACATCAGCCAGCATACCATTGCAGAAAACCTGGCCAAGATGAAATGCACCCGCATTACCATTGCGCACCGGATGAGTACCATCCGCCAGTGCAACCGCATCATCGTCCTGGCCGATGGCAAGGTGGCCGAAGACGGCAGTTACGACGAGCTTATGGCCAAGGGAGGATTCTTCAGTGAGATCATTAAACGGCAGACGGTATGAGAAAGTTCTTGCTAAGTATTCTCTGCAGTTTCCCGCTGCTCTGCCAGGCGCAGAGCCTGGAGCAGGTGATTCAACTGGCCCAGGACAGCACCATTGCCGCTTTCCAGAGCCGATACGAATACGAATACCACGCCCAGCAGTTTGCCCGCTTCGAGGCTTTGAGAAAGCCCCAGCTGGAGCTGAGGCTCACGCCCAACTACCTTAAAATGGTCACGGACCCGGCCCGGGATTACGTGTATATCCGCAACTTCAACCGCTTCTCTACCAGTGCCCAGCTGATGCTCACGCAAAAGGTTCTGGGACTGGGCGGAGACGCCTATGTGGGCAGCCAGGCCCTCTGGAGCGAATACTTCCGCAACGACCAGCGAGACATGCCGCGAGAGTTTGTAACCACGCCGCTGGTAATGGGCTACCAGCAGTCCCTGTTGGGCTACAATCCCTATCGCTGGGAAAGAATCATAGAAGACCAGAAGCTGGAAACCGCCCGCAAGCAGCTGAATTACCAGCTGCGCCTAATAGCCGAAGAAGCTACCCGCCGTTTCTTCCGCCTGGCCTGTGCACAGGGAATGCTGGACATGTGCGAACGCAACCAGCAAACGGCCGATACGCTGTACGCCATCGCCAAGGAAAAAGCCAGCATTGCCATGGTATCCCTGGCCGAACTCCGCTCGCTGGAACTGCAGCGGCTGAACGCCGCCAATGCGCTCCACAGCGCCCGCAATGAAGAGCAGCTGGCGCGCGAATCGCTGGCTTCCTACCTCCGTACGGAAGACCTCCCGGAAGGCAGCCGCCTCACCGTTCCCACCCTTACCCGGCAGCTGGCCCTCACCGACGAGGACTTCCTGGACCTAGCCCGCACCAACAGCCCGGCCATCCAGCAACAACAGACAGCGCTATCCGAAGCCCGCCAGCAGCAGGATAAAGCCCGCCGGGAGCGGGGCGCCAAGCTGGGCGTGGACCTGAACATCGGCATGCAGCAGCTCAACTCCAACTTCTTCGGCACATTCAAGGATCCCCAGCTGTATATGATAGGTGCCGTAACCTTAAGCGTTCCCATTATGGACCACGGTGCCGCCAGGAAGGGCCACGCCGCCGCATCGGCCTGGACAGACCGGGAGGCGCAGGCTCTCCGGGAAGCAGAACGCGCCCTGGAAGAGGACGTGCGCACCACGCTGGACAACCTGCGCTCGCACCAGCAGCTCCTTGTGAGCACCGGGGAGGCCGTTGCCCTGGCCGACGATGTCTTTGAGCTCACGGCCGAAAACTATGCCAACGGCCTCTGCGACATCAACACCTACTCCCTGGCGCAGAGCCGCCGCGACAACGCCTACAACCAGCACCTTTCGGCCCTGGCCGGCTACTGGACCACCTACTATCACTTGTTAACTCTTACGCAGTATGAATAGGCCCCTACTCCTCATAACCCTTGCAGCCGCCCTAACAGCCTGCCAATCCCGCTCTTCGGCCCCCGCCGCGGAGCCAGCCGCCCAGCAGACTCCCGCCGTGGAACAGACGGCTCCGGAGCAGAACCTGCAGCGCACCATTGCGGCCGAAGGATTCTCCAGCAAGGGAACCATCCAGGCCGTAACCGAAGTGCCCGTTTACAGCCGCATCAGCGAGCAGATAGTAAGCTTCGACCTTGTGCTGGGACAGCGGGTGCGCAAAGGCGAAGTGGTCGTCCGGCTGAGCCAGGACGTACTGAACGACAAGATTGCCCGCAACAAGGCCGAACTGGAAAAGGCCGAATATCAGTACCAGGCCATCCTCATGGGCCAGGGTTACAAGCGCCAGGAACTGGAAAACGCTCCCGAGGAAATCAAGCGCCAGGCCCGTATCAACAGCGGCTACAATACCGCACAGGCCTCTCTCCGGCAATTGGAGCACGAACTCAGCTACTGCACCATCACCGCTCCCCTCACGGGGGCTGTGAGCCGCATAGAGGCCACGCTGTACAGCGCCGCCACCCCCGGCGTTCCGCTCTTCTATATTGTGGACACCGAGCACCTGAAAGTGTGCTTTGACGTGTTGGAAAACGAACTGCAGAAATTCCAGCAAGGCGCCAGGATTCAGGTAATTTCCGTAGCCTACCCCTCCGAGGTGCACGAGGCCGTGGTTTCGGCCATCAGCCCGGTGGTGGAAAAGAACGGCATGGTGCATCTGGAGGCCACCCTGCCGCCGCATCCCCATCTGATGCCCGGCATGACCGCCATCGTTACCAAGGCTGACTGATTCAGCTGCGCTGCCGGTCCCGGAAGTCGGCCGTGGCCGTGAAAAATACGTCTCCGCTGGAATTGAGCGCCGTTTCTACGGAATCCTGTATTACGCCGATGATGAAGCCCACCGCCACCGCCTGCATGGCCACATCGTTGCCGATGCCCAGGAAAGAGCAGGCCATGGGGATAAGCAGGAGCGAACCGCCCGCCACGCCGGAAGCGCCGCAAGCACCCAGGGTGGAAATGACGCTAAGAAGCAGCGCACTCACAAAACCCACCTCCACGCCCAAAGTATGGGCCACGGCCAGGGTCATTACCGTGATGGTAACGGCCGCGCCGTTCATGTTGATGGTGGCACCCAGGGGTATGCTCACCGAGTAAAAATCCTCGTCCAGCCCCATCTTCTTGCACAGGGCCATGTTGATGGGGATATTGGCGGCCGAAGAACGGGTGAAGAAGGCATTGAGCCCGCTCACTTTCAGGCAGTTCCATAGCAGCGGATAGGGATTCTTCCGGGTGGCCAGGAAAGACCACAGCGGGTTGAGCAGCAGCGTATTGAAGAGCATGCAGCCCACCAGCAGCAGGATGAGCTTTCCGTAAGTGGTAAAAATGTCCAGACCGTTCTCCGAAACGGCCGAAAACACCAGGCCCAGGATGCCGAACGGAGCAAACTGGATCACCCACTTTACCACCAGCGCCACCACATCGGCCAGGTCGGCTATTACCCGGATGGTGCCGGGCGAAGCCAGTTTCTTGAGCCCCAGCCCCAGCAGGATGGCCCAGAACAGGATGCCTATATAATTGGCCGAAGCAATGGAGGCCAGCGGATTGGCCACCATATTGGTGAGGAGATTCGTGAAAACGTCTGTGAGTGCGCTGGGTGCACTCCCCTGTGCGGCGTCCTGCAGCTGCAGCGTAACGGGGAAGAAACTGCTTCCGGCCACCGCCACCAGCGCGGCCGATAAGGTACTTACCACATACAGGGCGATAACCGTCCGGAAGCGGGGTCCCAGTCCGCCGCCGGCCCTGGCGATGGAAGCCGTTACCAGAATGGCCACCAGCACGGGTGCGATGGCCTTGAGCGCACTCACAAAAATGGTTCCCAGCATGCCCAGCCAGGTCCATCCCGGAGCCACCAGGCCCAGGACGGCACCTATCACCAGTCCCACCAGAATGCGGAGGACCAGGCTGGTATCGGCCCATTTTTTCAGAAGCGCTGCAACGGCATTCATGGAAAATAATCGAATTTAGCAATTGCAAATTTACGAATATACTGTATTTTTGCAATATGACGAAAGCAAACATATACCTGGAATCCAAACCCCGTTACGAGATATTGGACGGGCTCCGCGGCGTGGCCGCACTCATGGTGGTCCTTTTCCACATTTTTGAGACTTATAGCAAAGGTCCTGCCTATCAGATAGTTAACCACGGCTATCTGGCGGTGGATTTCTTCTTTGTGCTGTCCGGCTTTGTGGTGGGTTATGCCTACGACGACCGCTGGGACCGCATGACCACCTGGGGCTTTTTCAAACGCCGTCTCACCCGCCTGCATCCCATGGTGATTGCAGGCACACTGGTGGGCGCCGCCCTGTTCTTCTTTGCCGGAAACGCATTCCCTCTTACGCAGCAGGTAGAGCCCTGGAAGTTCCTGTTGTGCCTGGTGCTGGGCTTGCTCATTATTCCGTGCCCGAACAGTTTGGATATCCGCGGCTGGGCCGAGATGAACTCGTTCAACGGTCCGGTATGGACGCTTACGCTGGAGTATATCGGCAACATCCTGTATGCCTTTGTGCTGCGGCGCCTGCCCAAGATTGCACTGGCCGTCCTAGCGCTGTGCTGTGCCTTCTTTACGCTGGACGTAACGCTGGGCTGGAATATCTTCGGCCTGTTTGAGGAGCCGCATTACACCGTCATTGGCGGCTGGAGCCTGATGCCGGACCAGATTTACATTGCCTTTACGCGGCTGCTGTACCCGTTCCTGTGCGGTCTGCTCATTTCGCGCATCCTTCCCGGACGCCGCACGGCCGATAATCCCAGCGGATCGCCCATTCACCTGAAAGGCGGCTTCTGGTGGTGCGGACTGGCCATTGTGGTACTGCTGGCCATGCCCAACATCGGCGGCAAAATGGGCGTAGTCGACGGCGCATTCCAGGCCCTGTGTATCCTGGTACTGTTCCCGCTGATAGTGCTGGCCGGCGCCGGTTCAAAGACCACCGACCCCAAGAGCACCGCCATCTGCAAATGGCTGGGGGATATTTCCTATCCCATTTACATTACGCATTACCCGCTCATTTACATGCAGATGGACTGGGTAGCCCAGCATCCCGACGCT
The DNA here is from genome assembly GCA_946406355.1 of uncultured Bacteroidales bacterium. GTDB lineage: Bacteria > Bacteroidota > Bacteroidia > Bacteroidales > UBA932 > Cryptobacteroides. The sequence continues at coordinate 4,510 of CAMJKI010000030.1, read as the reverse complement.
CCGCTGTGGCAGCATATTGCCGTAGGTGCCGGCGTGGTAACCATGGCCATTCTGATGGCATGGGGCCTTCTGAAGGCTTATGACCTGCCCGTACGCGAGTGGCTCAAGGAGCACTGGCTCAAACGATAAACAAGATGTTGGAAACCGACAGAATTCTGTTGCGCCCCTGGTTGGAAAGCGATGCCGCGGCGCTGTACAAATACGCCAGCGATCCGGAAGTAGGGCCCCGTGCCGGCTGGCCCCCGCACAAAAGCATAGAGGAGAGCCTGGAGATCATCCGCACGGTTTTCCATGACGCCACAAACACCTGGGCGATAGTGCTGAAAGAGACCGGCGAGGCCATCGGCGCCATGGGTTACGGGCCGTCCTGCAACTGTAATCTTCCTGCGCGGGAGAATGAGCCCCTGACCGGTTATTGGGTAGGAAAGCCCTATTGGAACCGAGGAATCTGCACGGAGGCGCTGCAGCTGATGATTGACCACATACGCAAAACCACGGATGTCAAGTCCCTTATCAGCGGACACTTCATAGACAACCCGGCCTCGGGCCGCGTAATGGAAAAGTGCGGCTTTGTCCCCACGGGAGAAACCGTAGTAGATCCCGACCAGGGCCGGGACACCCCCATCCGCGTTTTACGATTAGTTTTCGCAGATTATAGCTCATTGTAATCTTCGCTTCGTTTTGAGTACTTGTCTTCAAACTGAGTTGCGAAGGCCTTATTGCCTGTGGCCTGGGTTTCCAATACCAGCGCCGTAAGATTCGCCAGGGCATTTTATATAAAAAACCCCATCTGACGTGTGTCAGACGGGGTTTTGAAGTAACTCCAGCAGGGAGCGTCCAGTGTTGTTTCGTTTTCATGATAGGGTTTGGTTTATTTGTTATTTCCATATAAAAGTCAGTTTGGTGTCAGGGCTGATATCCTCGTTGACGAAGATATCGACTCCCACTATACGGCCATTTGCATCGTACTGGTAATCAAAGCTCTTTGTCTTGACGATGGTAGAAATCTTGCCGCCGATGTTTCTGACCGTGGTGACGCTGCAAGAGACGGGCTGGTGGACAGGCATCTTGCCAAGGGCACGGGTGAAAACGATACCGTTCCACAGAATAAACCCATCCTGCGGATGCAACTGGTAGGGTTTTTCTCCGTAGGTGTACTCAGTCGTAGAGGTGGAATGGATGTTTCCAACTTCAAATGTCGCGATGTGCTTGAGCATATCACCGTCCTTCCACACAAACTCCTGTTCTGAAATATTAGAAGGGGCGTCGGCATACACCGTAGCATCCTTGATCAGATGGCCGTCTCCGTCATAAAAGAAAGAACGTTCTTTACCTTCATCCACCCCTTTTTTGAATCGGCCCTGATTGTCCAGTTCAATGATCATCCGGTTGGTGTAATCCCCATCCTCCTCGCTTTTCACGTCCCTCACCCAGATAATCTGATCCTCGGAATAGGAATACGTGTCTGTAACCGTTTCCGAAGGATCGGAATAAGCCTCCTTGATGCATCGTCCCTGATTATCGTAAGAGTAATCGGAACTGTAGGTCTTGGAGGCCGTCTCGCCGGCAGCCTTGACCAAAAGCGTAGCGGGAACATCAGGCCCTACGTCCTTCTGGCAGGACGAGAAAAGGCAGGTGCTGCAGATAAGAGTGGCGGCGAGCACCATGAGGATTTTCTTCATTGTTGCGTGTTTATTTCTGTTAGTTTGTCCCGTCGTGTGTAACGCTGGCGGCGGCTATGCGGCCCGAAACCAGAATCTCGGTGAGGGCATTGCCGCCCAGTCGATTGCCGCCGTGTATGCCGCCCGTTACTTCGCCTGCGGCATACAGTCCCGGTATGGGCTTGCCGTGCTTATTCAGGACGTGGCGGCTCTCATCCACGAGCAAACCGCCCATCGTGTGATGGGTAGCCGGCGCCAGCACACGGACAGTGAGCACGGCATCGTCGAGCGAGTAGGTGGACATGTCGTAGGTGCCGTCTGCACGGCGGTGAGCCCGGCCGATGATGGAGGTGGCGTAACGCTTGCCCACGTCGGCGGGCTCCCGGCCTGCCATGATGGCCTGGTCGTATTCCCGGATGGCCTGCAGGACGGCCTCGGCGCTCACCGGGACCTGGAGCGTCTCCAGCAGCTCGGGCAGCTGCGCCGGGGTGCGGGCATACTGCTTACCGGGGATATCGATGCTGCGTACCTCGTTGGGCTCGGTGGTCTCTTCGCCGCCGATGTAGAGGTACACGCCCTGCTTACCCTGGAGCTGGATGCCGTTCTCGAACATCTTCACCGACAGCACGTCGCGCTCCTGGGATTCATCCACGAAGCGCCGGCCGTTTCGGGGGCTGATGAACACGGCATCCGACACGCTGCCGAAGGCGAGCTTGCCGTTGTCGATGTAGGACAGCGGCATCAGCTGCGTCCAGCCCATGCCCGTCAGGGCCGCGCCCACGCGCTGCGCCATGTCCAGGCCGTCTCCCTGCTGGGAGGCGGGGTTGGTCGTGGCCATGCCGGCAGTCAGGTACTGACTGTCCCAGAAACGGTTTGTTTCCATTACTTTGCGGATGTTGGCGGCGTATCCTCCCGTGGCGACGATGACGCCCTTGCGGGCGAATGCGGTCACGGGAGTACCGTCATCCATCAAGGCCTTGACGCCCCGGACGCGCCCACCCCGCACGATGAGATCCCGCGCGGCGGTCGAGGTCATGAGGCGGTTTCCCTTGTTGGCCCGGATAAAAGTCGTGTAGGGTGCCATAATGTACGCACCCAAGTTGCCGTCGTAGTGTTCGGTGATGCCGTCACCGTCCGTATCGATGTCGGCGCCCAGCATCTTGTTGCCGCGGAACCACAGGGCGCCGACGATGATGATCTGCCGCTCCAGGAAGCTCACGCCCATCGCGGAGAGCCAGGGCTTGAGTTCCTGCCCCTTCTCCACAATCTGGCGCGCCATGCGCAGGTCGCTGTAGACCCATTCCGTCTTGTCGGCGCTCTGGCGCAGGCCGCCGTAGTAGGTCTGGAAGATGTGCAGATTCTGGGTCGAGAACAGTGCCAGGTCCGTTTCCAGTACGCCCCGGGCCAGTTTCGGGCGGGCCCAGGCCATATAGTCCGTGATCTCTTTCTTCAGGTCCTGAAGAACAGGGAGATACTCGCTGTGCACGCCATGGCGTGCCAGTTCGGCGATGTCGCCCGGCTCGAACGCGTGCGTGGTATAATAGGCCTCGTCGAAAGGCTTCTCTTCCCACCGGAGGATGGTTTCCAGTTCGTTGATGCAGCCGGGGCCGGACTTCGTCTTCGGATAACTCACCCCGTCGTAGCCCACGCCTTCTGTCGCTTCGGGACGGGCCGGCTCCCAGACCAGGTATGGCATCACGCACTGGAAGATGCCGCCGGAGACCAGGGTGTTGCCGCCCATCTCGGCGTTCTTCTCAATCACCAGCACCGAGTTGCCCAGCTGGGCGGCTTCGGCGGCTGCTGCCAGGCCGGCACCGCCGGCGCCCACGACGACCACGTCCCAGGTGCCTTCCACGGCTTTCGCCTTCTTCTGGGACGCAGCCTGAGTCCGGAAACGCTGGGGGTCGGAGACCTTCGCCTGCTCTGCCGCCGCCATCACGCCGTCCAGCAGCGCGCGGCTGGTCACGGAAGCGCCCGAAACGGCGTCGACGCCCAGGCCGTTTGCCTGAATGATCTGCGGAATCAACCGATCGAACACGACGTCTCCGACATTGGGCGTCTCGCGCTGATCCAGCACCTTTATATCCGTGATACACGAATCGCTGAAAGAGACACTTAGGCGTATATCGCCGTTATGCCCCGGGGTGGTTACCTCGTAGGTGCCGGCCTGGAAAGTCAACGGCGGCACCTGTCTGCATCCGCAGACCAAAAATAAAACGGCAAATAACAACAAGAGTCTCTTCATCGTTGTTTTTTTAATTTGTTACGGGCAGGGGCTCCCGCCCCGGCCCGCAAAAGACTATAAAGCTATTCCTTCCATAATTCAATTCTGGTCAGGGCGAAGGCGGCCGTATAGCGCTGGCCGTATTCGTCCTGGCGGATGGCGCTCCAGATCATGGTCTCTTTGTCCATGGACATGATTTCCCACCACTCGCGGTACTCGACGCCGTTGTCAACCCAACGTGTGAGGAGCAGGCGGCCGTCAATGCAGTACTCGTTTAAGGTATTTGTGCTGGGCACCCAGTTGTCACCGTCCTTCACATAGTAAGTAAAGGATAACTTGTCATCATACTTCCAGCGATGTGCCTGGCCGTCGTCATACTCTGAACGCTCACTGATAGCGTATCCCTCCCAGGTACCCAGGATGTAGGACCCGTAATTGACCGGTGTCTTTTCCTGCTTCTTGAGCTCGAGATTCATGGACGGATAGGGAAGCGTCCTGCCGTCCTGATACAGCGTGCGCCGATACAGACAGTGGATGTTCTCATCGTCGATGAAACCGACCGTCATCTCGTCAACGAAGGTGGTGTTCTCGTCCACCTTGCAGGTGAGGGTAATCACATTGTTCT
>CAMJKI010000029.1 GCA_946406355.1 uncultured Bacteroidales bacterium | reverse complement strand
GCTTGGTGAGGATTTCCAGCATACCCTTTGCCTGGGCGTCCATCTTGGCGAAGATAGCGTCGGCTTCACCCTTGGCCTTGCGGCGGATCTGTTCGGCTTCGGCTTCGGCCTCGATGATCTTCTTCTGCTTGTCGATTTCGGCGGCAACCACGATGTTGGCTTTCTGGGTGGCCTGCTCACGCTCGGCACGGGCCAGTTCGGCGTCGCGCTCACTCTGGTAGGCTTCTTCCAGGGCCTTGGCGGCCTGCACCTTTTCGGCGGCCACAGCCACGCGGTCGGCCTCAGCGGTCTTCTGGCGGCGCAGGGCGTCGGAATTGGCAATCTCAATCTTGGCGCTGTTTTCACCCTTTACGGCATCGGCGTCGGCGGCAGCCACGTTGATACGGGTATCCTTGTCGGCCATGGCCTTACCGGTTTCACCGTAACGGTTCTGCTCGGCCACGGACTTCTTAGCGTCGTTGATAGCCTTGGCGGCGGCTTCCTTACCCAGGGCCTCGATATAGCCGGATTCATCGCGGATATCGGTGACGTTCACGTTGATGAGCTTGAGGCCTATCTTGCGGAGTTCGGCCTCCACGTTGGTGGATACATTGGCCAGGAATTTATCGCGGTCGGCGTTGATTTCCTCGATGTCCATGGTGGCAATCACCAGACGCAGCTGGCCGAAGAGGATATCCGTGGCGATGTTCTGGATGCTGTCTACGCTCAGGCCCAGCAGACGCTCGGCGGCGTTGGTCATGTTCTCCGGCTCGGTGGAGATACCCACGGTGAAGCGGCAGGGAACGTCTACGCGGATGTTCTGCTTGGACAGGGCGTTGGTAAGGTTGCATTCAATGCTGATGGGCTTGAGGTCCAGGAAGGCATAATCCTGGAATACAGGCCAGATGAAGGCGGCACCGCCGTGGATGCAGCGGGCGCTGGAAATGGAACCGGTAGCGTTCTTGCCGGTTTTACCGTAGATGACAAGGATTTTGTCGGACGGGCAGCGGCGATAGCGCTTGAGGATGGCCGCCAGCGTGACGAACACCACGGCCACAATGATAAGGATGAGATACAGCTGGTTCATATTAAATAGTATAAGTATTTGTTTCTTCCACTAAAAGGGTACCGGAGTCAATTACGTCCACCACGCGGATGGAAGCGCCGGTCTTGAGGGCTTCCTCACTCTCCGTAACGGCATCGTATTCGCGCACGGCTCCGTTGATGGTAATCTGCACCTTCCCGGCGCCGCTGCGGTTGGCGGGAATGGTGAGATACACCTTGCCTTCGCAGCCTGCGGCCGATTTCTGCAGGTTGATGTTGCCGCTCTGCTGCATGCCGGCCAGCCATTTGAACAGGTACATCACGCAGGCCACCAGGGCAACGCCGATGAGGACGGACACTATAATGAGCACGCCGGTAGAGGTGATACTGCCTTGCAGCAGTATGGCGCTCCAGCCGAAGCCCAGCAGGAAATTGACGAAGTTGCGGAAGGTGTACAGGTTGGAGCCTCCTTCTATATTGGAAAGGTCGGCCCCGTCCAGGGTGGTATCCACGTCCACGTCAAAGTTGGAGTCGGCATCGGCTCCCACAAAAGTCATGATGCTCTGGATAATGAAAATGAGCGAAGCCGCAAGGGTCACTCCCCAGAGGATTTTCATAATAAGGCTGAGTCCAGCCCACCAAGATGCGATCATAGCAGTTTTTAGTTTTGGTTTCTTGTGCAAAGATAGTAATTATTTATTGATTTGCAATAAAAATTTATAAAAAGTGCGAAAATTTCTGAAATACCCTCAAAAAGGGAGCAAATAGGACTTTTGAAAAAAATTAAAAAAATCCTTGCATTCCCGAAAATTGTTCGTATCTTGCACTCGGAATTTGATTAGCAAGTAGTGAAGTTCGCCCTTTATAATCAGCAGCAGGAGCAGAATTCCCAGAACCAGCAGGTCCCGGGCGCTTCTTTGTGCGTATAAATTCCAGCCGTATGCGGCACATCATTGAAGAAGCAAATATTTATTAATAGAATAAGGCTGGTCCTGAAGGGATCAGCCTCTTTTTTTGCCAGTTAGTTAGTTTAATTATAAGTGTTTTCGTTATGGACAGATTTGATTTAGTCAAGGAATCCTTTGAACGTAAAGAGGTTCCGGCAGAAGTCCCCGCTGGTAAGACTTCCGATTATTTTGGCGAACTGGTGTTCGACCGCAAGAAGATGTGCAAGTATCTGGATGCCGACAGCCTCCAGGCGCTTCTGGACTGCATCGAAGGCGGCAAACCGCTGGACCGCAAGACGGCCGACGGTGTAGCCCGCGGCATGAAGGAATGGGCCATGGAGCATGGCGTTACCCATGTTACCCACTGGTTCCAGCCCCTTACGGAAGGCACTGCCGAAAAGCACGATTCCCTGATTGACTACGACGGCAAGGGCGGCGTCATCGAAACCTTCGACGGCAAGATGCTGGCCCAGCAGGAGCCGGACGCATCGTCCTTCCCCAGCGGCGGCATCCGTGCCACTTTCGAGGCTCGCGGCTACACCGCCTGGGATCCTACGTCTCCGGTCTTTATCCTGGACGATACACTTTGTATTCCCACTGTATTCATTTCCTACACGGGCGAGGCACTGGACTACAAGACCCCGCTCAAGAAGGCCCTCAAGGCTGTGAGCGATGCGGCTGTTCCCATCTGCAAATACTTCGACCCGTCCGTTTCCAAGGTCTATTCCTATCTGGGCTGGGAGCAGGAGTATTTCCTGGTGGACGAAGGCCTTTATTCCGCCCGCACAGACCTGATGATCACCGGCCGCACCCTCTTCGGCCACAATTCCTCCAAGAACCAGCAGCTGGACGACCATTACTTCGCCGCCATCCCGCCGCGTGTGTCCGCCTTCATGCGTGACCTGGAGTTTGCCGGCCACCGGCTTGGAATTCCTATCAAAACCCGCCATAACGAGGTAGCCCCCAACCAGTTTGAACTGGCCCCCATCTACGGGGAAACCAATCTGGCCAACGACCAGAACCAGATTGTAATGAATCTGATGAACCGCATTGCCCGCAAGCACGGATTTGTTGTGTTGCTGCACGAGAAACCCTTCGAGGGGGTAAACGGTTCCGGTAAGCACAACAACTGGTCGCTGGGTACGGACAAGGGCACGCAGCTGCTGGCTCCCGGCAAGGACGCCAAGGGCAACCTGCAGTTCGTAACCTTCTTCGTGAACGTGCTGGCGGCCGTGCAGAAGCACAATGCCCTGCTCAAGGCCTCCATCGCCAGCGCTACCAACGCCCATCGTCTGGGCGCCAACGAAGCCCCGCCCGCAATTGTATCGGCCTTCCTGGGCCGCACCATGACGGAGGTGCTGCACAAGCTGCTGGAAGTTCCTTCCGACACGCCCATCGAGATTGCCGGCAAAAAGAGCAAGAGCATTGGCCTGGTAGAGATTCCGGAGGTATTCGTGGACAATACGGACCGTAACCGCACCTCACCGTTCGCCTTCACGGGCAACCGCTTCGAGTTCCGCGCCGTGGGTTCCTGCGCCAACTGCGCCGGTGCCATGACCACCCTGAACGCCGCCGTGGCCGAGCAGCTCATCGCTTTCAAGGCCGATGTGGAAAAGGAAATCGCCAAGGGCAAGAAGACCCCCGTGGCCATCATGGACGCCCTCAAGCCCATCATCAAGTCGGTGATTGATACCGTATGCTTCGACGGCAACGGTTACACCGAAGAGTGGAAGAAGGAAGCCGAACGCCGCGGCCTGGACGTGGAAACCAACGTGCCCAAGATGTTCGCCGAGTTCACCAAACCCGCTTCCATCGAGATGTTTACCAAGACGGGTGTATATACTCAGAAAGAACTGGAAGCCCGCAACGAGGTTAAGTGGGAAACCTATGTGAAGAAGGTGCAGATTGAATCCCGCGTTATGGTGCGGATGGCCCTGAACCACATTGTTCCCGCTGCCCTGGAATATAAGGCCAAGCTCCTGAAGGAAGTGTCCATGGCCAAGGAAATCTTCGGCAACCTGGACGGCTGCACTACGGAAATGCTCATTCTGGGCGATATCAACAAATACGTGGAAGAGGTGCGTGTAAAGGCTACGGCCATGAAGGAAGCCCGCAAGAAGGCCAACATAATAGAGGACATCTACGAGCGTGCCCTGGCCTATCACGAGATTGCCGAAAGCCTCTACGCCCTGCGCAAGCCCATCGACAAACTGGAAGAGGTGGTGGACAACAAGATGTGGCCGCTTCCCAAGTATCGCGAACTCTTGTTTATCAGCTAGTTAAGTATGAAATACGGATTATACGATCCGGCATCGGAACACGATGCCTGTGGGGTTGGTATGGTCGTAAACATCCGGGGCGACAAAACCCACGAACTGGTGGATAACGCCCTGGCTGTTCTCGAGAACATGAGCCACCGTGGAGCCGAAGGAGCCGACGGCAAGTCGGGCGACGGTGCCGGTATCATGGTCCAGATTCCCCACGAGTTCATTCTCCTGCAGGGAATACCTGTCCCGGAAAAAGGCCGCTATGGCACCGGGCTGGTGTTCCTGCCCAAGGAGGCCGGCAAGCGCGAACGCATCCTGGAGTTCATGCGGGCCGAGATTGAACGCGAATCCTGCGTGCTCAGCCATGTCCGGGAGGTGCCGGTGAACGCCGCCTGCCTGGGCGAAGAGGCCGCCAAGGGCGAACCTTACATTGCGCAAATCTTTGTGACCAGCGCCGAATTCATAGAAGAGGCCGATCTGGAACGTAAGCTTTACCGCATCCGGAAGCATATCGAGCGCTTGGGGGAGGACTGCTATGTGTGCTCCCTCTCTACCCGCAACATCGTGTATAAGGGTATGCTTACCAGCCGCCAGCTGCGTGAGTATTTCACAGACCTTACCAGCCAGTGGTTCACCAGCGGTATGGCCATCGTCCATTCCCGCTTCTCCACCAACACCTTCCCGCAGTGGAGCCTGGCACAGCCCTTCCGCATGCTTTGCCACAACGGCGAAATCAACACCATCCGGGGCAACCGGAGCTGGATGCAGGCTCGTCAGAGCGTGCTCAATTCCGGTGCACTGGGCGATATCGGCGACCTTACGCCCATCGTACAGCCGGAAATGAGCGATTCGGCCAGCCTTGATAATGTGCTGGAATTCCTCACCCTCAGCGGGCTCAGCCTGCCGCAGGCTGTATCGGTGCTGATGCCGGAGAGCTTCGACGAAACGAACCCCATTTCGGAGGACCTGCGTGCTTTTTATGAATACCATTCCATCCTGATGGAGCCGTGGGATGGTCCCGCCACGCTGCTGTTCAGCGACGGCCGCTATGCCGGCGGCATTCAGGACCGCAATGGCCTGCGTCCGGGGCGCTACACCATCACCAAGCGCGGCTTCCTGGTAGTGGCCAGCGAGGTGGGTGTGCTGGACTTCGATCCCACGGAGATCGAGTGCAAGGGCCGCCTGGAACCCGGCAAGATGCTGCTGGTGGACACCAAGGAAGGAAAGATCTGGTACGATGCCGACATCAAGGAGCAGCTTGCCCGGGAGCATCCCTACCGCAAATGGCTGTCGGCCGGCCGTATCCAGCTGGAAGACCTGCACAGCGGCCGCAAGGTGGAGCATAACGAGGCCGATCTCCTGCACAAGGAACTCCTCTTCGGCTGCACGGCCGAGGATGTGGAAAGCGCCATCCGGCCGATGTGCGAAAAGGGCAGCGAGCCCACCTCTTCCATGGGTAACGACACCCCGCTGGCCGTGCTCACGGAACGTCCGCAAAGCTTTTTCAACTATTTCCGTCAGCAGTTTGCCCAGGTGACCAACCCGCCCATCGACTCCATCCGCGAGCAGATGGTGATGTCGCTGTTCGAATACATCGGCCGCGTAGGTACGGGCATCCTTACCCCCGACGAAGACAATTGCAAGATGGTTCGCCTGCCGCATCCCATCCTTACCAATACGCAGCTGGACCTGCTGTGCAACATTCGCTACAAGGGCTTCAATACGGTTAAGCTGCCGATGCTCTTCGAGTGCGCCGCCAATACCGCCGCCGCTGCCGCCAATCTGCGCCGGGCCCTGAAGGGACTCTGCCAGAAGGCCGAAAAGTGCGTGGACGACGGGGTGAACTATATCATCCTGAGCGACCGCGACGCGGACGAGACGCATGCGCCCATCCCTTCGCTGCTGGCCGTGAGTGCCGTGCACCATCATCTGATTGCCACCGGCAAGCGCGTGCAGACGGCCCTTATTGTGGAAAGCGGCGAAATCCGCGAAACCATGCACGCCGCGCTGCTGCTTGGCTACGGCGCATCGGCCATTAACCCTTACCTTTCCTTTGCCATTATTTCCAGCCTGGCGCACGGCGGAAAAATCCAGCTGAACTACGCCACGGCCCGCACCAACTACATCGAGGCGATGAAGAAGGGTCTGCTGAAGATTATGGCCAAGATGGGTATTTCCACCATCCGTTCCTACCGCGGTGCCAAGATTTTCGAAAGCATCGGCCTGGAAGAGGGCCTGCTGCGCGAGTACTTCGGCACGGAACGTTCCACCATCGGCGGTGTGGGCCTGGAAACCATTGCGCGCGATGCCATGTGGTTCCATGCACAGGCCTATGCCGATGCCGCCCGCACGGACTTCCTGCCCAATGTGGGACAGTTCCACTATCGCAAAGGCGGCATTCCGCATGCCTGGAACCCGGAAACCATCTCTACGCTGCAACTGGCCACGCGTCTGGGCAGCTATAAGAAGTTCAAGGAATTCACTGCCGCCGTGGACGGGAAGGGAGACCTCCTGTTCCTCAGGGACCTGCTGGATTTCAAGCGCGGAACACCCGTTCCCGTAGACGAGGTGGAGCCCGTGGAGAGCATAGTCAAGCGCTTTGTGGTTAGCGCCATGAGCTTCGGCGCCCTCAGCATCGAGGCGCACGAGGCCATTGCCCTGGCCATGAACCGCCTGGGCTCCCGTTCCAATACGGGCGAGGGCGGCGAAGACAACGAGCGTTATCATACGGAAGTGGACGGCGTTTCGCTGTCCAGTAAAACCAAGCAGGTGGCTTCCGGGCGCTTCGGCGTAACGGCCGAATACCTGGTGAACGCCGAGGAAATCCAGATTAAGGTGGCCCAGGGCGCCAAGCCCGGTGAAGGCGGCCAGCTGCCGGGATTCAAGGTGAACGCTATTATTGCCAAAACCCGCAACTCCATCCCGGGCATCTCGCTCATTTCCCCGCCGCCGCATCATGACATTTATTCCATCGAGGACCTGTCGCAACTGATCTTCGACCTCAAGAATGTGAATCCGGCCGCCGCCATCAGCGTAAAACTGGTGTCGGAGAGCGGTGTGGGTACCATCGCCGCCGGCGTGGCAAAGGCCAAGGCCGACCTGATTGTGGTGTCCGGTGCCGAAGGCGGCACGGGCGCGTCGCCGGCTTCTTCCATGCGCTTTGCGGGTATCAGCCCGGAAATCGGCCTGTCCGAAGCACAGCAGACGCTGGTTCGCAACGGCCTCCGCGGCCAGGTGCGCCTGCAGGTGGACGGTCAGCTGAAAACCGGCCGCGACGTGGTTCTGATGGCGCTTTTGGGCGCAGACGAATTCGGTTTCGGCACTCTGCCGCTCATCGTGCTGGGCTGCGTAATGATGCGCAAGTGCAGCCTGAACACCTGCCCCACCGGCGTGGCTACGCAGGATCCGGAGCTTCGCAAACACTTCATCGGCAAGGCCGACTACCTGGTGAACTACTTCACCTACCTGGCACAGGAAGTGCGGGAATACCTGGCCGAAATGGGCTTCCGCAGCTTCTCGGAAATGGTGGGCCGGACCGACCTGCTGCTCCGCAAGAGCGTGGATCCCGCTTCCAAGGCGGCGAAGGTGGATCTGTCCCGCGTGCTGTTTAGGGAAGAAGGTTCCTGCGGCTGGTCGGGTGCTCCGCTGCATCCGCTCCCGCCCGTGCGTGATCTGGAGATTATCAAGGCCGCCCAGCCTGCCATCGAATGGAAGGAGGAAATCAGCCTGGAATACCCGATTGCCAACACCGACCGCGCCGTATGCACCATGCTCAGCGGACGCATTGCCGCCAAATACGGCATGGAAGGTCTGCCCGATTCCACCCTGAACATCAAGTTCAAGGGATCGGCCGGCCAAAGCTTCTGCGCCTTCCTGGCAGCGGGCATCAATGTGCGCCTGGAGGGAGAAGCCAACGACTATGTGGGCAAGGGCCTCAGCGGTGGCCGGGTGGCCATCCGTCCGCCGGCACGGGCCGTGTACAAGGCCGAAGAAAACATTATCGCGGGCAATACCTGCCTGTATGGCGCCACGGGCGGCGAGATGTACGTCGCCGGCCGCGCGGGCCAGCGCTTTGCGGTGCGCAATTCCGGTGCCAAGGCCGTTGTGGAAGGTGCCGGCGACCATTGCTGCGAATACATGACGGGCGGCCGCGTGGTTGTGCTGGGTCCTGTGGGCCGCAACTTCGCTGCCGGTATGTCGGGAGGCGTGGCCTATGTGTACGATCCTTCCCGCGAATTCGACTATTACTGCAACATGGACATGGTGGAGATTTCGCTGGTGGACGACAAGCTGGACCGCAGGGAACTGCAGGAACTGGTGCGCCAGCACTACCTCTACACCGGCTCCAGCCTGGCCCGGACGCTGCTGGACGACTGGTCCCGCACGGTGGAAGACTTTATCAAGGTTACGCCGATAGAATACAAGCACGTGCTGGAGCAGGAGCGCCTGCGCATTCTGGCCGAAAAGGTACAGCATCTCCAAATTCAATATTGACGCGCTATGGGAGATTATAAAGCATTTTTGTCGATACCCCGCAAGGAGGCCGGTTACCGGCCGGTCCAGGACCGTGTCCAGGACTTCGGGGAAGTGGAGCAGACGCTCAACGAGAGTGACCGCCGGCAGCAGGCTTCGCGCTGCATGGACTGTGGGGTGCCGTTTTGCAACTGGGCCTGCCCGCTGGGCAACCGCCCGCCGGAATGGAACGACGCCGTGTTCAAGGGAGACTTCGAGCTGGCCTACCGCCTGCTCAATTCCACCAACGACTTCCCGGAGTTCACCGGCCGTGTCTGTCCCGCCCTGTGCGAAAAGGCCTGTGTGCTGAACCTTACGCTGCACGAGCCCACCACCAACCGCGAAAACGAGGCGGCCATTACCGAAATGGCCTATCGCGAGAACTATGTCCGCCCCGTTTCCCCGGAGCGCAACGGCCGGAAGGTGGCTGTTATCGGCGCGGGTCCTTCGGGCCTGGCCGCCGCCAACCAGCTGAACCGCATGGGCTACACCGTTACCGTCTTTGAGAAGAACGAGAAAGCCGGCGGACTGCTCCGCTTCGGCATTCCCAACTTCAAGCTGAACAAGAAGATCATCGACCGCCGCATTGCCGTGATGGAGCAGGAGGGCGTCACCTTCCGTTATGGGGAAGAAGTGGCACCGGAGGCGCTGCCGAAGGGTTTTGACGCCTACGTGATTGCCACCGGCACCCCCACGGCGCGCGACCTGAACGTGCCCGGAAGGGAGTTGAAGGGTGTGTACTTTGCGCTGGAACTGCTTTCCCAGCAGAACCGCGTGCTGTACGGAGCCGAGGTGGACGCCGCCCATCGCGTAACCTGCAAAGGCAAGGACGTGCTGGTAATCGGTGGCGGCGATACCGGATCGGACTGTATCGGCACGGCGCACCGGCAGGGCTGCAAGTCTGTGATGCAGATAGAGATACTGCCCAAACCGCCGGCAGGTCCCGACGACCCGGCGAATCCCTGGCCCGCCTGGCCCCGGACGCTCAAGACTTCTTCTTCGCACGAAGAAGGCTGCGAACGGCGCTGGAACATCAATACCCTCCGTTTCATCGGGGAAAAAGGCCGGCTTACCGGCGTGGAAATCCAGCCCATCGACTGGGAAAAGAACCCTGACGGGGGACGCCCCATCATGGTTCCTGCCGGTGAACCGGAGGTGGTGAAGGCCGATATCGTGCTGCTGGCCATGGGCTTCCTGAAGCCGCAGCTGCCCCAGGTGGGGGAGAACGTTTTCTTTGCCGGAGACGTGCAGAGCGGCGCCTCGCTGGTAGTGCGCGCCATGGCTTCCGGCCATGCCGCCGCCCAGGCGCTGGACGCTTACTGCAAAAAGCTTTAGCAATTCTTTAAAATATTGATTTTTATATACTTGCGAATTCTTTGAGTTCGCATTCAGGGGGATTGTATACCCTTTTCAAAGCCAATCAACCTAAAACAAACAGTTAGTAGTAGTGTTATGAAAAAGATTGAAGCTATCGTCCGAAAGACGAAGTTCGAGGAGGTCAAGGAAGCCTTGCTCGACGCAGACATCAACTGGTTTGAGTACCACAATGTGCATGGTATCGGCCAGAGCCGTCAGGAACGCATTTACCGTGGCGTCCAGTATTCCACCGATGTGATAGAGCGCGTGGCGCTCACCATCGTTTGCCGCGACCAGTTTGTGGAACCTACCGTGCAGGTAATCCTGAAGACGGCATCCACGGGAGAGATTGGAGACGGGCGCATATTCATCAGCGACGTCATCGACACCTGGTCTATCCGTACTGGAGAACACGGCGATACCGTGCTGCGGGACAAGAAGTAAAACCTTAAAGAAGAATGCGTTATGGAACAAATTGCTATATCTCTCGATACTGTCTGGATGCTGCTGGCCGCCATGCTGGTATTCTTTATGCAACCGGGCTTTGCGCTGTGCGAGGCGGGATTTACCCGCAGCAAGAACACGGCAAATATCCTCATGAAGAACTTTGTGGACTTCATGTTCGGCTCCTTGCTGTTCTGGTTCGTGGGCTTCGGTTTCATGTTCGGCAGTGAAGGCGCCGGCTTCATCGGCGCGCCCAACTGGGGCAGCCTGTCTTTCTACAGGAGCGACCTGCCCGTTGAGGGTTTCCTGATTTTCCAAACGGTTTTCTGTGCCACTTCCGCCACCATTGTGAGCGGTGCCATGGCCGAACGGACGAAGTTCTCCATGTATCTGGTTTACAGTGCCGTTATTTCGCTGCTCATCTATCCCATCGAAGGGCACTGGACCTGGGGCGGCGGCTGGCTTAGCGAACTGGGCTTTCACGATTTTGCCGGTTCTGCCATCGTGCACAGCGTAGGCGGCGTGCTGGCCCTGATCGGCGCCGTTGCGCTGGGCCCCCGTATCGGCAAGTATGCTCCGGACGGCAAGAGCCGCGCCATTCCCGGCCATAACCTCACGATGGCTGCGCTGGGTGTCTTTATCCTGTGGATGGGCTGGTTCGGCTTCAACCCGGGCAGTCAGCTGGCTGCTTCCGGCGAGGTGAACCGCATTGCCATTTCCCATGTCTTCCTTACCACCAACCTGGCTGCTGCCGCCGGCGGCGTGGCTACCATGTTCCTCACCTGGATCAAGTACGGCAAGCCGTCACTGTCCCTGACGCTCAACGGCGTGCTGGCGGGTCTGGTGGGCATTACGGCGGGCTGTGACCTGGTTTCTCCGCTTGGCGCGGTGATCATCGGCCTGGTCTGTGGCATCGTGCTGGTCTTTGCCATTGAGTTCATCGACCGCACGCTGCATATCGACGACCCGGTGGGCGCCTCCTCCGTCCATGGCGTCTGCGGTATCCTGGGCACCCTCATGACCGGCCTGCTGGCCACGGACGGCGGCGTATTCTACGGCGGAGGCTGGCATTTCTTCGGCGTACAGTGTCTGGGTATCCTGGCCATCGACCTTTGGGCTGCCGCAACGGGTTTCCTGCTCTTCTTCGGCATCAAGAAGTTCCACGGCCTGCGTGTGGGCAAGCGGGTAGAAGAGGAAGGCCTGGATATTTACGAGCACGGCGAGAGTTGTTATAATTAGAAATACCTATATTTGTAATTATGAAAAATAGATATCTCATATTAATACTGGGGGTGCTGCTTTCGGCGGCACCGGGCATGAAGGCACAAACGTTCAAGACGGATATCAGTGCCGATATCGTAAGCCGCTATATCTGGCGCGGCTCAAGTATGGGCGAGGTCTCCGTGCAGCCCACGCTGGGCATTTCGGCCTGGGGGCTTTCCCTGTCGGCCTGGGGAAGCGTGGGAATATCCAACCCGCAGGATGCCAAGGAACTGGACCTGACGCTGGCCTATAACATCGGCGGATTCAACATAGGCATCACCGATTATTGGGTGGAAGGGGGAGCCGATCCGGATAACCTTTATTTCCGTTATGCCAAAGGCGCCACCAATCATGTCTTTGAGGCCAATGTGGGTTACGACTTCGGCCCGGTAGCCGTTCAGTGGTACACCAACTTTGCGGGCAACGATGCTGTGGGGGCCAACGGAAAACCGGCCTTTAGCAGTTATGCCGAGGTATCTGTTCCGTTTAAACTGGGCGGAACCGAGTGGTCCTTCGTCACCGGCATCGTTCCCTACGCCACCAAGTTTTATGATGTGGACCGCTTTGCCCTGGTGAACGTTTCGCTTACGGCTTCGGTGGACATTCCTTTCTCGGAGCGTTTTTCCCTGCCCATTTTTGCCACGCTGGCGGCCAACCCTCATGCCCGGCAGGTATTCTTTGTGGTGGGTATTACCCTTCAACCTTAATGCTGCAATGCCATGTGTGGAATAGTTGGTATTTTCAATGTTCGGGAGCAGTCCGACGCCTTGCGCCGGAAGGCCCTGGAAATGAGCCGCAAAATCCGGCACCGCGGTCCGGACTGGAGCGGCATCTGGTGCGGTGGCAGTGCCATACTGGCCCACGAGCGCCTGAGTATAGTGGACCCGAAGTCGGGCGGACAGCCCCTCCTGTCCCCGGACGGGAAGCTGGTACTGGCCGTGAACGGCGAAATCTACAATCACCAGGAAATCCGCCGCCGCTATGCCGGCAAGTATGACTTCCAGACGGGCAGCGACTGCGAAACCATCCTGGCGCTGTACCGCCACAAGGGACCGGATTTCCTGGAAGATCTCAACGGCATCTTCGCCTTCGCGCTGTACGATGCCGAAAAGGACGCTTTCCTCATTGCGCGGGACCCTATCGGCGTAATACCCCTGTATATCGGATACGATGCCGACGGAAAGGTGTACGTAGCTTCGGAGCTGAAGGCCCTGGAAGGCCAGTGCGAGCGTTTTGAGCCCTTCCTCCCGGGACATTGCTATTGGAGCCGGGAGCCCGGCATGAAGCGCTGGTACACCCGTGACTGGATGTCGTACGATGCCGTCAAGGACAACCCGGCCGATCCGGCGGAGCTCCGTGCGGCGCTGGAGGCTGCCGTGAAGCGCCAGCTGATGAGTGACGTGCCCTACGGCGTGCTGCTTTCCGGCGGACTGGATTCTTCCGTGATATCGGCCATTGCCGAAAAGTTCAGCGAAATGCGTATTGAGGACGATTCCCGCACGCGGGCCTGGTGGCCGCGGCTGCATTCCTTCGCCGTGGGGCTGAAGGGGGCGCCGGACCTGGAAAAGGCGCGGCTGGTGGCAGAGCATATCGGCACGGTGCATCACGAGATCAATTATACCATCCAGGAAGGCCTGGACGCCATCCGCGACGTCATTTATTATACGGAAACCTATGACGTTACTACCGTACGGGCTTCTACGCCGATGTATCTGCTGGCGCGGGTAATCAAGTCGATGGGTATCAAGATGGTGCTCAGCGGCGAAGGGGCCGACGAAGTCTTCGGCGGTTACCTGTACTTCCACAAGGCGCCCAATGCCAGGGAGTTCCACGACGAAACGGTGCGCAAACTCTCCAAACTTCACCTCTACGACTGCCTGCGGGCCAACAAGAGCCTGTGTGCCTGGGGAGTGGAGGGCCGGGTGCCCTTCCTGGACAAGGAATTCCTGGATGTGGCCATGCGCCTGAATCCCGCGGCCAAGCTGTGCCCGGGCAAGACCATCGAGAAGAAGATTGTGCGCGAAGCCTGTGCCGATCTGCTGCCGGCCGAAGTGGCCTGGCGCCAGAAGGAACAGTTCTCCGACGGGGTAGGATACAGCTGGATCGATACGCTCAAGAAGATGACTTCCGAGGCCGTGAGCGACGACCAGATGCTGCATGCCGCCGAGCGTTTCCCCATCCATACGCCGCAGAACAAGGAAGAGTACTATTACAGGAGCATTTTCTCGGAGCTGTTTCCCAGTAATTCGGCGGCCCTGTGCGTGCCCAGCGAGGCCAGCGTGGCCTGCTCCACCGCCATTGCCCTGGAGTGGGATGCGGCTTTCAAGAACCTCAACGATCCCAGCGGCCGTGCAGTAGCCGGCGTTCACGAACACGCGCTTTGAGAATTCAGGAAGGATGGCTATATTTGTAAGCCATGCTTAAGATCCTGAAGGCGTCGGCCGGTTCCGGCAAAACATACAATCTGGCACGGGAATATATCCGCCTGCTGGTGGCGTCCGAAAAACCGGACGCCTATCGGCATGTACTGGCTGTCACCTTTACCAACAAGGCCACGGACGAGATGAAGCGGCGCATCTTGCAGGAACTGGCGGTTCTGGCCGGGAATCCGGAAGAATCCAAGTATCTGCCGCAGCTGGTTCCGGAGGTACTGCCCAATAAGGAAATCCTGCAAAAGCGGGCCCTCACGCAGCTCTCGGGCATCCTGCACGATTATTCTTCCTTCGCCGTTTCCACCATCGACCGCTTCTTTCAGCAGGCCCTGCGGGCTTTTGCGCGGGAAATCGGCCAGTATGCTACCTATCAGGTGCAGCTGGACCGGCAGGCGCTGGTGGAGGAAAGCGTGGACCGGGTGCTGGACAGCCTTACGGAGGAGGACCAGACGCTGCTGGACTGGCTTACCCGCGGGGTAAAGGAAGATTTGGAAAGCGGTCGCGGCCTTTCGCTGGAAGGCCGGCTGCAGGAGGTGGGGAAGAGCCTGCAGGAGCTGCCGGAAGGCCGGGAAACTTTTTCCCGGGAACGGCTGGAGGCCCTGCACGCGCGTTGCAAGGCCATTCAGGAGACTTTCCCCGGGCAGGTGCAGGCGGCGGCGCAGGACGTTCTTCAAGTGCTGGAAAGCCACGGCATTGCCCCCGCCGACACCAATGCCGGTTTCCTGAAAGCCCTGTACAACTACCTGGAGCCGGATGCCCGGGCGGAGGTAAAGGATCTTACCGCCGCATTCCGCGCCAAGGCGGCCGATTCTTCCAAGTGGTTCGCCAAGAGCAAAGACGCGCTGCGCCTGCAGCTGGAAGGCTCGCTGGAAGGCCCCCTGGACGCTTTCTGCGCCCTTTTCGACCAGCCCTATAAAGAATACCGCACCGCCCGCATCATCCAGGGGCAGCTGTTCAGCCTGGGCGTGGCCGACGAGCTTCGGCAGGCCTTCGTGCAAATCCAGAAAGAGAAAAACGTGCTGTCGCTGGAAGATTCCAATACCATCCTGCGCGGCATCATCGACGGAACGGATACGCCTTTTGTTTACGAAAAGCTGGGCGTCCGCTTCGAGGACTTCCTGCTGGACGAATTCCAGGACACTTCCCGCATCCAGTGGGAAAACTTCAGCCCGCTGCTGCACAATGCCGATGCCTCCGGCTTCGATTCACTGGTGGTAGGGGATGTAAAGCAGTCCATCTACCGCTGGAGGGGATCGGACTGGGACCTGCTGGGCAGCAGCCTGCAGAAGGAGTTCGGCTTGCCGGACAGCGCCGTAATACCCCTGGACGGCAATTACCGCACCTGCCGCACCATCGTGGATTTCAACAACCGTTTCTTCGCCTTCGCGGCGCAGGAACTGGACGGCATCCTGGGCGGAGAGCCCGTGGTGGCCCCCTTATATGCCGACGTAAAACAGGATCCCCGTTTCAAGGACCCGAATCCCGGCTGGCTGGAAATCCGTTTCCTGGAGGACCAGATGGCAGAAATCGTTGCCACGCTCCGAGACCTGGAGGGGCAGGGCGCCCACTGGGGCGATATGGCCATCCTGGTGCGGGACAACCGCAGCGGAGCAGATATCGCCGCCACTTTGGTGGAGGAGGGGATACCGGTTGTCTCGGACGATTCCCTGTATGTAAAAACCTCCGTAACGGTGCGCCGCCTGGTGTCGCAGATGTCGCTGTGCAACCTGCCCGATAATCCCGAAAAGCCTTCCGTGGCGGGCTTCCTGGCCGCCTCGCTGGCGGTAAGCATTCCGGAGCACTTCCATTCGCTCACAGACCTGGCCGAGGCCCTGCTCCGGGACCTTCGGGAGGCCGATCCGGATCGTTTCCAGGCCGAAGTTCCCTACATCCAGTCGTTCATGGATTACCTGCAGGACTGGGTGGCCACGGGCGGCAACAATCTGGGCGCCTTCCTGCGCAGCTGGGAGGAGGCCGATCCCAAGATTGCATCGCCCCAGACCGGCAGTTCCGTGCGCATCATGACGGTCCACAAGGCCAAGGGCCTGGAATTCCCCTTTGTCATTTTCCCCTTTGCCGAAAAGGTGGGCCTGTACAAGAATTCAAAGAAGTGGTGTGAATCGGGCGAGGACGTGTTTTATGTAGATTTGGGCAGCGGATCGGCCCGGACGCTGTTCGATGAAGATTACCGGCAGGAAAGCCGCCTGCAGGCCGTGGACAATATCAACGTGTTCTATGTGGCCATGACGCGCCCCAAGTACGGTCTTAAGGTGATTGCCGCCCCGCCGTCCAAAACCGGCGTAAAGTCCCTGGCCGATATCCTGTACGCGTTTGTTGGTACCGATGATTACCAGGCCGGCGAGCCCTATCCTTTGCCCCTGACTGACCAAAGCAGTGATTCATCCGAGCTCCTGCTCCCCGGCTACCCCTCTTTCCCCGCCGGAACCGGGAACCGCCTCAAGTTCAGTCCGGAGGCGGCCGATTACTTCGGCCCCGACGGAAGCTTCGGCCCGGAGGCCAGCCGCCGTATCCGGGGCAATGTGCTGCACCGCATCCTGTCCGATGTGGCGGTGCCGGAAGACGTGCCCGCCGCCGTGGAAGCCGCCGTCCGTCGCGGCGAACTGCCCTCGGCCCTTCGGGAAGAGACGCTTTCCCTGCTGCAGGAACGCCTGGCCGCCGTTTCCAGCCGCGGCTGGTTTGCTCCGGACGTACGGGTCCTGTCCGAGGCAGCCATCCTTTCCCCGGACGGGGGAGAGTACCGTCCGGACCGCGTAATCGTTTTCCCGGACGGCCGCGTGGATATTGTAGATTACAAGTTCGGCGCTCCCGAAGCCGCCTACCTTCGCCAGGTCCAGCGCTACGTTTCCCTTTATCGCCAGATGGGCCATACCACCGTCCGCGGCTATCTCTGGTATTTTCAGGAAAATCCGGGCGGTGAAATAGTAGAAGTTTAAGAGGAAATCGTTATCTTTGCTTGTTGAATTAATTGTGAGTCTATGGAAGCCAGTGAGAACAGCATCAAACTTTATTACAATACAGAGGTAGAGCGGCTTAAGATGCCGGAGTATGGGCGTAACGTGCTCCAGATGGTGGAGCAGCTGCGGGATATTCCGGACAAGGCAAAACGCACGGAGCAGGCCTATGCGGTAGTTAAGGTAATGGAAAGCCTTAATCCGCAGGTGCATCAGCAGGAAAACTGGGCCCAGAAGCTCTGGGACCACCTGTACATGATTGCCGATTATAACCTGGACGTAGACGGCCCCTATCCCGCTCCGGTTCCGGAAGAGGTAAACAGCAAGCCGGATCCCATTCCCCTTAACACCAAGCCCATCCGCGCCCGTCATTACGGCCGCAACATAGAGAGCATCCTGGACCTCATTGCCAGTGAACCGGAAGGGGAGATGAAAACGGAAATGATCCGTTCCCTGGCCATCTACATGCGTCAGCAGTACCTTATCTGGAACAAGGATACGGTGGCCGACGAAACCATCTTCACGGATATAGAGCGTCTGTCCGGCGGCCGTGTCAGCGTGCCCCGGGATCTGGAGCTGTCCAAGATCTCCTCGGATGCATCGTTCAGCCGTCCCGGCCTTAATCTGGGCTTCCAGAGTGCCGGGAAGGCCAAGTTCAACCGCAACTTCCGGAAAAACGGCAAGAAAAAATGAATCTGGTTCCCAAATGGTGGCAGCGCCTGAGTGAGCGCAAGCAGGCGGGTGTCCGTCTGGCCTTTATAGCCGTGGTGCTAATTGTCACGGTGCTCACCCTGGTATCCGTATGTTCCTATATCCTCACCTGGCGGCAAGACCAGAGCGTGACTACAGCCGCGGCCGGTGCCCCCGTACAAAACGCCGCCGCTTCTACGGGCTTTTCGCTGGGCCGCTTCCTGGTTACGGAAAGCTTTGGCGTGGCTGCCCTGCTGGTGGTGGCCTTCCTGGTGGTGTGGAGCGTGAAACTGTGCTGGAAGGGCTGCCCCTGGAGCCTTAAAAAGTGGTTCTTCGGCTGTTTCACAGGTGCTTTCCTTTTTTCCTGGATTGCGGCTTATGTGGGAGACCTGTTCGGCATAGAGTACTGGTTTGGCAGCGGCCTGGGCGGCCGGGCCGGCGGCGCCTTGGTAGATTGGGTATTAAGGCATGTTGGGGAGCTCATCGGCGGGCTCATCCTGCTGGCCCTGCTGGCCGTTTGGCTATATTGCCTCAGCAGCCGCTTTGCCTGTTTCATGATGGGCAAGAAGCCGGAGAAACCGGAAGCTCCCGCAGAAGAAGAATTCCCTGCACGGGAAGATACTCCCGTAGAAGAAGAACCTGTTCAGCCTATGCCGGTTTTTGTGTCCTCCCAGTTTGACCAGGAGGAGGAGCCGGAAGCAATAGAAGAAACTGTAGTGCCGGAAAAACCTGCCCGCAGGCGGAAGACGGTGGTGGTACAGCCGGAACAGGAAGGGGAGGGCAAGTTCGAGGTTGTTACGGACGGCTCCCTGGAAGAGGAAGTGAAGGAACCCCTGCCCCCCATCGACAACCGACTGGATCCGCCGGACGGCCTGCCCAAGTACAAGTTGCCGGACCTTTCCATCCTGGGCGACTATGCCAACGCCCGGCACGAGGTTTCGCAGGACGAACTTAACCGCAACAACAACAAGATTCGCGCAACCCTGGCCAGCTACAAAATCCAGGTTCGGGATGTGACGGCCGTCGTGGGCCCCACCGTTACGCTGTATAAGGTGTATCCCGCTCCGGGCGTAAAAATATCGGCCATCAAGCAGTTGCAGGAAGATATCGGCATATCGCTCAACGCCAAGGGCGTGCGTATTACCACCCTGTCAGATTCCGTGGGTATTGAGGTGGCCAACGACAAGGCCTCCATAGTGCCGCTGAAGGCGCTCTTGAACAGCCCCGCCTTCCGCGAATCCAAGGCCGAACTGCCGGTGGCCATCGGCTACACCATCTCGCAGGAGGTGAAGGTGTTCGACCTGGCCGATGCCCCGCACCTGCTGGTGGCCGGCGCTACCAAACAGGGTAAATCCGTGGGCCTGAACGTGATTGTGGCTTCGCTGCTGTACAGCAAGCACCCGTCGGAACTCAAGTTTGTGTTCGTGGACCCCAAGATGGTGGAATTTACGCCTTACGGACGCCTGTTGCACCATTATCTGGCCGTGCTGCCCAATGCCACCAGCGAACAGGAAGAGAAAGACCGCGCCATCGTTAAAAACGCAAAGGACGCCGCTGCCGTGCTGCAGAGCCTCTGTGTAGAGATGGATGCCCGCTACGAACTGCTGTCCAAGGCCTTTGTGAACAACATTAAGCTCTATAACGCCAAGTTCAAGGAGCGTCACCTGCGCACGGACGAGGGCCATCATTTCCTGCCCTACATTGTGGTGGTGGTAGATGAGTATGCCGATTTAACCATGTCGGTGGGCGCCGGTCCGGAGTCCAAGGCTCTGGCGCGAAGCATTACCACTTCGGTCATCCGCCTGGCCCAGAAGGGCCGTGCTGCCGGCTTGCATGTAATTCTGGCCACCCAGCGTCCTACGGTGGATGTAATTACCGGCCTCATCAAGGCCAACTTCCCCATGCGCATCGCTTTCCGTGTAACTTCCCGCATAGACTCGGCCACCATCCTGGACCAGCCTGGCGCCGACAAACTCATCGGCCGGGGCGATATGCTGCTGTACAGCGGCGTGGAAATGGAACGCGTGCAGTGCGCCTTCATCGGCAACGATGAAATTGTGGGTCTCACCCAGGCTGTGGGAGACCAAACCGGATATCAGAAGAGTTACAATACGCCTTATTACCTGCCGGAGCCGCCTTCCACGGAAGGAGAAGACAGTGCCGGCGGCGGAATGGTAGACATGAAAGCCCTGGACGAGCGCTTCGAAGAAGCCGCCAAGATGATAGTCATCAACCAGCGGGGCTCCACGTCAGACCTGCAGCGCCGTCTTGGCATGGGTTATGCAAAAGCAGGCAGAGTGATGGATCAGCTGGAGGCCGCCGGCATTGTGGGTCCGCAGAACGGAGCCAAGCCGCGGGAGGTCCTGGTGAAAGACCTCAACGAGCTGGAAGAGATCCTCAAGCACTTTATGGCGTAAGCAATGAAAAGATTCCTGCTTTCCATGGCCCTCCTGGCCACTTGTATCGGCACCCTGGCCCAAACGCGCATTCCGCTGCTGGACAAGGTTCCGGGCCATCGTGTGCAGTGCAGCTATACCTACAGCGTTTCCAAGAATGGCGGCGCTTTTTCGGAGGTTACCAAGGGGAATCTGGAAGTGGAGGAAAACGCCTTCCGCCTGGATGCCCTGGGGCTCAGGATAGTAAGCGACGGAACCACCCGCTGGACCCTGGACGAGGACGCCCGCGAAGCCGTGGTGGAAGCGGTTCAGAAGGAGGATATTACAGCCAATCCCGCCCTGCTCATCGGCCATTATGCCGATTATGATCTGGTGGTGAATGCCAGCGGAAAGGATTTCCTGGACGTTACGCTGGTGCTGGACGAATCTACCCGGGCGCGTTTTTTCCTGCAGGATATCGTTTTTGGGGAACGGAAAGGAAAAAGCGACTTCTCCATGGACGAGAAATCGCTTCCTGATGATTATCTTCTAACAGACCTGCGATAGCCCGCGGGTCTTAATTTTTTATGCAGCGGACGCTAAGAGCCAGGGAGGTTTTGCCGCCGTTCCCTTTCTGCACTTCCGGATTGTCGGAATAAATGTAGCGGTACTGGGCCAGAGAAGCGTCGTTATCGGCCTCCGTAGCGGTCCAGAAAATGGCGTAGCTGGAGTATCCCTGTACATTGGAATCCCCGCCGGTGCGGTCTACATAACCCGCAGGGATGGCGTTGAACTTTTTGGTATTGGTAATTTCCATGCCCGGCCAATAGGGCCATATTTGCTTATCCAGTACGGCGGCGTCTACCATCAGGGCGCAGGCATCGGTTCCCAGGGCATCCCATTCCTGGGCCGTGGGCAGTTTCCAGCCTTCCGGACAGGCAGTCACAGCCTCCTCCCAGGTGTAGAAACGTCCCAGGAAGGAATCCGTAACGCTGGACAGGTAAAACGAGATGCCGCTTTGGGTGCCGTACAGATTGTTGGCCATCCAGGTAGTGCCGTCTATGTTGGTGACGTAATACTTGTTGCCGTCAATGACCGAGGTTTCTCCCGTAATGCCGGATACGGAAGTTTCCGGATCTATGGCCGAAAAAGAAACACTGACCGAGGTGTTTGTGTAGCCCTTGGTAAATGCATGGCAATAGATGGTGACCGAACCGGTTTCGTTGGCCGTATAGGAGAATTCCGGATTGGACGCCTTGATATCGCGGGTTGTGGTGTCCCGGTAAGATTCTCCATCTACCAGCCAGTAAAGGCCGATGGCCTCTTCCGGCGTTTTGCCGTCCGATGTGTAAATACTTGAAACATCGGCCTTTAATATAACTTTAGTGCCGGGGGCTACATAGGGGACGGGGGTTTCCTCCAGATCCAGACCGCCAAGGCTGGGGGTAGTGGTGGTAGATTCGTCCTTTTTGCAGGAGAATGCCAGACCTATTACCAGGGCGAGGGCAAAATATGCTGTGCTTTTTTTCATTCTTTTCTTTTACAAGCAACAAATATCGCTAAATTTTCGTAATTTTACACAAATTTCTTGCCATTATGAAGCGCATCCTCACCCTTTCAGTCCTTTTTTTGGCGCTTTCCTGTTCCCAGCCCGGCCGATACATCCAGGTGACCGGCCAGGCACAGGGCGGTACCTATTCCGTGAAGCTGAACCTGAAGGGCGTTCAGGAGCGTCCGGAGGTCATCAGGGACAGCATCGAGGCGCTTCTTACTCAAATAGACACCACCCTGTCGGGATACAACAAGCGTTCGCTGCTTTCCCGTTTCAATGCCGGGGAAGCCATCCGTCCCAACGCCCTTTTCCTGGAGATGTACGGCTTTGCCTATCGCATGTGGCAGCGCTCCCAGGGGGCTGTGGACTGTGCTGCAGGGCCGCTTTTCGATGCCTGGGGCTTCGGTTTCCGGGAGGGGAGCATGCCCGGGGAAGAAGAGGTGGCCCGGCTTCGGCAGCAATGCGGAATGGATAAACTGCCGGAACAGCTGCCCCTGGAAGACGGCGTGCTGGATCCTGCCCGGCTGGGCTTTCCCCGCCTGAATTATAACGCCGTGGCGCAGGGCTACAGCTGCGATATTATTGCACGCTATCTTTATTCGCTGGGCGTGAAGGACATGCTGGTGGACATCGGCGAAATCTGGTGCGACGGCCTGAATCCGTCCGGGGAGTCCTGGTCGGTGGGAATGGACCGGCCGGTAGACCGGGGAGAGGACTCCGTGATTGGGGACCAGGGTTTCACGGGCGTCTGGCTGTCGGACGGCGGCCCTGCCGGGGTTGTTACATCCGGCAATTACCGCAAGTATTATGTGAAGGACGGCCGCAAATTTGCCCATACCATAGATCCTGTGAGCGGGTATCCGGTGCAGCATAACCTCTTGAGTGCTACGGTTATATCTTCGGAAGGCGCCGGTGTGGCCGATGCCGTGGCCACCTGGTGCATGGTGGTGGGGCTGGAATCGGCCCGGCAACTGGTGCTGGAAGACCCTTCCCTGGAGGCCTGGCTGGTGTATTCGGCCGATGACGGCTCCATGCAGGAATGGGGCTCGCCGGGGTTCCGGATTCGCGAATAAATCACATTCCCGCAATCATTTCCAGCGCCCTTTGCAAGCCGTTGCAGAGGACGTCTGTGGCATGAATGAGGAAGCCCGGACACAGGCCGATGGCTTGCAGCGCCACTGTTGCCACGGCGCAGATCATAAGGGCGGTGGTGAGTGGAAGGGCCAGCAGATTGGTTAGCAGGAAATAGCGCGGAAAGCTGTGGAAGCGCAGCCATACCAGCGGGGCGGTGAACACCTGGCAGCTGATGCTGAGGGCGGCCCCTTTCCAGATGCGCCGGAAGGGATCCCAGGCGGGGGAGGCCGGATACCAGGCCTCCATCAGCGGATACAGCAGGAAGATGCCCGCCATGGCCAGGTAGGACAGTTGAAATCCGACGCTTTGGATGGCCGAAGGGTCCAGCACCAGCTGCACCAGCAGAGCCAGGCAGAGTACCCGGGTGGCTTTTCTGGGCCGGCCGGCAAGCCGCAGCCCTTCGTTGATGGTAATGAAGAGGAAAGCCCGTACCAGCGAGGGGGAAGCGCCCGTCATCAGGGTAAAGAAACCGGCGGCCAGTACGATGATTCCAAAGCGCATTTTCCGGGCCAGGGGAGACTGCCCCGCCAGATGGACCAGGTGGTCTAAAAGCACGTAAATGATACCCAGATGCAGGCCCGACAAGGCCAGGATATGGGAGGCGCCGCTTTCCCGGAAGGCCGAAACGGTTTCGCGGGCCAGCCCCGAGCGGTCTCCTGTGAGCAGGGCCGTCACCAGGGGCGCCGTTCCCTCTGAGGGGAAGGGGATAGTGACAATGAGCCCTTTGAGCCTTTCGCCGGCTGCCAGGGCCCATGTCTCCAGCGGAGAGGGGACCGTGGCCGACGGAAGGCTGTCCGCCACTCCGGCAAAGAAGCCCAGCAGCAAATAACTGCCGAAGATAAGCAGGATGAAAAGGGAGTTGGGAAGGGTGGAAAGGCGTTTCCGGAGCAGGGTGGGCGCGACAGCCAGCACCAGCGCCACCGATGAGGCTTCCCAGGGAACGTTCCCGGCAACCGCTACCCCGGCCCACACTCCTATCGTAAAACAGACAGACAGCCCCTCTATGCTTTTCATTCCATCCATAATTACGAAATTACGTAATAATTTACTATCTTTGCATGGATATAGAGAAAATATTTTTACACTACCCATAACTTATGATTATTCTTGTCATCAACTGCGGAAGCTCCTCCATCAAATACCAGCTTCTGGACATGAAAAGCGACGATGTGTATGACGTTATCGCCAAAGGTATTGCAGAAAAAATCGGCCTTCCCGCCGGCATTCTCCAATATGCCCCCGCCGGAAAGGACAAAATCGTAAAGGATGTTCCCATTGCCGACCATAAAGTGGGCATGCAGCTCATCCTGGAGGCCCTTACCGACAAGGAAACCGGCGTGCTCCAGTCGCTGGAGGATATCGAGGCCGTCGGCCACCGCATTGTGCAGGGCGGCGATTTCTTCTCCGGCAGCGTGCTGGTGAACGAGGATGTCCTGGACAAAATTGCCTTCTGTGCCGATTTTGCCCCGCTCCACAACCCCGCGCATCTGCTGGGTATCCGGGCCATGCAGGAGGTGTTGCCTTCCGTTCCGCAGGTGGTTACCTTCGATACGGCCTTCCACCAGACCATGCCGTCCTATGCATACATGTATGGCCTTCCGTACGAGTATTACGAGAAATACCGCGTACGCCGTTACGGCGCCCACGGCACTTCCCACCAGTTTGTGGCCGGAGAAGGCGCCAAACTGGCCGGCCTGGACGTGAACAATGCCAAGATCATCACCTGCCACCTGGGCGCCGGCAGTTCCATCTGCGCCATCCAGAACGGCAAGTGCGTAGATACTTCCATGGGTTTCACACCGCTGGAGGGTATGATTATGGGTACCCGTGTGGGTAACATCGACGCCAACGCCGTGCTCTACCTGGAAAAGAAACTGGGCGTTTCCCCGGACGAGATGACCAATATCCTCAACCGCAAATCCGGCTTCCTGGGCATTTCCACCAAAACTTCCGATGCCCGCGAGCTCAACGAACTGGCCAATGGCGGAGACCCCAAGGCCAAGCTGGTGTTCAAGAAATTCACCTACGATATCATCAAGAATATCGGCTCTTATGTGGCTGCCATGAACGGGGTGGATCTTATCGTGTTCACCGGCGGTATCGGCGAACACAACAGCCGCCTGCGCCGCCGCGTGCTGGAAAACTTCGCCTATCTGGGCCTGAAGGTGGATTACGAGGCCAACGTGGCTTCCGGCGAGGACACCATCATCACTACGGATGATTCCGCGGTTAAAGCCGCCCTCATTTGCACCAACGAGGAACTGGTGATTGCCCGCGATACCATGCATTTAGTACTAGAAAACCAAGATTAAATATGATTACCAATTTTAATGAACTCTTTGCCGAACTAAAGGCAAAGGGCATTTGCAAGCGGATGATTGCCGCCTGGGGCGTAGATTCCCATACCATCGAGGCCGCCTCCCTGGCCAGCGACATGGGTTTTGTGAAGGTAACGCTGGTAGGTGATGCCGATCTTATTGCCAAGGTATGCGAGGAGTGCAAGATAGACGCAGCCAAGTTTGCCGTGGTGGATATCAAGGACGAGCTCAAGGCCGTGGCCGAAGCTGTGCGCATGGTTCATGACGGAGAGGGCGATGTGCTCATGAAGGGCCTTTGCTCCACCGATAAGTTCCTGCGTGCCATCCTGAACAAGGAAGTGGGCCTGCTGCCTCCCAAGGGCCTCCTGAGCCATGTGGGCGTTATCGAGAACCCCAACTACCACAAGCTCATCTTCATTACCGATATGGCCGTGATTCCGCTGCCGGACTTCCGCCAGAAGGTAAAGATGGCCGGCTTTGTAACCGGCGTTGCCCGCAGCTTCGGCATTGCCACGCCCAAGATTGCGTTTATAGCCGCTTCGGAGCAGATGCTGGACAGCATGCCCGCCTGCATCGAGGGCGCCATGCTGGCCAAAATGTGCGACCGCGGCCAGATTAAAGCCATCGGCGACGGCCCGCTTGCCCTGGATGTGGCCATCGACCAGGAATCCGTACAGATCAAGAAGCTCCAGAGCCCCGTGGCCGGCGATGCCGACTGCCTGCTCTTCCCCAATATCGAAAGCGCCAACGTGTTCTGGAAGACCAATTCCAAGCTGGCCAAAGACGTCCGTCAGGCCGGTTTCCTGGTAGGAACCAAGGTGCCTTGCATCCTGGCCTCCCGCGCCGATTCAGTAGATGTGAAGCTCAATTCCATCGCTTCCGCAGTAATGTCAGTTAAATAATCCCCATATTAACATGAGAAAATACATTGTAGCTGGGAACTGGAAGATGAATACTACCGTTCCCGAAGGTGTCGAACTTGCAAAAGCAGTTGTAGAAAAGTCTAAGGATCTCCCCGCAAACGTGGAACTGATTGTGGCTCCGCCGTTCACTCATCTGGCCCCTGTGGCCGAGGCCCTCAAGGGTTCCAAGGTTAAGCTGAGCGCCCAGAACTGCGCCGACCATGAGAAAGGTGCCTATACCGGTGAGGTGGCCGTGAACATGCTCACTTCCATCGGCTGCCAGTATACCATCCTGGGTCACTCGGAACGCCGTCAGTACTATGGCGAGACGGACGAGAAGCTGGTTGTGAAGACGCAGCTGGCCCTGGCCGCCGGTCTTAAAGTGATTCTGTGCGTAGGTGAAAACCTGGACGAGCGTGAGGCCGGCAAGCACTTCGACGTGGTTACCGCCCAGACCAAGAACGTTCTGTATAACTTCACCGCAGAGGACATGAAGAACGTGGTTATCGCCTACGAGCCCGTTTGGGCCATCGGCACCGGCAAAACCGCCACAGCCTCCCAGGCCGAGGAAATCCACGCCTGCATCCGTAACGTCATTGAGGCCAAGTTCGGCGCCCAGGTGGCCGACGACATGACCATCCTCTATGGCGGCTCCTGCAAGCCTTCCAACGCCAAGGAGCTCTTCGCCGAAAAGGATATCGACGGCGGTCTCATCGGCGGCGCCGCCCTCAAGGCCGACGACTTCCTGGGAATCGCTACCAGCTTCTAGGACTTCATTCCTGACCTCTCATAGAAGCGTCATTCCCGACCTGATCGGGAATCCCTCTCCAACGCACAGCCTCCGGGTTGTGCGTTTTTTATTACGTCTCGTCCTTGTTTTTGCCCGATTTTAAGGATGAAACCGTCGTTTTGCCCCTCTCGTCCTTGTTTTGGGGCATTTTTGAGGACGAGCTTTTGTCTTCCCATATTTTCGCGTGCACAATATTTTGTGAATCAAAATTTTGTTTGTATCTTTGCGCGCTTAAAAAAGCCGCAAAGGTTTTTTGGTGCAATGGGGTGCTTGAAAAAGAGCACTGAGTAACACATTTT
>CAMJKI010000028.1 GCA_946406355.1 uncultured Bacteroidales bacterium | reverse complement strand
CCGATGCAGTGCCGGCTGAAGATAGTATGAAGCACCGTTTCGGGATCCAGCAAGCCGGTTCCCAGGATGGTATTGATGGAGGTAAGTGCACGGCGCAATTCTTCCGCAACCAAGTCGGAAGGGATACCGGACAAAAGGGAAGTACGGCAGTCGCGGAGTGCAACAGCAGCATTCTGCAGCGCCTCGTAGTGACGGATATTGGTCACAAACGTGGAATCGGCATTGGGAATAAGGGCTTTTTCGGCATTTTCCAAGGCCGATTTCAATGCCTGCAAGCCTGAACCGTTTTTTGCCGATAGTTTAATAATACTAGCCTTATAACCAGCAGAAGAAACAAAATTGTTAATTATTGTAACATTTTTGTTAACCCCGTTTTCGCCCAATAAATCGGCCTTATTAAGCAACAAAAATAGCTGCTGCGAATCAAAGGACACGTGCGAGCACACAGCTACCAGCTGCTCCTGCAAAGGAGCCGTAAGATCTATCATTCCCAGCACAATTTCGGCCTCCGAAAGCTTGCGGAAAGTGCGGTCGATACCCAGTCGTTCCACCGTATCGTCAGATTCGCGAATGCCGGCCGTGTCGATGAAGCGGAAGAGGATGCCGTCTATGTTCAGGACTTCCTCAATGGTGTCCCGAGTGGTACCGGGGATGTCCGTCACTATGGAACGTTCTTCACCCAAAAGGGCATTCAGCAACGTGCTCTTTCCGGCGTTGGCCGACCCCACAATGGCAACGGGAACGCCGTTCTTTATCATATTGCCCTGACGGAAAGAGGCGGCCAGGCGCTCTACATGCGCCAGGGTTGTGTCCAGCAGCTTTTCCAACTGCTTCCGGTCGGCAAACTCCACGTCTTCCTCGCTGAAGTCCAACTCCAGTTCCAGAAGGGACGCCATCTCTAAGAGTTGCTCCCTAAGCAGGGCCAGTTCCTTAGAAAAACCGCCCTTCAGCTGGTTCATGGCCACGCGGTGAGAGGCTGCAGTAGTAGATGAGATAACGTCGGCAACCGCCTCTGCCTGAGCAAGATCCATTTTACCGTTCAGGAAGGCCCTGCGGGTGAATTCACCCGGCTCGGCAAAACGCGCACCCGCTTTCAGTAGCAGGCCGGTAAGCTCCTGCACTATGTATGCCGACGCATGGGTGGATATTTCCACGGAATCTTCTCCGGTATAGCTGTGCGGGGCCTGGAAAACGGAAACCAGCACCTCGTCCAACAGCTTTCCCTGAACTATAACTGAGCCGAAATGAATAGTATAACCCTCTGCCTCAGAGACAGTTCCGGACGCCAGCTTCACCACTGCATCAACAATCTGGAAGGCATCCGGACCGCTGAGGCGCAGTATGGAAATTGCTCCGGTCCCAGGAGTGGTGGCCGGAGCAACGATGGTGTCTGCGTACGGATTACTCATACCGTCCAAACTTGGACATATTGTCTATAAGGTCCTTGTTGGTCTTGAATTCGTCCATGTGCTGCTGCATCCAGGTCATGGCCTCTACGGGGTTCATATCGGCCAGCAGTTTGCGCAGGATCCAGATGCGGTTGTTGGTGTAAGGGTCGTACAGCAAATCGTCGCGGCGGGTGCTGGAAAGCACCAGGTTCACAGCCGGGAAGATACGCTTGTTGGACAGGTTGCGGTCCAGCTGCAGTTCCATGTTGCCGGTGCCCTTGAATTCCTCAAAGATAACGTCGTCCATCTTGGAACCCGTTTCCGTAAGGGCCGTGGCCAGGATGGTGAGGGATCCGCCATTCTCTATGTTACGGGCAGCGCCGAAGAAACGCTTGGGTTTTTGGAGGGCATTGGCATCTACACCGCCGGTGAGCACCTTGCCGGAAGCCGGCTGTACGGTGTTGTAGGCACGCGCCAGACGGGTGATGGAATCCAGCAGAATTACCACGTCGTGACCGCATTCCACCAGGCGGCGGGCCTTGTCCAGGACCATGTTGGCCACTTTTACGTGATGCTCGGCCGGCTCGTCAAAGGTGGAAGCCACTACCTCGGCCTTTACGCTGCGCTGCATGTCGGTAACTTCCTCCGGACGCTCGTCTACCAGAAGGATAATCTCATAAACCTCCGGATGGTTGTCGGCAATGGCATTGGCAATAGCCTTCAGGAGCATGGTTTTACCGGTTTTGGGCTGCGCCACAATGAGGCCGCGCTGGCCCTTGCCGATGGGCGTGAACATATCTACCACGCGGATGCTCTGGTCTTTCTCGTGACCGTGACCCAGCAGATTGAATTTCTCTGTAGGGAAGAGGGGAGTAAGGAAGTCGAACGGAACGCGGTCCCGCACAAAGTCCGGAGTACGGCCGTTGATAAAGTTGATCTTAACCAGCGGGAAATACTTGTCTCCCTCGCGCGGAGGACGGATTTCACCGGTTACGGTATCTCCGTTCTTTAGAGCGTTCTGCTTGATTTGCTGCTGGGAAACATAAATATCGTCGGGGGAATTGAGGTAATTATAATCTGACGAGCGCAGGAAACCATAACCGTCCGGCATCACCTCCAGCACGCCCGTAGCCACCACCGAGCCTTCAAATTCCACGCGGGGCTTGGGCTGGGGACGCTGCTGCTGTTGCTGCTGCTGAGCCTGTGGCTGCTTCTGTTTCTTGGAAGGCTTTTCCTGCTGCTGAACCGGATCGGACTTAAGGTCGTCAAAAAGGTCGTGGATAAACTGCTTTCCATCTATCTGGGCAGCTTCCGGAGCCTTCTCCACGGTAGGATTTTCGGCCGGTGCAGCGGCCTCTGCTACAGGTGCTTCCGGGGCATTCTTGGACTTGCGTCCACGCTTGCGGGATGCGGCAGCAGGCTGCTGGGCCTGGGGAGCATCGGCGGTGGGAGCCTGCTTGGGCTGCTCTGCGGACTTCTCGGCCTCTGCGGGCTTGGCGACAGAAGCCTGTTTCTTATTGCGCTTGTTTCCGGCAGGCTTTTCGGCTTTTTCAGCCTTTTCGGCCGCCGGAGTGGGAGCTACCGCCTCTGCGGGCTTTTCGGCAGCGGGTGCCGGGCTCTCGTTCTTGCGGGGACGGCCACGCTTTTTAGCCTTATTGTCGGGTGCCGATGCCGGCTTTTGCGACTCTATGACAGCTTCCTTGTCCAGAATGGAGAACCCCAGGGCCTCACGGTCCATCTTTTTGGTTCCTTTAATGTCTAACGATTCTGCAAGGGTCCTGAGCTGTTCTTCGCTCATGGAGTTAAGTTCAAATAAACTATGGGGCATAATTTAGAATATATGTCGGTGAAAAGAAGGCATTCCGATCGCAATGCCAATGCAAAGATACAATTTTTTCCAATAACCACAAAATAAATAAAGCACCCCTTGGAGGCCGAAGGCCGATGGTAAGTCCCTTCCCCGAGGGAAGGGATTTAGGGATGGGGTAACGTGGAGGAAATGTAGTCCTACATGGACTACTTGAGCATGTTGTCCATATAGGACTCACTCTTCTTGAATTTGAGGAGATCGGCCAGCGCGGAGGCATTGGCGGCTATGCGGAAGCTGTAGCTCTTCCACTGGCCCATAGGCACCCAGCTTACGGCAATATTGAAGCAGTGCAAATCGTAGGAGGCACTGATTTGCGTGGTGGTGAACTTCATGGCCATAATATCGAAGCCGGAAGTGACCGAAATATTCATTCGGGGCGTGAGCTTTACATTGCCGCTTATGTTGAGCGTCTGGGTAAAGCGCTTGTTCTCCAGCAGCGTTTTTGTGGCCGCCTGGTAAGAATAGGACTTGCTGTAGCTGAACGAATAGCTGAAGTTTATCTGCCAGGGGGCGCTGGGATTCATATAATAGACATAACCGCCCGGAATATACTCGCCCGTAATGGGGTGATAATAAATGCGCTGGTAGGAATTATTGCCGCCGGAGGAGCCTCCCTTGCTGCCGCCTTCGCCCTTGGTGCCGTCGTTGCCGTTGAGCGTAGCCTTTCCGCTCCAGCCGATGGAGGCCGACAGGGAAGCGTTGGTGAGCCGGGCCAGCTTACCGGTGGTAATGGCCAGTTTGTTGATCTTCTTTCCCTGCTCATCGATGGCATACGGGTCGAAGTTCAAGTTACCGCTCAGGTTCAGCTTGTTGAAGAGGTTGGTAGAGGCCGAAATGCCGATGTTCTGCATCCGCAGCGAGTCGGCCAGGAAGTTATAGCTGGTGTTAATATTCAACTGGTCCAGCAATTTGATCTTCTTGGATCCAGAGCCTGTTGTATCGGCATAATCGCGCACCTTGGCTTCGATATTGTTGCCGATGGAAATGGACATGGTACCGCTCTTTCCCGGACCGGGCGGGGCAACGCTGTTGTGGTTGCCGGTGATGGAATAGATGTTATAGCGGGACTCGTCGTGGAAGGTGCCGTTCTTGTCGTAATACGACTCCAACGTGCGCCAGCCATTGAAATGAGTGGCTTTGTCGGGACTGTAGCTGAGCGAGATGGAAGGCGTAATCACATGCCGGATGGCCTGCACCATGCGGTGCTTGCCAAAATTGAACATACCATATATACGCGTAGAGAGCGACATGCTCCCGGAATAGGTATGCGTCATGCCGAAATGGTTGAACGCCGTTCCCGGATCTGAAACAACCTTCTGCGCCCAAACGGGATTGCCTTCCTTGTCGTTTACCATCACGGGATTGCCTTCCTCGTCCACCACATTCTCCAGATATTGACGGCCGGCCGAGAACAGCCAGTTCATGCCATAGTTCACGCTGGGCGAAACATTGATGTACTTGAAGAGCGTAAAGCTGGGAAGGCCTATCTGGAAGGTGTGCGTCATGCCGTTGGTAAGGCGTTGCAGGGCTTTGACGCCCAGCGAATCGCCGAATTCCTTAACCCTGTACACGTTTCCGTTGGCATCTACGTCGGTAACGAATTTGTCGCCTTCCATCACATAATCCTGCATATCCCGCATCTTGAAATTGAGCTTGTTCTGGAAAGAGGTGTTATAGCCGAAGGAGATTTTTTCCCAGGCCTTTTCCTTTCCCACGCGGGTCTTTCGCTTGAAAGGATAGAATCGGGTTACCGAGAAGGTGATATTGGGCAGGGTAAAAGTATAGCTGGAGTCCCTGGAGTTCTGGTTGTGCAGGGCATTCACGCTCAGGTTGAACTTGCCGTTCCAGTTGCGGGAATAGGAAATGGAGGAGCTCACCTGGTTTTGCTGGGCTTCCGTTACCGAACGGGAATTATACTTGCTGTTGGAGGGGCTGGAGAAGTTCACCGACGCGCTGAAGGAAGTTCCGGGATGAGCTTTGGCATCCTGGGTATGCGACCAGCGCAGGCCGAAGTTCCGGGACTGCATAAAGTCCGTGCTTCCTCTTTCACCGGTCTGGTCGTTGGAATAGGTGACGGCGATGGAACCGTTGAACTTGTAATTCACCTTGTAGCGGGAGTTGAAATCCACCGCCCAGGAGCCCAGGGTGTAATAGTCGCCCGTAACGGAGAAATCCAGATAATCACCAATCACAAAGTAAATACCGGCATCGCGCATATAAAAGCCGCGGGCCTGCTCCTCGCCGAAGGTGGGCATGAGCATACCGGTGGCCCGGGTGGGCTTTTCCGGCACGAAACCAAACGGCAGGCCGATGGGAATGGGAACGCCTCCCACCACGGGCCAGGCCGGGCCGAAGACGGTTTTCTGCGAAGGTTTGGTGATAACTTTGGCCAGGCTCAGGCGCAGGTAATAGTGCGGTTCCTCCAGGTCGCACACCGTGTACATGCCGTCCTCCATGTTGATGGAATGGTCTGGCATCATCTTGATTTTCTGCCCCTGGAGAATACCTTCGGCCTCTTTTGTGACCATATTGGTGATACGGGCCTTCCGCGTGGTGAAGTTGTAGTACACTTCATCCATCTTATAGCTCTGGCCGCCCTGCGACATTTCCGGAAGGCCATTCCATTCCCCGGAGATGGTATCCAGCTGTCCGCGGGCATATACCGTGTTGGTGGACATGTCAAAACGGATGTAATCGGCCGTAAGCTTCATGTCCTGGTAGGTGACGGTAGCTCCACCATAATAATAGATGAGCCGCTTTCCGCCGGAAAAGTCTGTTACAATGGAATCCTTGGCTGTAGTGAAAGCCGGGAAGTCCAGCGAACTCTTGCCCAGCAGGTCCAGGGAATCTTTCTGGACAGCAGCAAGGGAATCGGCCCTGGCTATGGAATCCTGCCGGGCCTTGAGGGAATCCCGACGGGCTTTCACAGAATCCGGAATGGCGGAAAGGGTATCGGTGGCAGCATCCTGCAGGAAAACGGTGGAATCCGGCGCCGTATCGGCCGTAATAACCGTATCGGCAACGGTGAGAAGGGCCGAATCCGGCCGCTGGAGGGTGTCCCGAATCTGGCGGAGCAGCGACCTGGTGGCCGATACGGCCGAACGCATGCTCACGCTGCCGGCATTCTCTTTGCCATGGGAACGGTAACGGAGAGGAAGCCTGCGGGCATCGGCAGAAAGGCCGGTTACCAGAACCAGCACCACTACCAGGCCTATATATTGCATTAACTTCCTTGTCATTCCGTAATTTTTGCTAAATTTGTGCAAAAATATAAGTTACAAAAATACTACTTATTATACAATTTTCAAAACAGAAGCAGCCATGACGTCGTTGTTCCGCCCTGTTCTTACGCTTATTGCCGCAGCACTTCTTGCAATCCCCGTGCCTGCCCAAAAAGGCAAAGGGAGCGCTGCCACGGTCAAGCTCCGGACGGTAGTGATAGATCCCGGACACGGCGGTAAGGACCCGGGCTGCGTCAGCCGCGACAAAAAAACCTACGAGAAAGACATCACCCTGGACGTAGGCCTGCGCCTGCGGGATAAGATCCAGGCCCGCTATCCCGACGTAAAAGTGATCATGACCCGCGACGACGATACCTTTGTGGAATTGGAGAATCGTGCGGTAACAGCCAACAAGGCCGATGCCAACCTGTTCATTTCCATCCATGTAAACGCCGTGGAAAAGGGAACGACGGCCAACGGCTATTCCATCCATACGCTGGGGCAATCGGCCAAGAAAGGGAACGACCTGTTCTCCAAGAACCTGGACCTGGTTAAGCGTGAGAACTCCGTAATTATGCTGGAAGAGGGCTACGAGGCCCGCTATCAGGGATTCGACCCGGAAGATCCGCAGTCCTATATCATTTTTAACCTGATGCAGAACGCCCACCTGGCAGGCAGCCTCACTTTTGCCGACGACGTGGCCAAGGCCATGGGCAGTTCGCCCATCAAAAACAGCCGCGGCGTTAACCAGGATCCTTTCTGGGTACTCTGGCGCACCGCCATGCCTTCGGTGCTGGTAGAAGTGGGCTTCATCACCAATCCGGACGACCTGGCCACCATGCGGTCGGAAAAGGGGAGGGACGGCATCGCCCAAAACCTGTTCAATGCCTTTTCCACCTTTAAAACCCGTTACGACGGCGTAACGGAACCCACAGTACAGACTGCCGCCACCGGGGAGAAGCCCTCCGTGCAGGCCGAAACGCCCAAAACCGAAGAAGCAGCGACGGCCGAAACGGCCGACGGTCCCGTATACGGCACGCAGGTATTGGCCATCGGCAAAGAGATGTCTCTTACCGATCCTTATTTCAAGGGATACAAGCCCACCGTGGTAAAAACCGGGAACCTTTACAAGTATATTGTTGAAACTTCTGCCTCCATTTCGGAAGCTAGAAATAAATTCGCATCCGTTCAGAAAAAATTTCCGGATGCATATTTGGTAAAAATAGAGAATGGAGCCACTGCTCCAGTTCGATAATTTTCCACCTTACAGGGGGCTGTATCGGCAGAAAAAATGCATTTTACTTCTTTAGAATAATTCTAAATAGTAAAGATTGATAGTTCTTTTTTTAATGGGTTTCCTGCAAAATAAGTCACTGATTTTCAACCCATTTATAAAACGTGCATAAAAGGGGTAGCTTTCTATAAACATAAACATAAAAAATTTTATTTCCAATAGTGGAAGTGTTTTTTTATTCAGTTTTTTTCCCCCATTTTTGCACTTGCGAAAATAACAACACTACTATTATCCCAATTTAATTCCTCCATGTTGGACCAGGAAAGACATATTGCGGTATGGAATAACTGTCTGCAGATCATTGGCAATAACATTGATCAGCAGAAGTTTGATACCTGGTTCAAGCCCATCGTTCCGGTGTCGCTGGAGGGGTCCAAACTCACGGTACAGGTTCCGTCCGATTTTTTCCGGGATTATATAGAAGGTGCATTCATGGATCTGCTCAAGGTAACGCTCCGCCGCGCCATCGGCGCCGACGCCCAGCTGTTCTACCTGGTGCAGCCCGT
Source organism: uncultured Bacteroidales bacterium (assembly GCA_946406355.1). Lineage (GTDB taxonomy): Bacteria > Bacteroidota > Bacteroidia > Bacteroidales > UBA932 > Cryptobacteroides. The sequence goes on along the minus strand of CAMJKI010000028.1, from coordinate 19,052 downwards.
CCGGAACGGGGGAGTCATGACCCTTCCCGCATCCCACGGCTCCGTTCCCACCAACAATCCCGTTTCGGTTCCTACCTATCAGCCGGCCGGCAATCCCAGTCCGTTCGTGTATCCCGGCGTGCAGCGGCTCAAAATTAACCCGCGGCTCAACCCGGTATATTGTTTCGGCAACCTGGTGGAAGGCGAATGCAACAAAATGGGCGTAAACGCCGGGGAAAGCATTTCCCTCTCTCCCGGTAAAACTCCCTTCAATCCGCTGTTCCTGTTCGGCGGCCCCGGCTTGGGAAAGACGCATATCGCCCAGGCCATCGGCATAGACATCAAGGAACGTTACCCGGAAACGGTAGTGCTGTACGTAACCGGCAACGAATTCAAAACCCAGTACATGGATGCCGTAAAAGGCAACCGGATTGTAGATTTCCTGGCCTTCTACCAGCGAATCGACGTCCTCATCGTAGACGACATCCAGGATATGGTGGGGCAGGGCACCCAGAACTCGTTCTTCAACGTGTTCAACCACCTGCACCAGAACGGCAAGCAGCTCATCTTCACCAGCGACCGCGCCCCCGTGGACCTGCAGAATTTCGAAGAACGCCTGCTCTCCCGTTTCAAATGGGGCCTTTCCGTAGAGCTTTCGCGTCCGGATTACGAAACCCGGCTGCACATGCTCCGCGCCCGTGCCCAGCGGGAAGGCGTAGATGTTAGCGAGGATGTACTGTCCTTCCTGGCCTCCCGCGTCAAGTCCAATTTCCGGGAACTGGAGGGAACGCTCATCTCCCTGGTAGCCCACGCCACGCTCGGCCACAGGGACATCACCATCGAACTGGCCGAAAGCATTACCGGCAAGATTGTCTCGGAGACGTCCTCCGATGTTTCCATCGACCTTATCGTGAATACGGTTTGCGAGTACTTCAACATCACGCGGGACATGATGCTGTCCAAGAGCCGCAAGCGCCAGATTGTGCAGGCCCGCCAGATTGCCATGTACGAGTGCCGCAACCTCATCCAGAACTGCTCCCTGAGCACCATCGGCTCGGAACTGGGCGGTAAAGACCACGCTACCGTGCTGCACGCCTGCAACACCGTGCAGGACCTCATGTCCACGGACAAACTCTTCCGCCAGTGGGTAGAAGACATCGAAGGCATGATTGTGGTGCCCGTAGAGCGCTAGATTTCCTTTTTTGCCAAAATATCCCTATATTTACGGAAACAAAACGTTTTCGTAAGAAATGGATTCTGCAACTGTACTCAACATCTTCAAGGAAATAACCCGCATTCCCCGGGAATCGGGCCACGAAGCCCCTATAACCGCCTGGCTGCAGCAGTTCGCCGCCCAGCGGGGCCTGGCCTGCAAAACGGACAAAACCGGCAATGTAGTCATCATCAAAGAGGCTTCTCCCGGCAAGGAGGCTGTACCCGCGCTGGTGCTGCAGGCCCATCAGGATATGGTCTGTGAGAAACTGGCCGATTTTAACTTCGACTTCAAAACCCAGCCCATACCCTACGAAATAGAAGACGGCTGGATGGTGGCCAAAAACACCACCCTGGGGGCCGACGACGGCATCGGCATCGCTGCCTGCCTGGCCCTGCTGGACAGCAAGCAGCCCATGGGCAAGCTGGAATGCCTGTTCACCATTTCGGAAGAAACCGGCATGGACGGCGCCTTTGCGCTGGAACCGGGTTTCTTCAGCGGCAAAACGCTCATCAACCTGGACTCGGAAGACGAAGGCCAGATGTTTGTAGGCTGCGCCGGCGGCAAGGAAAGCAACGCCAGCTATGAATTTGCCCAGGAACCGCTGCGCAAAGGCTACCAGGTGCTCAAGATCCGGGTTTTCGGCGGTATCGGCGGCCACAGCGGAGACGATATCAACAAGGAGCGCATGAACGCCCTCAAGCAGCTGGTGCGCTTTCTCTATACGGAATTGCAGTTCGACTACCAGCTTATTGCCATTGAAGGCGGCAACAAGCACAACGCCATCTGCCGGGAAGCCTATGCCCTCATAGCCGTTCCGGAAGATGAGGTGCAGGATATGAAGGAAGACGTAAAGGCCTTCAACGGCATTCTCAAGGCCGAATTCGCCTCCAGCGACCCGGATGTAGCGGCAGCGGTAGAAGCGGCCCAAACGGAGCAGAAGCCCATTGAAGAAGGGGATGCCGCCGCCATCATTGCCACGCTCCTGGCTATTCCGCACGGCGTGCAGGCCATGTCCGTGGATATCCCCGGCCTGGTGCAAACGTCCACCAATATGGCCGCCGTACACACCAAAGAGGGCAAGATCACGGTGCTTTGTTCGCACCGCAGTTCCGTGGTTTCGGAGCTCAACGCCATAGCTGAAAAACTGGAAGCCACCTGCTTCTTAGGCGGTTTTGACGTAGAACACGGCGGAGCATACCCCGGCTGGAAGCCCAACCTCAAGTCCCACATCCTGGAAGTTTGCGTGGAATCGTACCGCAAGCTCTTCGGCCAGGATCCGGAGGTAAAAGCCATTCACGCCGGCCTGGAATGCGGCCTGTTCCTGGAAAAGTTCCCGGATCTGGACATGATTTCCTTCGGCCCCACGCTCCGCGGCGTCCATGCCCCCGGCGAAAAGCTGGAACTGGCCTCCCTGGACAAATTCGTGGCCCATCTCAACGATGTTGTTTTAAACTTTAAATAGCGAAACTGGAAGGACAGTCCCTTCGAAAACCCATGGCCACCCTCGGCCGTGTAAGAGGGAGGGGCCCACAGCCAGTGCCAAAAGGGCACGGCGAGTTGGGAGGGGTCGCGAAGCGACGGTTTTCGAAGGGAGCTGTCCTGCAAGTGAAGCATTCATAACAATATGTTAATTGCACCTTCCATACTGGCAGCGGATTTTCTGCATCTGGAGAAAGATGTGGAAACCATTAACCGTTATGCCGATATTATCCATCTGGATATCATGGACGGCACTTTTGTACCCAATATCTCCTTCGGGTTCCCAGTAGTGGAAGCCGTTGCCAAAGTTGCCCGGAAGCCCATGGACGTGCACCTGATGATAGTGCATCCGGAAAAATACGTGGAACGGTTTGCCAAGGCGGGTGCCGCCCTTATCAGCTTTCACTACGAGGCAGCGCAGGAGGAATCCGGGGCGGTGCTGGACCTTATTCACAGCTGCGGGTGCAAGGCCGGTATTGTCATCAATCCGGACTGCCCGGTGGAAAAGATTTTTCCGTACCTGGACAAGGCCGACTATGTGCTGCTGATGAGCGTGTTTGCCGGCTTTGGCGGGCAAAAGTTCATTCCGGAAACGCTGGACCGCATTAAGGCCGTGCGAAAAGAGTTGAAACGGATAGGCCGGCCGGAAGTGGACATTGAGGTGGACGGGGGAGTGAGCCCCTCCAATGCCGGGGAACTGGCCAAGGCCGGAGTCACCCTGCTGGTAGCCGGCAGCGCCGTGTTCAAAGCCGGGAATCCGGCCGAAGTAATCGACCTTATGAAGAACGCTAAATAATGTAGCCGATCTCCTTAAAGGAAAAAGACTTACCATCTTCCATCAAAAGGCGTCCCTCGCGGGTTACGCCTTTTATTGTGCCCGTGAATTCCCCTCCGGAAAGAAGGTCCCGGTACTGGCAGGAGAGGTCCTGCTGGAACAGGCCTTCCTGGTAGGCCTTCCACAGACGCGTACGTCCGGCCCGGCTTTCCAGGGCGGAAAAGTCGAATTCGGCCAGTAAGGCTTCCAGAGTGGCCGGCAGGGGATAGTCCTTTCCCGTCAGGCGCTTGAGGGAAACCGGATTGGCCAGCTCTCCGGGAAACTCCGTCTGGTTAAGATTGAGGCCGATGCCGATAACGGAAGTAGCCACACAACCCTGCGAAAGGCTGTTTTCTACCAGCATGCCGCAGATTTTGCGCTTGCCCACATAAATGTCGTTGGGCCATTTGATTACGGCTGAAACGTCCTGACGGATCAGCCAGCTTTTAACGGCCAGCGTGGCCAGATAGGTAAGGGACATGAACTCCCTGGCGGGCAGGGAAGCCGGCCGCAGCAGTATAGAAAAAGTAAGGTTTTCCCCGCCGGCGGAAACCCAGCGGTTCCCGCGCTGCCCGCGCCCGGCCGTTTGCCGCAGGGCCGCCACCACTGACAAATTGTCATACTGCGAAAGATGCCTCAGAAGCTCGTCATTGGTGGAATCCAACTCCTCAAACCACTTTATTTGCATTGGCCTTAAAATTGTTTATCTTTGTGCAAAGATACAAATTTATCCATTATACTTTATAGATGATTACGCACGATCTTCGGCTTATCGCCGATGCTATTTACGACAAGAAGGGACAGGATGTGGTGTCCTTGGACTTAAGGAAAATCGAAGGCGCCATTACAGACTTTTTCGTTATTTGCGACGCTTCCAACACTACTCAGGTGGGTGCAGTGGCCGATAATGTGGCCGAAAAGATGAAGGAAGAGGGCCATACCCTGTACCGCTCGCAGGGCGAAGGAAACAATTTCTGGATCATTCAGGACTACGGCAATATTGTAGTACATATTTTCCTCAAAGAATACCGCGATTTTTACCGCCTGGAAGACTTGTGGGCCGATGTGCCCCGCAAGGGCTACCAGCTGCGCAAGGTAAAGAAAAGCGCTACTAATACACAAGAATAAATGGCAGATGGAAACAAAGCGCCCAAGGGGCGTAAAGTCATAGTCAACCTTTCCTGGTTGTACATACTCCTTTTTATCGGCATCGGCTACCTGCTGTTCCGCAACCAGCAGTCCGCTTCTCCGGAAAAGATTGAATGGACCGAGGTGCAGGGCATGATCCGCAGCGGAGACGTGGCCGAGATTACCTTTGTAAGAAACGACTTCAAAGGAGAGGTAAAGGTAAAGGCCGACCGCCTGGCCAAATACACCGACAAATTCGCCGGAGGCAACGTTCCGCGCCGCGCTCCGCATTTTTACTTCCTGGTGTCCACCAAATTCGACCCGGAGGTGAGTTTTGCCCAGCTGAATGCCGAACTGGAGCCGGGCGATCAGTTCAAAGTGGTTATTCGGAACGAAGAACATATCTGGGGCGAAGTGCTCCAGATGATTGTCCCGCTGCTGCTCTTTATCCTGTTCTGGGTGTGGATTTTCAGGGGTATGAACCGGGGGGCCGGCATGGGCGGTCCCGGCGGTCCTGGCGGCTTCAATCCCTTCAATACGGGCAAATCCACCGCCAAGGAAGCCGATAAGAACGAGGTAAAGGTCACCTTCAAAGACGTGGCAGGCCTGTACGGCGCCAAGGAGGAGGTGATGGAAATTGTAGATTTCCTTAAGAATCCGGCCAAATACACCGCCCTGGGCGGTAAAATCCCCAAAGGCGCCCTGCTGGTGGGCCCTCCCGGAACCGGTAAAACCCTGCTGGCCAAGGCCGTGGCAGGGGAGGCCAACGTACCTTTCTTCTCCATCAGCGGTTCCGATTTTGTGGAAATGTTCGTCGGCGTGGGAGCCTCCCGCGTTCGCGACCTCTTCCGCCAGGCCAAGGAAAAAGCGCCTTGCATCGTGTTCATCGACGAGATTGATGCCGTGGGCCGCGCCCGTGCCAAGAACGGCGGCTTCTCCTCCAACGACGAGCGGGAAAATACGCTGAACCAGTTGCTTACAGAAATGGACGGCTTCGGCACCAACAGCGGTGTCATTGTGCTGGCCGCCACCAACCGTTCCGATATCCTGGACCAGGCCCTCATGCGCGCCGGCCGCTTCGACCGCCAGATTCATGTGGAACTGCCGGAGCTCAAGGAACGTGAAGAAATCTTCAAAGTGCACCTGCGCGACATCAAGCTGGGAGAAGACTTCAACGTTGAATTCATGGCCAAGCATACGCCGGGCTTCTCCGGAGCCGATATAGCCAATGTGTGCAACGAGGCGGCCCTTACCGCCGCCCGCCGCGGACATCCCGCTGTTATGCAGCAGGACTTCCTGGACGCTGTAGACCGCATTATCGGCGGCCTGGAACGCAAATCCAATACCATCATGACCCCGGCTGAAAAGCGCACTACCGCCTATCATGAGGCCGGCCACGCCCTGGTGGGCTGGCTGCTTCCGTATGCCGATCCGGTATTTAAGGTAAGCATCATCCCGCGCGGCAACGCCCTGGGACTCACCTGGAGCCTGCCGGAGGAAAGGAAGAACTGGACCAGAACCGCCATGCTGGACAAGATGTGCATGCTCATCGGCGGCCGCGTGGCCGAGGAAGTACTGAACGGGGATCCCTCGTCCGGTGCCCTCAACGACCTGGAGCGCATGACCCGGATGGCCTATGGCATGGTGCAGTACATGGGTATGAGCGGCAAGGTGGGTCCGCTGTCATTCTACGACTCCACCGGTACCAGCGGCTACAATCTGGTAAAGCCCTATTCGGAAAAAACCGCAGAGCTTATGGACCAGGAGGTGAAATCCATCGTAGAGGACGTACACCAGCGTTCCCTCAAGATTATCACCGATCATAAGGAGGAATTTATGCAGCTGGGTGCCCTTCTTTTGGAAAAAGAAGTTATCTTTGCGGAAGATATCGAGAAGATTCTGGGTCCCAAGGCCAAGCCGGCCGAGGACGACCGCTTTGAAGAATCGGCAAAAGAATGAACGCAACAGTAAAACGTACCATATTCGGAGCCCTTTTCCTGGTTGTAATGCTGGGAGGGCTTCTTTGGCATCAGGACGCGTTCTTCTTCCTTTTCCTGTTCATCTCGGCCCAAATGCAGCGCGAGTTTTACCGCATAAACATGGGTAACTCGTGCTCTTTCCTGCAAGACGTGGGCATCGCCTTTGGCATGATACTGTTCAGCATGGCCTTCTATTATTTCAAAGGGGACCTTGGACTGATGTATTTTGTGATGGGCGGCATGGTGGGACTTTTGCTGCTGTTTTGTTTGGCGGTGCTGCAGAAGGACCATACCAGTTTTACCAAGCTGGCCTATATCCTGGCCGGTCTGGTATATGTAGCCATGCCGCTGGCGTTATCCAATGCGGTGGTTTTCCGGGGCGGCGCTTTCAGCGGGCTCCTCATGATTGCCTTCTTCTGCATTATCTGGGCTTCGGACATTGGCGCATACTGCTTCGGCATGCTCTTCGGCCAAAAGCTGTGGCCGGCCAAAATGTGCCCCCGGATCTCTCCCAAGAAATCGTGGGCCGGATTCATTGGCGGGCTGCTGATGGCCGTTCTGGCCGGTGCCATTATTTCCTGGACCGGCCTGGTTCAGTTCCCCATCTGGCACTGCATGATTATGGCAGCCCTCATGCACGTGACGGGCGTCTTCGGAGATCTTTTTGAGTCCCTCTGGAAGCGCGCTGCCGGCATCAAGGATTCCGGCAGCATTATTCCGGGCCACGGCGGCCTGCTGGACCGTTTCGACAGCTCGCTGTTCGCCATTCCAACAGGTGTTATATATTTGGTAATAACCGGACTTTTCTAGCAGTAAACTATGAAGTGGATTAAGATAGATAGAGATTCTTACGGGACCATCCTGGGCAGCTGGGCGGTTTGCGCAGTGCTCATTTTCCTCACAGCGCATTTCATCCATCCGCTGTGGATCAGCATCCCCGTATGTGCTCTCTGGCTGGCCTTTATCATCTTCATCACCTGGTTTTTCCGCGTTCCAGACCGCACAACGCCCAACGAACTGAACAATCGCCTGGTTACCTCCGTGGCCGACGGCAAAGTGGTTATCGTAGAAAAGGTAATGGAAAAGGAATACCTGCAGCGGGAATGCATCCAGATATCGGTGTACATGGATTTCTTCGACGTCCACTGCAACTTCTGGCCGGTGAACGGAGAGGTTACCTATTACAAGTACCATCCCGGCAAATACTTCCTGGCTTTCCACCCCAAGTCGTCCGAACTCAACGAACATGCTTCCTCCTGCCTCAAAAACGAGCATGGAGAGGTTTTCTTCAAACAGATAGCCGGAACCTTCGCCCGCCGCATAGTATGCTATTCAGAGCCCGGAAAAATGGAATACCGGGGTGACCAGTGCGGCGTTATCAAATTCGGCTCCCGCATAGACCTCTTTGTCCCGCTGGAAGCCGAAATTAAAGTCAAGGTTGGCGACAAAGTAAGAGCAGTTGAGTCCGTGTTGGCCATACTGCCCGAATAAAAACCGTCATTCCCGGCTTGACCGGGAATCCCCTTCAATCAGCTCTACAAGTTTATCTACCGCTTCCGCTTCGGGTATATGCCGGAGGACCGGTTCCTTGCCCTTGTACAGGGTTACCTTTCCGGCGCCTTCACCCACGTAGCCGTAGTCGGCATCGGCCATTTCTCCGGGACCGTTCACTATGCAGCCCATAACCGCAATCACCACATTCTGCAGATGCGAGGTGCGGGCCTTTACCGCCTCAAAGGCGGCCTGCAGATTGTACATGGTGCGTCCGCAGCCCGGACAGGCTATATACTCCGGCTTATAGAAACGGCGCCGGCAGGCCTGCAGAATCTCGTTTTTAAGGTATTCGTCCTCCAGCGGAATATCGTCCACCTGGTGGTTCAGCAGGGGAGCCCCCCAGTCGCACGCCGCCTTCAGGATACGGAGTTCTTCCGGCGCAAGCACGGAAGAGCATTGGCATTCGTTTCCATCTTCAGGCACAGGCAGAGGTGCTGAAGGACATCGGCTATCTCTTTTGTTCTTCAGCACTTCTGCCTGTGCCGACGAACTATAGCGGTCACATAGATACCGCGCCACCGGGACCTCGTTCTCCGGCGGTTCCGTGAGCGAAACACGGATGGTATTGCCGATCCCTTCCTGCAGCAGGGTAGAGATGGCCACGCAGGACTTGATACGGCCCGAATCCCCGTTCCCGGCCTCGGTCACGCCCAGGTGCATGGGGAACACCACACCGGAGGCCTCCATCATGTGCGCCAGCTCCCTGTAGGCTTCTATCATTACAAGCGTATTGGAGGCCTTCAGGGACACCACCACATTGTAGAAAGAGGCGTCTTTGCACATATCCAGCCACTCCATGGTGGCCAGGGCCATGGCATGGGGCGTATTGCCGTAACGGTCAACGATATATCGGCCCAGGGAACCGTGGTTCAGGCCCACGCGGATAGCCGTTCCATGCTCCTTGCAAACCTCCAGGAACTGGGCAAAACGCTCCCGAGCCTTCTGGTGGTCCGGATGGAAATTGCCGGGGTTGATGCGAACCTTCTCCACCACCTTGGCGGCGGCGATGGCTATCTCCGAAGAGAAGTGGACATCGGCCACCAGCGGCACATCATAACCCAGCGCACGGAATCGGCGGCGGATCTCCGCCAGGCACTCCACATCGGAAAGCGCCGGCACCGTAATACGGATTAACTGCGCACCGGCATCGGCCACACGCACTGCCTGCGCCAGGGTAGCCTCAATATCCGAAGTATGGGTATTGAGCATGGTCTGGGGGACAATCGGGGCGTCGGAACCAATGGTCACCGGCCCCACTTTCACGGATAATGTTTTCATGCTCACTTGTTTTCCTGTTCTACAATCTTCTTGGCCAACTTACGCAGCTGGGCACCGGAATGACCGTGGCGAGGTGTAAGCTGGTAATACAGGCCGATGGACAAGCCGCTGTCCAGCGGATAGCCGAAGCGGTAATAATAGGGACTCACATAGTCGGGATCCCAATAATAACCCCAGCCCCATTTAACGTGGGCCACCACATGAATCTCAATAGGATCGAACATAAGGCCGAAGCCCAGGCCGCCCTTCACGCCATACGACCAGCGCCTGTCGTACTCGCGAAATGCGTGTTCATACTCCAGGAAGGTTTTGCTTTGGGCATAGGATTCCTCCGGGATACGGGTAATGTCCAGGCGGTATCCGCCATATAGGCCCACCTTGCCCAGCAATTTGAAATGATCGCCGATATCAAAATGGAAATGCGACATGGCAAACACCTCCGGAACCCGCATCATAGCCCTGTAGGCCCCCGATTCGGTAAAAATATTGCCCGTTTCCTTGATGCGCTTGAACTCGTATCCCTCATAGTTCATCTGGGCTCCCAGTTCAAGACCCATGTTGGGGAAGCGACCGAACATGCTGAAATAGCGGATAACTGAGAAACCATACGTAGGGTACTGAACAACCCAACGGACGTAGCGCACCGGATTGAACATGCCGTAATTGAGCCCCACACCGCCATAAGCACCCAGTATCCAATAATTGTTGGGCGCGGTTTTCTTGATGGAAATGCTATCCAGATAGTCGTTGGTTACCTGTTCGGGCAAGGTGAAAAACTCCTCGTCCAGATTCACTTCCTGCTCCTTTTCAACCACCTGGGCCCGGGCTACAGACACGGCGGAAAAGGCCGCCAGCGCAATCAGCAGTAACTTTCTCATTTGAACAGTTCCTCCAGATTTATGGTCCATATCATTTCCGCTTTATCCAGTACTTTGATGAGGAACTGGTCGTTAACCTTGAAGAACTGCACCTTCTCCGGCTGCCTGTGCTCCAGCAGATTACCGGTATCTACCATATTGTTCCGGTTCCGGTCTTCCGTAATACGGATGCAATAGGAGCCGTTGTTCAGATACGGGAACACTAACGGTCCGTCTTCCTCTACAATGAAGCTGCGGATAATCTTGTCCCGCTTCTCGTTCAGCAACTCAATAATGTACTTGTTATGCACCCCGCTGATATCCAGGCGGATGGAAGAGTATTTCTCTTCGTCGGGAAGCGTAACCTTTACCAGGGAACTGTCGTTGTAGAAGCCGTTGATGTCCTTGAAGCGCCGGTGTGGAACCCGGAGAATATAGTCGAAACCCTTCTGGAAAGGCTCATTAGGCATCACGCGGAACTTGCGCAGGTTGGTAGAATCCCTGGTGAGCGTAAAAGGCACCAGCGCCTGCTGCTGGCGGGGATTCACGGAACGCAGCAGCAGGGAATCCCAGCCTTCCTCCACAACCGGGTACTGGAATTCCAGCTCAAAGCCGTACTGCTCCACTGCAGTGGGATCGGCCGATACTTTATACACGCACAAAGTGTCTTCATGCTTGCGGTCCCGCGAAGAACTCTTGCTTTGCTCGGCCTTCAACTTTTTGTCCAGCGCCAGTTTCACCGTTTCGTCCGTGGGCTTTCTTACCCCGGTGGTGTCCGTTTTGTCGTAACGGATAACCAGCTGAAGGGTATCCGGCATTTTGCGGGGCTCGTTCACCCACAGTTCCAGCGAATCCCTTTGCATATTGAACTGGGAAATGAGTTTTTCCCGGGGAAGGCCCTTGATGCGCATATCGTGGACAACGGCATTGGGCGACATGAAGGTGAGATAGGCCGTACGGAGGCCCACCCGCTCCTTCTTCAGGATCATCTGCTTGGACGGCGGCTCCCGGAAAACGCTCAGCTCCATTTCGGTTTTACGCGCCAGGCACAGAGAGGTGTCCTTCATGTTGAATTTCTTGAATTCGTACAGCGTATCGTTGATTACCCGCACCGGCCGGAAGAGGGAATCCAGAAAGCCCACGCTCTCGGTCTCGGGATCGTATTTATTGTTGTTGTTAAGATCTTTCAGCGCATAAACCCGGTACAAGGTATCCTTGATGTTCCGGAGGCTGAAGAAGCCCCAGTCGTCGGTGTGAGCCGCCGCATCGGGCCTGTGCAGGAAAATGGCCGAATCGGCGTGGTCCTTGTAAAACAGCACGGTGGCGCCCTTCAGCGGCAGCAGGGTGCTGCAGTCCTGAATCAGTCCCGTCACGCACATGGAATCCAGCTGGTCACCCGTAGAGAACGCCAGGGTGTATCCGGGGTAGAGGTTGCCTTCGTTGTTGTCGGCAATGGCACCGGTGAGGTCCAGGGTGTAGGTGGTATTGGGCATGAGGTCTTCCTCGAAGCTTACCACCACGGATTTGCCGCGGATTACGGCCTTGGGCTTTTTCTCCAGCGGCGGCGACAGGAGGATGCCGTTGGCGTCCTTGATGGTGACGTACTCGTTGAAGGTGAACTTGATGGAGGTATTGTGCACCGGCACGTTAACCGCTCCCGGCAAAGGCGATATCTTCACTATCACCGGGGGAATGGTGTCTTTGGGGCCGCCGGAAGGGGAGGCGGTGGTATTGGCGCACCCCGACGGAAACATCAGGGAGCCTATCACCAGGGCGGCCGGTATAAGGGGAAGGAATTTGCTCAGCTTCATAGTTCGCTTCTAGTAACGTTTTCGATGCCCTCTATGGAGGAAAGTTTCTTGATTACCTTGTCCAGGATGTCGCGGGAATTCACATACAGATCGATATAACCCTCGAAAAGGCCGCTTTCGGCCCACAGATTGAGCCGGCGCATATTCACGCCCATCACCAGGGAAAGGTAGCGGGAAATCTCATTCAAAAGGCCCATGCGGTCTATTCCGCGCAGGGAAAGCCGCACCAGGAAGGAATTGTCCTCGGCCGCATGCTCCAGCCACTTGGGTACCACCACCCAGTCGCCGTGCAGGGCGGCGATGCTCTCGGCCACCGGACAGCTCTTCTTGTGGATGGTAATGGTGCCGTCGGGCGCCTTGAAACCCAGTACAGGGTCGCCGGGGATGGGATTGCAGCAGCTGGCAATGGCAAACTGAGGGCCGGAAGGGTCGTCCGTGTCGATGATGAACTCCCGCTGCTGGGCGGGCGCCTTCTGCTGCGGCTCCTCACGTCCCAGCATCTTCTTGAACCACGACAGCTTGCTGCCGGACGAGCGCTTGAGCACATCGGCCAGATCGTTCAGGCTATGCGAGCCGATGCCGATACGGAAATACAGTTCCTCGCGGGAAGGGGCATTATAGGCCACCTCTATACGCTGGAGCGTTCCCTCGTCGGCCTTATAACCCAGCGCTTCAATTTGCCCCTCCAGGGTCTGGCGGCCGAATTCCACCGTCTGACGCCGCTGGTTCTTGAAATAGTCCACCACCTGGTTGCGGGCCCGGTGGGTTACCAGGAACTGCAGCCACTCATGCTGGGGTTTTCCGTCTTCGGCGGTGATAATCTCTATCTTGTCGCCGGTTTTCAGTACCTGGCTCAACTTTACCAGACGCTGGTTCACCTTGGCGGCAATGGCTTTCAGGCCCACCTCCGAATGGATGAGGAAGGCAAAGTCCAGGGCCGTAGCGCCTTTCTGGATGGTGCGCTGCTCACCCTTGGGGGTATAGACATAGATTTCGGCACTGGTAAGGTCGTTGTGAATGATGTCCAGCAGTTCCAGCGCATTCACGTCCGGATTCACCAGGATATCCTTGATGCGGGAAAGCCAGGCGTCCATCTCTTTGTCGCCTTCGCCCAGATAACCGTCTTTCTTGTAGGCCCAGTGGGCTGCAATGCCCTTTTCGGCGATATCGTCCATGCGCCGGGAGCGGATTTGCACCTCTACCCATACGCCCGTATTGCTTAGCAGCGTGCAGTGCAGTGACTCATAACCGTTGGATTTAGGATGCTTTACCCAGTCCCGCAGACGCTCCGGCATGTAACGGTAAATGCCGGTGATGATGGAAAAGATATGGTAGCACTGGTCACGCTCCGAATCCTTGCTGTCACGGGTAGCGTCAAACACTATACGGATAGCATACAGGTCGTACACTTCTTCGAAGGGAATCTGCTTGGTCTGCATCTTGTGCCAGGCCGAATAGGGGGTTTTCACCCGCCGCTTGATTTCGAAGCTGAATCCCGCTTCCGTGAGGGCGTCCGAAATGGGCTGGACGAATTCGTCCATCTCCTTCTCCCGTTCCTGGACATTCTCGTTGATTCTGGCCACAATGTCGGCATAAGCCTCTGGTTCCTTGTATCGCAGCCAGATGTTCTCCAGTTCGCTCTTGATGCTGTACAAGCCCAGCCGGTGCGCCAGCGGAATGAAGATGAACATGGTTTCGCTCAGGATCTTGTCGCGCTTGTGCTCCGGCATGTGCTCGATGGTGCGGCAGTTATGCAGGCGGTCGGCCAGTTTGATGAGCACCACCCGTACGTCGTCGTTCAGGGTGAGCAGGATCCGCTTGAAGTTTTCGGCCTGCAGGCTCTGCTGGGAGGCGTCGCTGTCCATGTTCTTCTGCTCCGTATCCAGCACATTCTTAATCTTGGTGAGTCCGTCTACCAGCGAGGCAATTTTGTCGCCAAACTCCCGCTGGATGTCCTCTACCGTATACTCCGTATCTTCCACCACATCGTGCAGCAGCGCCGCCGAGATGGATTTGTAACCCAGGCCGATGTCGTCCACCACAATCTGCGCCACAGCGATGGGGTGCAGCATGTACGGCTCTCCGCTGCGGCGACGCACGTTACGGTGGGCGTCGTTGGCAAACTCAAACGCCTTTTGGACCACGGCCAGTTCCTGCTCGTTGGCGCAGCGTTTCCGGGCCGATTCCTTCAGGAGCGCATAGTCCCGCTCAATGATTTCGTAATCCTCTTGGGTAAATTCCGAAAAACTCATATCGTCATGGTATTATGAAGCCGCTGCTTGCGCCGGCGCACGGCATCTTCATTCATTTCATCCAGTTTCTCTACGGTAACACGGTGCTTGTCCACGTTCTGGAAGGCATAGGTAAGTTCGGCACCGTACAGAATTACGGTCCATCCCATATTCAGCCAGATCATGAACAGCGGAATAGCCGCCAGCACACCGTAAACGGCATTCTGCTTGCTCACCATCACCTGCGTTTCCAAGTAGAGGTATTGTATAGCCGTAAACACCAGGCCCGCCAGGGAGGCCGATTTACGGGCATATTTGAACCGGACCTTGGTGCCCGGAATAAATTTGTACATAACGGCCAGGATAAAGACGATGGCCACGGCAAAGAGCGCCCAGGACAGGAAGCTCTTCAGCTGGTCCGAGAAGAATACGTCTCCCGGCAACAGCACGTCCAGGATATGGGAATACACAACCGAACCGGAGAAGAAAATCATCACCACGAAAGGGGACAGGATCATGATACCTATCACAACGCCTATCATCTTAAAGAATTCCTGCTCCCGCTCTACCCGCCATACGTTATTGAACACTTGCCGCACAGTAATCATCAGCGATACCACAATCCACAGGAAAGAAGCCATGGAAATAAAGCCGAAGAGACCGCTTTCAGCCGTGTTCACTATGGTATCGGCCGCCGTAAGCAACTGATTGATAATCTCTTCTTCTCCCAGATTGGCATACAGCAGCTGGGCAAACTGCTCCCGGAGCCCCAGCCCGTCGGTAAGATACAGGCCGATGGCGATGGCCGGCACAACCGCCAGCATGCTCCGGTAGGCCAGCGCCGTAATCTGGAAACCTATCTTCTGGTCCGAGAAGGTATTGACCATGAGCACCACCGTTTTGAGATCCTTTACCAGCCGGCCCTTCCAGCGGGAAAAATCGTCGGTATTCAGCAGCCAGAGGTCGTGGGTAACAAAGCGCACAATACGGGTAATCCAGATGGAAATCCACCGGGCAATCACCGCCATCTTATGTGCCAACCTCCTGAACATCAGAATAATGTAGGCTCAATTATATCGTTTGAGGAAGGAACATCGGTATTATTGTGGGGGGTATTGCCAGGGGATGGTATATCCCTTTCCGCAGCATAGGCTATATTTTTCGCGGAGGAAAGGGATATACCATCCCCATCAATGGCCATGCCATCCCCATCAATGACTTCCACTTCAATCATTTGCCTAAAGGCTACTTCATCTATTACCTGTACACCCAGTTCTGCGGCCTTTTTCAGCTTCTCCGGGCCGGGTTTGGTGCCCGCCAGGAGATAATCCGTCTTGCCGCTTACCGAGCCACTGTTCTTGCCGCCGTGGGCTTCTATCAGTGCCTTCATTTCGTCACGGGAAACGGAGAAATTGCCGCTGATGACTATGGTTTTGCCGCTAAGGGCATCGGAGCGCCTGGCAGCGCCCGCTTCCACACTCATCTTGAGGCCGGCCGCCCTGAGGGCCTCCACTTCCCGGCAGTTCTCCACATCCAGGAAATAGCGGAAAATACTGTCGGCAATCACATCTCCCACCTCCGGCACTTCCAGGAGTTCTTCCCTGGAGGCCGATGCAATGGCGTCGACGGAGCCGAAGTGACGGGCTACATCCCGGGCCGTTGTTTCTCCCACGAAGCGGATGCCGATAGCAAAGAGAACGCGCTCGAACGGAACGTTCAGGGAAGCCTTTACCGATTCCAGGAAACGGGCCGCAGCGCGCTCTTTCCATCCTTCCAGCATTACCAGCTGGTCGGCCTTGAGGGCATAGAGATGGGAGGGGAGGGTGACCAGATTCAACTTGTAGAGCTGATCGATGGTGGCTTCTCCGCAGAGGATGTTCATGGCCTTGCGGCTTACAAAGTGCTCCAATCGGCCCTTAATCTGCGTGGGGCAGCCCTGGCTGTTGGGACAGAACCACTTGGCTTCGCCTTCTTCCCGCACCAGGGGTGTTCCGCAGTCGGGACACACAGAGGGGAAAACCGGGATGCGGGCACCGGGCTGGCGCTTGGATTCCTCCACACCGGTAATTTTAGGAATGATTTCCCCACCTTTTTCCACGTACACCCAGTCACCCTCGTGGATGTCCAGGGAACGGATCTGATCCTCGTTCACCAGCGTGGCGCGCTTTACCATGGTGCCGCTCAGCAGCACAGGCGACAGATTGGCTACCGGCGTAACGGCGCCGGTGCGACCCACCTGGTAGTCAATGCTCAGGATGGGCGTACAGGCCTGTTCGGCCTTGAATTTATAGGCAACGGCCCAGCGCGGGCTCTTGGCGGTATACCCCAGGAGACTCTGGCAGGCCAGCTCGTTAATCTTGATTACAATGCCGTCCGTGGCATAAGGCAGGTCTTTTCTGGCACTGTCCCAATAGCCGATGAAATCTTCTATTTCGCCGATGGAGCGGCAGATGCGGCGCTTGTCGCTTACGGGAAGGCCCCAGGATGCAGCCGCTTTAAGCGCCTCGTCGTGGGTGGGGTAGTCCACCTGGCCCACAGGGATGTGGTACAGGGTGCAGAAAAGGCCCCGTCGGCCCACCTCCTCCGGATCCAGCAGCTTGAGGGAACCGCTGGCCGCATTGCGCGGATTGGCAAAAAGCGGCTCCTCCTGCAACTCCCGCTCATGGTTCAGGCGGTCGAAAGATTCGTAGGGCATCAGTACCTCTCCGCGAATCTCGAATTCCTCCGGCCAGCCCGTTCCCTGCAGCTTTTGCGGGATGGAGGCTATGCGGCGGGCGTTTTCCGTAACATCGTCGCCCATAACGCCGTCACCCCGCGTAAGGGCCCGGAACAGCTTTCCCTTGCGGTAGGTAAGGCAGATGGCCGTGCCGTCGAACTTGAGCTCGCAGCAATAGGAAAAGGCCGATTCCAGGGTTTTGGAGGCCCGGTCGGCGAACTCTTCCACCTCCTGGATGGAGTAGGTGTTGCCCAGCGACAGCATGGGATAGCGGTGCGGATACTTGGCAAACTCCCGGCCGGTAGCAGCCTGGATCTCAGGCGTTTCCAGGTCCGATCCCACCCGGCGGGTGGGGGAGTCCTCCGTGGCATACTCCGGATATTGTGTCTCCAGCGCCTCCAGTTCGTGCATCAGCTGGTCGTACTCGTAGTCGCTCATGGTGGGAGCGTTCTCTACATAGTACTTCCGGCTGTTCTCCCAGAGAATAGCCTTGAGTTGCTCAATTCTATGTTTGGCCTCGGTAAAATCCATAGCATACGTATGTGCGCGTGGGCGCACATAAAGCACAAAGTTAATAAAAAACTCTTACCTTTCCAAAGGAGGCAGGGGAGACTTAGCCCAGATTTGCATCCATCCGCCCCTTGCAGAAGGCAAGGAACTGGGGATCGTTATAGGGATGGAAGAAATAGGTGCGCACTACGTCCAGGGCGGCGTAGGGGTGCAGTTTCTGCTCCAGAGCCGCCACATCGGCCTGTCCTGTATAGGCCTTGGCAAAGGCCTGCCAGAAGGAGGCCATCTGCTCCGGGCTCATATGGGTAAGTTCCTGTACGGCGGGGATAACGCTGTCTTCCATCATCATCTTGTACAGATGGGCCAGGTCTATCACCGGGTCTCCCACACACAGCCAGCCCAGATCTATCCAATAGGGCTTGCCCTGGGACAGAATGAGGTTTCCCGGCTGGAAATCTCCGTGGACGGCGGTGCCTATATCGGCCATTTCTTCCACCAAAGAGGCCAGGCGACTTCTTTGAGCATCAGTTACAAACGGAGCATAAGCTACAGCTTTCCGCAAAATAGATTTGAGGGAAGGAACATAGCGGCTCTCGGAGAGGGGATGGGCGTGAAGCTCATGGCCATATCGAGCCATTTGGGCGGCATATTCGGGAATGCACTCCGGATTGTCTGCACAAAGGCGGGAGAAGGACACCTTGCCCTCTATCTTTTCCGAAATATAGCCGTGCTCCTGGCCGTTGCGCACTATTTCATACACCCGGGGCGTGGGCAAGCCGGCTTCAAACGCCGCCTTAGACGCATAGAATTCCTGTTCCACCTTATCGGCCGATGAGAGGGTGCCGTGCACCAGCTTGAGCAGCTTTCCCGGATGGGCGTCCGAGATGAAAGCCTGCCCGTTAAAGCCTTCGCCCACTTGCGTCCAGGCCGATAAATCTATTTGCGGATAATCTTGCATGGAAAATGCTCTTTCTCGCAGTAAAGGTAGGCAATCCTTCCCGAAATGACAAACACAGAATGCCTAAATATCAAGAAAAATGACTATCTTTGTACGATTTAAGGAAGTTATTTTAACACTCAATAGTTTTATGAAAGATTCTATCATTATCCTTTGTGGCGGCGGCCCGGCCCCGGGCATGAATACCGTCGTTATGTCTGTCGCAAAAACCTTCCTTGGCAACGGTTACAGGGTAATCGGCCTGCACGGCGGTTACAGCGGCCTTTTCTCCAAGACTCCGCGCACGGAAGACCTCGACTTCTTCAAGGCCGACGCCTATTTCAACCGTGGCGGCAGCTATCTACAGATGAGCCGTTTCAAGCCCACCGACAAGGATTTTGAAGAGAACTTCAACCTGGCCCTGTTCCAGGAGAACAACATCAAGCTGCTGGTTACCGTAGGTGGTGACGACACCGCTTCCACCGCCAACCGCATTGCCAAGTTCCTGGAGGCCAAGCAGTATCCCATCAAGAACATCCACGTTCCCAAGACCATCGACAACG
>CAMJKI010000027.1 GCA_946406355.1 uncultured Bacteroidales bacterium | reverse complement strand
GGTTCCGCCTGGCCGAGGCCTACTACACCGCCGCCGAGTGCATCCTGCGCGGTGCTTCCAGCAGCTATGGCGATACGCCGGACGCCCTGGTGAACGCCGTACGTATGCGCAGCGCCCCCGCCATCACCCTGGCCGACCTCAAGAGCACCAAGTCCAAGATGGTGTATGGTTTTGCCAACTTTGGCGACATCACGACCGACATGCTGAACATCTACGGCAACGGTTACAAGAAGACCGACGACGGCTGGACCGCCGACGAGACCCGCCAGCCGCACGACTGGAGCGAGGTGTACGAGGCCCTGGAGGCTTCCACGAAGTTCAAGTCCAGTGGCGCCGACAAGGAGTCCATCGAGCTCGCCGGCATGTACGACGAGTGGGGCTGGGAGTTCGCCCTGGAGGGCCTCCGCCGCCAGCAGATGATCCGCTTCGGCACCTTCGGTACCCGCAGCTGGTTCAACCACAAGGCCATCGGCGACAACCACACCTGCCTGTTCCCGATCGACAAGGGTACCCAGCAGGACAACGACAACCTGGGCCAGAACCCGGGCTATGTATCTGCCAACGGAAAGATGGCTGCCGACGTGGCTATCGACGATCCGATTCCCGACAACATGTAATGCATAAGGAGACAACGATATGAAAAAGATATTCGTATATTTAGCGCTTGCCTCGCTCACTCTTACGGCGTGCCACAACAAGGCCTACTTCGAGAACGACGGCATCCCCGTCATTCCGGCCGACCCGCCCGTGATCGTTTATGAGGATTCCGGCAGCCTGGTCACCGGAACCGGAAGCGATCAAGTGGAACTCAACAGCACCTACGCCTGGAAAGCCGAGGGCAATGTCATTACGGTGGATATTCAGTTCGACCTGGCCGAGTATGTCAAAAGTGGCGGCTGGGAACTGGGTTACTTTATGTGGGACTTGGCTTCCATCAACGATTTCCTGGGTTTTTCCGTCATCGGAGATACGACCGAAGACAACTTCTACGGCGTGAACCCCGACGGTTCCAATGCGGGCCTGACTTCCTACAAGCCCGGTATGTGGATCAACCAGGACGGTACGGCTTCCGGCTCCGGCGGTCTGAATTACTGGCAGTGGTACCTCTGGACAGGCCGTGACGGCATCTATTACGATTACGGCGGCGGGACGGATACCGCATTCAACGGCCTCTTCCTTATCGGCGGCAACCCTTCCAATATCGCTGCCAAACAGGCTGAGCTGATTGGAACCACGGTTACATCGAAGGCCAAGATCAAGGATTTTGACCTTGTCATCAACCTCCATTATTACCTGTCCGAGAAATCGGCGGAAGGCTCCGGCAAGCTGGTGCAGTTCCAGGAGGACGAAGATGGTAATGTTTCCGAGGTGGAAACCCTGAGTAGCTACACCTACAAGATCGGCGAGAACAGCATGGACATCAACGTGGTTGTGAATACTGAAGAATGGACAGAGTCCGGTTCCTGGGAGATCGGTCATTTCAAACTGGACCGCGCCCAGTTCAAGGACGTGACCGGCATCGGTCCGGCCGAACTGGACGAGAACACGTTCTATGCGCTCGACGATTTCGGCGATCCGGTGGAAGAGATGACTTCTTACAAGCCCGGCATGTGGGTGGACGAGAACGGCCTCCCGGCCGAAGGCTGGTCCCCGGGTGTCGTCTACTGGCAGTGGTACGTCTGGGGCGGCAAGACCGACAAGAACGGCAAGACGATCGGCTACGACTACGATTATGAAAAGTATCCCGACGTGTTCGTCGTGGGTGGCAACCCGGGCAACGTGTCCAAGATTACCTTCGAGGAACCGTTCAACACCAGCGCGGTTTTGGTGGGCGCCGACAAGGAATACCCGGTGACCATTACCTACACCTTCCTGGAGCAGATTCTCCCGGAGACTGAGGGCTATCCCGAGGGCGTGTTCGAAGGTACCGGCTCCCCGTATCCGTACGGCGGCGGCGCGGACGGCGAGCACACCATCCAGTGGTCCTTCGATGAGACCGGTCTGACGGTGGATGTCGACGCCTATCTCCCGACCATCCAGGCCAATGGCGACTGGATCTTCACGGCGGCGACCATCCCGACCGATGTGATTACCGCTTACTTGGGCATCAGCGATATCGAGAAGCTCTTCGATACCTCTTATTTCTATCCTCTCAACCCTGATGGATCGCCTTCAGGGAGCTGGACCTGCGCAAATACTCCAGGCCAATGGGTGCATGCGGACGGCACTTCTTCCGGATGGTCCGACGGCGCTATGTACTGGTGGTATCAATGGGGAGAGCATAAATACGAGGGGCATTTCACCGAAGGCCTGTTCCTCGTGGGTACCAACCCGGGCAATGCCGTGGCCGGCGAGACCGTCGTCTCCAAGGCGCAGCTCGGCGACAAGCTCCTGACGGTGAAGGTCACCTTCCACGGTGAGTATCCGACCGCCAAGGCCGGCAAGGTGGGTCCGTTCGAGTATTCCTGGACGATGGCCGACGGTGCCTTCGACGTGGTTGCGAACGTGAGCCTGGCCCAGAAGGATGAGAGCTGGGCCTGGATGGGCTTCTTCATCAACGAGGCCTGGATCAACGCCAAGTACGGCGTGAACCTGTCCGAACTCGCCACGTCGCTGGAGAACTTCTATCCGGTGGACGCTGCGGGCAACAAGCTCGAGAGCTGGACGTCCTACGTCCCGGGCATGTGGTTCCTGGAGGACGGCGGCCCCGGCGCCTATAATACGGGCGTGAGCTTCTGGCAGTACTACACGTCCAACTTCGCTGATCTCGGGCCACACGACTTCGACAATGCGCCCGGCCTGATGTACGTGGGTAAGAACCCCGGCTATGAATTCAAGCCCGGCACCTATGTGTCCAAGGCCAAGTTCGCCGACTACAACTTCACGTTCACGATCAACATCGCAGAATAATCGGAGTAATCTGTTTTTACAAGGGGCTGGCTTTGGGGTCAGTCCCTTGTTTTTTTGCTTTTTTTTACAATTGCAATGCTATAATCCATGAGTCTATGAAAAAGGTCCTTGCTTTTTGCCTGGCTATGTTTGCCATGTTCCTGCTGGCTGACTGCCAAAAGAATACGCCCCTTCCCGATTATTATCTGCTGGCCTCCGAGGTAAAGGCTGTCACCCTTCAGCCCAATGGGGAAGCCGGTGAGCTGGTTTGGGTAAATCTGGACCTTTCGAAGAAAGCGGCAGAGCGCGTGAATGCTTATCAATGGCCGAAAGACATTAGTGAAGGAAGACCTACTATCTCACTGGTGAATGGGGAACAGCAAATGGAAATCCCTGTCCTTGGCCCTTATTCAAGCCAATTCTATGGTCCTTGTACTTTATTTATCGGCGTACCGGAGTCTGACTGCTCTATCTTGTCCTGGGCTTCTTTCCAGCAGGAACTGCTTACACTTCTGGGCCAGCAGGAAGCAGAATAAACGACACCGCGAATACATCTGGAATGCCGTTAAAGGCACATTCTCTGGATTGGCGGCAAGGAAACAAGCCTATTCGGCCTAAAACCTTGCCGCCAATCCGCACAGAATGCGCAGAATGGCTTTTTGTGGGATTCGCGGCTCATGTTGGACGAAAATGCAAGCAAAATGGATGCGATTGACAGAGACTGTAGGGGATAGTGTTTACCTTTGCGAAGCAAACACAAACTGATAACCCCATGTCCGTAAGAAATTGGTTCCGCATCCTGTGCGCAGTGGCTGCCCTGGCCGCATGCGGAAAGAATCCTGTTGAGGATACTCCCGTGTCGCAACCCGGGTTGGCGGAAACCTTTTCCGAATGGCCGGCCTATCAGGGCATCGACTATGATTTTCTGGAGGACTATGCCATGCCTGCCATGCCGTCCAAGAATATGACCGGCGCCGTTACCGGCGAAGCCTGGCGATACGACCAGGGCTGGTTCACTTTTGTCCAGGGCAAGAAGGCCAACGCCCTGGTGAAGGGGAAGGAGGCATCGGCTAAGCGGATGCTGGAACAGCTCAACGAAGATTTCCGCTATTTGCGGGAAGAGATGGGCTGGCTCCCGGACCGCAACGCCATGGAGGGCTACCGCAGTACTGTTTACCTCTACGGCAGCGGCCTCAGTACCGACAACGAACCCAACACCGCCACCGGAGGCTGGCAGAGCTCGGTGTTCAAGGACGGCAAAGAATACCCCATGCTCCTGCTGTCGTACTATCCGGTCTATTGCTTCGACCCTGCCTGTGAATACTCCGACAAGGATTACCATACCTACAACGTCACCCACGAAGGCATCCACTGCCTTTTCTCTTCCCGTCCGGGTGGCAAGAAGATCAGCTGGTTCCATGAAGGGTGCGATGTCTGGCTCCAGCGCGCCATGAACATCCGCCGCGGAACCACAAAACCTGCCGATATTGAATTCGGCTGGCTGGCTTCCGGCACCGTCCTTGCGCCCTTTATCCCCATCGAATGTTACGGCGGCTGGAAAAGCGACGGCAGCTGGGGCCCGCCGGACTGGATGATTCACTCCACCGGAGACAATAGGAATATTCTGGGCGGGGTGCAGTACTCGGAGGTGTTTCCCTCGTTCATGGAACTGAGTGTGGGCGACGGCGCCATCAAATGGATCTGGGAGCACTGCCAGGGCTATCTGCTGGACGCGCTTTCGGCGCCGATGGGGGAGGACCAGGTGAAACGGATGATCCTGGAATTCCGTTCCCGCGTGGCCCTTTGCGATTTGGGCATCTACTCCAATGCGCTCAAAAAGCTCTATAACAACTATTGGAACCAGAAAGTGGAGTCGGAGGGCTCCCTCAAATGCAATCCCTGGAACATGACCCCGTATGCAGCGACATCGGCCGGTGAAGACGGCTGGCTGATTCCCGAAGAACGCACCCTCCCGGGCTGGACCGGCGCCAACATCATTCCTATCAAGGTGAGCGGCAACAAAGCCACCGTTACTTTCGACCCGGGTCAGGAGGCCGACATGGTCTGCCAGCTGTGCTGGCGCACCTCCGATGGCACCCCCGTGTATGCCGAACCCTTTGAAAGCGGCTCCTGCACGGTGATCCTGCAGGGAAAGCAACCCGCCAACGGTGTTGTTTTCGCCGTCGTGTGCAACAGAACGTATAAATATACATCGGCCCTTCTGAAAAAGCATTTCTCCTACCGTATCGCTTTGGGCGAAGGAACTGACGGAACAGCCCCTGTAACTACAAAGTGGTTCAATTACGATCAAAAGGTGAATTAGTATGAGAATCATCCGTTTTGCTGCGTTATCGGCAGTTATGATTGCTGCAACCCTCGTTCTTGGGTGCGAAAAGACCCCGGACCCCGAACCTGTGCTTCCGCCTGCCGATATCAGCCTTACCCTGACGGAGGTGGAGGTGGAATACAAGGCCGATTCCCAGGCCATCCTGAAAGTGACTTCTTCCCTGGACTGGAAGGCCGAGGGCTCCGATGCCTGGATTAAGCCTACGCCCACTTCCGGGAAGGCGGACAAAGCCGTCACCCTGCACATCAAGGTGTCGGCCAATCCGGACACCAAGCCCCGCGTCGGCAGCGTGACCATTACCTCCGGCAGTTCCAAGGCTGTAATCAAGGTTACACAGAAAGCCGCCCCGGTGGTGCTTACCCCGGATCAGGTGCAGGACTACGAGCGCATTTATGTTCCCAAGGAGCACAGCTCGCACAGCTATTTGCAGAGCGATGCCGAATGGTATTTCGGCCGAAGCCGGCAAAGCGAGCATTTTATCCTTTTCTGGGCCAAGGACTATGGCGACGTAACGCCCGACCAGTCTCCCGTACCGTATCAGGTGAACACGGCCGACGTGCTGTCCTTCCTGGAGGGATGTTTCAAGACTTATACGCAAACCCTGGGCTTTGCCGATATCGGGCAGGGCAAGTCCTATCTGGACAAATACAAGATGATGGTTTACCTGGTCCACGACACCAACTGGAAGGCGGAAGGATTCGGGTACGACAATGTGATCGGCTGTTTCTGGGTGAATCCGGATGCCTGCAACGGACATTTCACCATAGCCCACGAGATCGGCCACAGCTTCCAGTACCAGGTGTATTGCGACCAACTTTTAAACGGCCAGCCCGACAATGAAAGGCGTGGCTGGCGCTATCCTGTAGGCCCCAACGGCTGCGGTTTCTGGGAACAGACCTCGCAGTGGCAGGCCTCCATCGTCTGCCCCGACGAGGCCCTCACCGACTGGCAGCTGCCTACACTTTTTGACAACGCGCACCGGCATATCCTGCATGAGGACATGCGCTACGGAAGCTATATGATTCACCGGGATTGGACCGACCGCTACGGCATGGACGCCGTGGGACGGGTGTGGCGCTCGTCGGCCTATCCGGACGATGCCATCCAGGCCTATCAGAAGCTCTTCGGCCTAAGCCTGGAAGAGCTGAACAATCAGTTATACGAGTATGCCGCGCACTGCGCCACCTGGGACTTCGGGGGCGTACGGGAAGCAGGCGTAAAGCATTTGAACAAAATCTCCTGGAAGGGGAGTGATGCCGGAAACGGGTATTACATGGTAGACCCTTCCCGGGCACTCGAAGCCACCGGTTTCAATATCATCCGCCTGAACGTGGAGCCCGGGCAGGAGATATCGGCCGACTTTGTCGGACTTCCCAACCAGAAAGGCTTCAACAGCAGCGGCGACGCCACCGTTTCCGGCTGGAAGATGGGCTTCGTTTCCCTGGGAAGCGACTTGTCTACAAGAACTTACAGCGAGCACGCCACGGCCTCCCATGCCGGTGGCAACAAGGCTTCGCTCAAATGGACGGTCCCGGCCGATGCCCAATATGTGTGGGCCGTAGTATCCTGTACGCCAACCACTTACATCAGTCATGGCTGGGACGACAATAACGCCAACGACCGCCACTGGCCCTACAAGATCCGTTTCATGGTGGACGGCAAGCCTTACGATATGACGGCAGCGCCCAGCGGAGAACTGGAAGGGGCGGGTGCCGGCGGCTCTTATGCCTGGTCCCTGTCCGGAAGCACCATCTCCGTTACGGTGGATATCAATACGGACGAGGCGGCCTCCCGCGGCGCTTACGAAGTGGGCTACTTCGAACTGCCGGTAGATAAGGTGAATGCCTTCATCGGCGCCGATGTAAGGGAACTGGACGAAAGCAGCTTCACCTGCTATAACCCCGACGGAACGAAGGTGGACATGACCTCCTACAAACCCGGCATGTGGGTGGATATCAAGGGAGAGGCCTGCTCCTGGAGCGTGGGAACTGCTTTCTGGCAGTGGTACGTTTGGGGCGGAAAGAAAGACAAGGACGGCAACAAGATTTGGTACGACGGCGACCCGGACGGAACCGGCGCCAACCAGGGCCGGTTCTATGTGGGTGTGCACCCGGACCACGTGGCCGCCGCCAAGGGTAAAACCATAACTTTCCGGAACAAAATAGCGGCCAAAGGATCCACCTTCGACTTTACGGTTACCTATAACTTCAAATGATTTTTTCCAAGAGTTAAGGTCTTTTATTTCTCGCTGGAAATCCCTAAATTTGAAAGATGAAAAAATAGAAACAAAAAATACTAAAAACACAGATATGAACAACGCAATCATCAATTTCCCTGTGCCGGCCAATGAACCGGTTAAAGCTTATTTGGAAGGTTCTCCGGAGCGTGTGGCCCTGGATGCGGAGCTTAAGCGTCAGTACAACACGGTGGTGGATATCCCCATCATCATCGGCGGTAAGGAAATCCGCACGGGAAATACCGGCAAGGTGGTTTGCCCGCACGACCACAAGCACGTGCTGGCCACCTTCCACAAGGTGTCCGAAAAGGAAGTGCAGATGGCCATAGACGCCGCCATGGAGGCCCACAAGGTGTGGAGCGAAACTCCCTGGACCACCCGCGCCGCCATCGTGCTAAAGTGCGCCGAACTCCTGGCCACCAAGTACCGTCCCATCCTCAATGCCGCCTGCATGCTGGGCCAGAGCAAGAACATCTACCAGGCCGAAATCGACAGCGCCTGCGAAACCATCGACTTCTTCCGCTACAATGTCCATTTCGCCTCCAAGATTTACAATATGCAGCCCAAGAACGGCGTGGGCAACATCAACCACACCGAATACCGGCCGCTGGAAGGCTTCGTGCTGGCGGTAACCCCGTTCAACTTCACCTCCATCGCTTCCAACCTGTGCATGACGCCGGTGCTCATGGGTAATGTGGCCCTGTGGAAACCTTCCACCACCTCTACCCTCAGCAACTACTACCTCATGCAGCTGTACAAGGAAGCCGGTCTGCCGGACGGCGTCATCAACTTCCTGCCGGGCAGCGGTTCCCTCATCGGCAAGGTGGCTACCTCCTCCAAGTGGTTCGCCGGTATCCATTTCACCGGAAGCACCGGCACCTTCAACACCCTCTGGCGCCAGGCCGGCGAAAATCTGGGCCACTACGTTAGCTATCCCCGTCTTGTGGGCGAAACCGGCGGCAAGGATTTCATCTTCGTACATCCTTCGGCCGATGCCAAGGCCGTGGCCACGGCAGCCTTCTGCGGCGCCTTCGAATTCCAGGGCCAGAAGTGCTCGGCCGCTTCCCGCATGTACATCCCCAAGAGCCTGTGGCCGGAAGTGCTGGGTATCATGAAGCAGTATGCCTCAGAGGTCAAGATGGGCGATGTAATGGATCACGGCAACTTCATCAACGCCGTTATCGACGAAGCCTCCTGGGACAACATCAACGGCTATATTTCCTTCGCCGAGCAGTCGGCCGATGCCAAAGTGGTGCTGGGCGGCAAGCGCGACAAGAGCGTGGGTTACTTTGTGGAACCCACCGTCATCGAAACTTCCAACCCGCACTTCAAGAGCATGGAAGAGGAAATCTTCGGCCCAGTGCTCACCGTATTCCCGTACGACGACGATAAGGTGGACGAGGCCGTAAAGCTTTGCGACACCACCTCCCCTTATGGCCTCACCGGCGCCGTGTTCGGCAAGGACCGCCTGGCCGTGGAGAAGATTACCAATGGCCTGCGTTATGCTGCCGGCAATTTCTACATCAACGACAAACCCACCGGAGCCGTTGTGGGCAACCAGCCTTTCGGCGGCGCCCGTGCCTCCGGTACCAACGACAAGGCCGGCGGCGAGTTTAACCTCATCCGCTGGATTATCCCCAGAGTGATCAAGGAAACCCTGGTTTCTCCTACCGACTACCGTTACACCTACATGAAGAAATAAGCCTATGAAACGCTTGCTCATAGCTTTATCGGTCGTGGGGCTGCTGGCTTTCGCCTGCGGCAGAACGGCTCCCAAGCCCGCCGAAGTGGACTTTGTGGAGGCGCTCGGCATTCCCGCCTGTGTCATTACTTCGCCGCCCGAATCCCTGCACCTGGATCCCTGGTACAAGAAGTACGTAGATGTGAACGGCATTCCGCTGTGCAGCTCCTGGCGCTGCCCGGACAGCGCGCTGGTAGCCGGCCATAACACCCTGTGGGCCATGACTTCCATGCTGTCCGACGAGGTGATGGACGCCCTCCGCAAGGCGGGCACCCGGGTAACCATGATGGGCCGCTACGAGGGCACCACGGATGTGCCCGAGCACCGCTTCCTGGTAAACGACACCACTCTTAACTGGGACCTCCGGGCCCGTGGCCTGGGCGGAGACCTGGAGCTTCCGCTCACCTCCTGCGCCGAGGAAAATGTGCTGGGTTACCAGATAGACAAGTACCACGCCGAGGACATCCTCATCCACGAATTCGCCCATTCCATCCATCTGGTGGGCATCCTGCAGGTAGATCCTACCATCAACGACCGTCTGGAAGCCCTGCTGGCCAATGCCAAGGAGAAAGACCTGTGGTGGAATACCTACCGCCTTACGGACATTGCCGAATACTGGGCCGAGGGCGTGCAGGACTGGTTTAACGTAAACGCCGAAATGGACCACCCCGACGGGAAGCACAATTACGTGAATACCCGTGACGAGCTTAAAGAGCGGGATCCGGGCCTGTACAATCTCCTGAGCGAGTACTTCCCGGCCACGGACCAGCAAATCTCCAAGCACAAATACGTGAACGAGTGCACCAAAGAAAATAGCAGAACGCACTGATGTTTAGTAAAGAGACATACCTTCGCCGTCGCGCCCGCCTTCGTGAAAAGGTGGGCGGCGGCGTCCTTTTGTTCCTGGGTAACAACCAGGTGGGCATGAACTACGAGGGCAACGAATACGAGTTCCGCCAGGACAGCTCCTTCCTCTATTTCTGGGGCTTGGATTACGCGGGTCTGTCGGCTGTTATCGATGCCGATTCCGGCGATGAAATGATCTTTGGCGACGAACTCACCATCGACGATATCGTGTGGACCGGTACCATGCCGTCGCTGGCCGACAACGCCAGGCTGGTGGGCGTGGAAAAGACCCTGCCGGTGAAAGAGCTCAAGGAGTATCTGCGCAAGGCCATGCACCAGGGCCGGAACATCCGCTTCCTGCCTCCTTATCGCGGCGACCATTACCTGCGCCTGATGGACCTGCTGGGCATTCTTCCGGATGCGCAGGCCGTCCGGGCCGACGAACCCCTCATCAAGGCCATCGTGGACATGCGTATCCACAAGACCGCAGAGGAAATTGCCGTCATCGAGGATGCCGTGGACGTAAGTACCATGATGCATCTGGAGGCCTATCGGCGCGTGCGCCCCGGCGTGCACGAATCGGAAATTGCCTCCTCCGTGCTCAAGATTGCCACCAAGCGCCCCGGCGGCCGACTGGCGTTCCCTACCATCGCCACTGTGGCCGGCCAGGTGCTGCATAATCACGGTTTCATCCATACCCTCAAGGAAGGCGACATTTTCCTGCTGGATGCCGGTGCCGAAAACGCTACCCATTACTGCGGAGACCTCTCTTCCTCCATGCCGGTAGGCGAGCGTTTTACCCGTCGGCAGGAAGAAATTTACAACCTTCATCTGCGCAGCTTCCAGGCCGCCGTGGACCAGCTCCGGCCCGGAAACCCCTACCGCAACGCCCACCTGGCGGCGGCAGAGGTAATAGCCGAAGGCATGATAGACCTGGGCCTCATGAAGGGCAATCCGCGGGATATTGCCGAAAGCGGCGCCTACGCCCTGGTATTCCCTTGCGGCACCGGCCACATGATGGGCCTGGACGTGCACAACATGGAAAACCTGGGCGAGCAGTACGTGGGCTATGCCGACGGGGAAAAGAAGAGCACCCAGTTCGGATTCAAGTCCCTGCGCCTGGCCCGTCCGCTGGAGCCCGGATTCATCTTTACCGTAGAGCCCGGCATCTACTTTATTCCGGAGCTCATCGACCTGTGGAAGGCCGAGGGCCGTTTCAAGGAGTTCATCAACTACGACAAGTTTGAACCCTGGAAGGGCTTCGGCGGCCTCCGCAACGAGTTGGACTATGTTATTACCGAGAACGGCGCCAGAGTGCTGGGTACCCTCAAGAAACCCATGACCCTGGAAGAAGTCTATAACGCAAAGAATCAATGAAGAATTTCAGCATCAAGCATCCCGAGAACGACGGGGGCATGAATCCCAGAATCAAGCGTCTCAGGAAGGAAAGCATAGAGACGCCCGCCACGCTCACCATCGAACGGGCACTCATAGAAACTGCATTCTATAAGGAGAATTACGGAAAGTATTCCATCGCGGTTCACCGCGCCCGCAATTTCTATGAGATCTGCGCCAAAAAGACCATCTACATCGGACCGGATGAACTCATCGTGGGAGAGAGGGGACCCAAGCCCAAGGCGGTGCCCACTTTCCCGGAACTCACCTGCCACTCTGTGGAGGATCTCCATGTCCTGGATACGCGCGAACTCCAGCCCTACCATATTTCGCAGGAAGACATAGACACCTATGAGAAGGAGGTGATTCCTTATTGGAAAGGCAGGACGCAGCGGGAACGCATCTTCGGTCACGTTTCCAAGGAGTGGGAAGAGGCGTATCACGCCGGCGTGTTCACCGAATTCATGGAGCAGAGGGCCGCAGGGCATACCGCCATGGACGGAAAGATGTACACCATGGGCCTTCTGGACCTGAAGGAGAAGATAGCCCGGCGCCTGGAAAAACTGGACTACATCAACGATCCCAAGGCAACCAACCGGCAGGAAGAGCTGGATGCCATGTCCATCAGTTGCGACGCCGCCATTCTCCTGGCCGAGCGTCACGCCAAGCTGGCCGAAGAAATGGCCGCCAAATGTGCCGATCCCGTCCGCAAGGCCGAACTGGAAAAGATTGCCGCCACCTGCCATTGGGTGCCCGCCCATGCCCCGCGCGATTTCCAGGAGGCACTCCAAATGTACTGGTTCGTGCACCTGGGCACCATTACGGAACTCAACGGCTGGGATTCCATGAACCCCGGCCATATCGATCAGCACCTGTATCCCTTCTACAAGAAGGGCCTGGAGGACGGCAGCCTTACCTACGAAAAGGCCAAGGAACTCCTCAGCTGCCTCTGGATCAAGTTCAACAACCAGCCCGCTCCGCCCAAGGTGGGTATCACCGCCCGGGAAAGCGGCACCTACAACGACTTCACCAATATCAACATCGGCGGTATAGACCGTGACGGGAACAGCGCCGTGAACGATATCTCCTACATGGTGTTGGAGGTGCAGGAAGAGCTGCACGAGCTGCAGCCGGGCCTTTCCATCCACATTGCGGAGAATACCCCGGACGACTTCCTCATCGAGGGCATCAAGGTTATCCGTCAGGGGCACGGCTATCCGTCCGTTTTCAATCCGGACACCTATGTGAAGGAGCTGGTGCGGCAGGGAAAAACCCTGGAAGACGCCCGTGAGGGCGGCTGCTCCGGCTGCATCGAGGTGGGAGCCTTCGGCAAGGAAGCCTATCTTCTGACCGGCTACCTGAACACCCCCAAGATTCTGGAAATTACCCTGAACAATGGCGTAGATCCGCTTACGGGCAAGAAAATCGGCCTGGAGACCGGCGATCCGCGCAGTTTCAAGAGCTTTGAGGAGCTGTATAACGCCTGGCACAAGCAGATGATATACTTCGTGGAGCTGAAGCTGGCCGCGAACAACTACATCGAGCGTATGTTCTCCCTTTACGCACCCGCCACGTTCCTTAGCCTGTGGATTGACGACTGCATCGAAAAGGGCCGGGACTACTACAGCGGCGGCGCGCGGTACAACACCACCTACATCCAGTGCACGGGCCTCGGCACCATCACGGACTGCTTCACCACCCTCAAGAAGCACGTGTTCGAGGATAAGCGTTACACCATGGACCAGCTGCTGGCGGCTGTGGCCGATGACTGGAAGCAGGAGGAACCCATGCGCCTGTACATCCGCAACCATACGCCTTTCTTCGGCAATGACGACGCCTATGCCGACGACATTGCCGTACGTGTGTACAATGACCTGGTCTCTGCCATCGCGGGCCGTCCCAACACCCGCGAAGGCAAAACGCAGCTGAACATGCTCTCCACCACCTGCCACAATTACTTCGGCCAGATGTGCGGAGCTTCGGTGAACGGCCGATTCGCCCATTTTGCCATCAGCGACGGCACTTCGCCGGCCCATGGCTCGGACACCAAGGGTCCCACCTGCGTGGTGCGTTCCCTGGGCAAGCTGGACCAGACCAAGAGTGGCGGTACGCTGCTCAACGTGCGCTTCATCCCGGCCCTGCTGCGCCGTCAGCAGGATCTGGAGAAGTTCGGCGGGCTCATCCGCGAGTACTTCAAGCTGGGCGGTCACCACATCCAGTTTAACATTGTGGATGCCGAAACCTTGCTGGAAGCCCAGAAGGATCCGGACAACTTCCGCGACCTGCTGGTCCGCGTGGCCGGTTACTCCGACTACTTCAACGACATGACGGCCCAACTGCAGAACGAAATCATCGCCCGTACCGAGAACGACGAGCTGTGACCACAGACTCCATACGCATAAGGGGTGCCAGGGAGAACAATCTGAAGGATGTCTCCCTGGCTATTCCCAAATATAAGATCACCGTTTTCACGGGCGTTTCGGGCTCGGGAAAAAGTTCGCTGGTGCTGGATACCATCGCCGCCAAAAGCCGGCGGGAGCTCAACGACACCTTTCCCACTTTCGTTCAACAGTACCTGCCCAAGTACGGCCGGCCCCATGTAGATGAGATAGAGGGCCTGCCCATAGCCATCGTTATCGACCAGAAGAAGCCGGCGCAGAACTCCCGTTCCACCGTGGGCACGTACACCGATATCTATGCCCTCATGCGCCTGCTGTTCTCGCGCGTGGGAAAGCCTTTCATCGGCTATTCCGACAGTTTCAGCTTCAACCATCCGCAGGGCAGCTGCCCCCGCTGTTCGGGGCTGGGGAAAATCCGCGAGCTGGACATTCACAAGCTGGTGGACTTTGACAAGAGCCTGAACGATGAAGATACCATCCACTACATTGCTTTCGGCAAGGGTGGCTGGCGCTGGATCCGTTATGCGCACAGCGGCCTCTTCGACCTGGATAAGAAGATAAAGGATTACAGCCCCGAGGAACTGGACCTGTTTCTGAACAGCCCCCAGATCAAGCTGAAGAATCCGCCTTCCAACTGGCCCAAAACGGCTAAGTACGAAGGACTTATCCCCCGCATGTACCGCAGCATCATCAATTCGGAAGAGGGCCTGCTGCACGCCGCCGTGCTCAATCCCATGCTCACCATGGGCACCTGCCCGGACTGCGGTGGCACCCGACTGAATCCCAAGGTGTTAAGCTGCAAAATAGAGGGAAAGAACATTGCCGAGGTTTGCGCCATGCCCATCTCCCGGCTCAACCAGTGGATTGCGGGCCTGCAGGACCCGCTGGCGGTGGACCTGAAGGTGGCCATCGGCGCACGTCTTACCGCGCTGGAAGAAATCGGCCTGGGTTATCTGAGCCTGGACCGTCCGGTGGGCACGCTCTCCGGCGGCGAGGCCCAGCGCTGCAAAATTGCCAAATACATCAATTCCTCGCTGGCCGATGTCCTGTACATCCTGGACGAGCCCTCCGTGGGCCTGCACAACCGGGATATCGAGCGGATGAAACGCTCGGTCCAGCGCCTCCGCGACGCCGGCAACACCGTGCTGCTGGTAGAGCACCATAAGGAAATGATCAAGATTGCCGATCATATTGTGGACATGGGACCCGGTCCGGGGATTGAGGGCGGTCACATTGTGTTTGAAGGGTCCTATCAGGAACTGCTGCACAGCGGTACCGCTACCGGTGCGCTTATAGAGGAGCAGTGTCCGTTCAAGGCTAACCCCCGCAGCGGAAGCGGCAGTTTCCGGGTATCGGAGGCCGTTCTGCATAATCTGAAAAACGTCACCGTAGATTTTCCGCTGGGCGTTTTTGGCGTAGTGGCCGGCGTGGCCGGTTCGGGAAAGAGCTCCCTCATGGAGTGTTTCCGCAAGGCCTGGCCCACCCCCGGCGAGGTGGTATATATCAGTCAGAAAGAAATTGGCGTTAGCCTTCGCTCCACGCCTGCTACTTATATGGAGGTGGCCGGCGATATCCGAAAAGTGTTTGCCAAGGCCCATAAGATGAAGGAAGAATACTTCACCTTCAACGGAAAGGGCGCCTGCCCGGTGTGCGGCGGCAAGGGTGTGATCGTTTCGGAAATGGCGTTCATGGACTCCATCGAAACCGTCTGCGAAGCCTGCGGCGGCCTGCGCTATGCGCCGGAGGCCCTGGCCTATACCTACACCAGCCCGGCTACCGGCGAAACGTTGAACATAGCCCAGGTGATGGATCTTTCCGTGCGGCTGGCATCGGCCTTTTTCAAAGGGACAGTGATTGAACAGAAGCTGAAGCCGCTGGTAGATGTGGGGCTCAAGTATCTGCATCTGAACCAGGCGCTTTCCACGCTGAGCGGCGGCGAACTCCAGCGCATGAAACTGGCCTCCTACCTGGGTGTGCAGGGCAAGGTGTTTATTGTGGACGAACCCACCGACGGCCTGCACATCAAAGACGTCCGGCACATCCTGAACCTCTTCGATACCCTGGTGGGGCAGGGGAATACCGTGTACCTGATAGAGCACAACCTGGATGTAATCCGCAGCGCCGACTGGGTGCTGGAACTGGGCCCCGGCGCCGGAGAAGAAGGCGGCTCCGTCATCTATTCCGGTACCCCCGAAGGCATGCTCCGCTGCGAAGGGTCTGTAACCAAGGCCTATTTGTAGCAATTTCTTTGTATCTTAGCGGCATGGCTCTCATTTTTGACATAAAGCGCTACGCCATTCACGACGGCCCGGGCATCCGCACAACGCTGTTCGTGAAAGGCTGCCCGCTCCGCTGCGTATGGTGCCACAATCCGGAAAGCTGGTCACCGGTTCCGCAGCGGCTTTACAAACAGGGCAAATGCATCGGCTGCCAAAGTTGCGTAAACGTTTGTCCGCAGGGGGCCTTGCACTTAACACCGGAGGGCATCAGACCCACGGGAAAGCCCTGCATTCTCTGCGGTGCCTGTGCCGAAGCCTGCCCCGCCCTGGCTATGGAAATCTGCGGCCGGGAATGGCCGATGGAAGAGATTCTGGCCGAGGTGGAAAAGGAACGCGGCGTGATGACCGACAGCGGCGGCGGCGTAACCATCAGCGGCGGCGAACCCATGATGCATCCCAAGACGGTCCTTCCCCTGCTGGAAGAACTGGGCCGCCGGGGCATTCACCGGGCGGTGGATACCACCCTCTATGCCAAGCCCGAACTGGTGCAGGAATACGCCAGCCGCTGCGAACTCTTCCTCTTGGACCTCAAAACCATGGACAGCGCCGTGCACAAGCGCTACACCGGTGTGCCGAATGAGCTCATACTCAGCAATTACCGCTTAATTGCCTCGCTGGGAAAGCGCTACTGGGTGCGCATTCCGCTCATCTCGGAAGTTAACGCCACGGAAGATAATATCCGCGCATCGGCCGATTTCCTCAGCTCGCTGCCCCTCCGCCCGGAGGTGGTGGATCTGCTGCCTTATCACGATATCGGCAAGGGAAAACACGAACGGATGGGCACCACCTACAATCCCGAAGGCTTGCCCCTTTCTGCTCCGGACGGCCGGCAGCTGGCCCGTTGCGAAAACATTCTCAAGGCAGCCGGACTCACGGTCCGGATTGGCGGTTAATAATTGACAATAATAGCGTTACTGCAATGAAACAATACTTTGGAATGCTGATGACGGCCCTGCTGCTCGCATGCCCGTCCCTGTTTGCCCAGCGGAACATTACCCTGGACGATTTGCTTAACGGCGAAAGGGTTTCCTCCGTGGAACTTTCCCATGGCGGAAACTATGTTTTGGAGCATTTCACCGTTACCGACGGGCCCAAGACCAGCCGCTTCTCGGTGGTGAAGGAACTCTCCACCGGCCGGGAGGCCCGCTACGACTCCCTGGCCCTGCGCTGGATGCCCGTAACAGAGGCCCTGCTGCTGCAGGAAGGGGATTCCCTCATGAAGCTGGATCCGCTGGCAGGAACGCGTACCGTATTGGCCAAGGGACTGCCCAAAGGCCGGGTAACCATGGCTCCCACAGAGGATTACCTGGTTATTTCCCGCATCAAGGAAGGGCCGAAGGAAGACCCTGATGTGTTCCGCATCCTGGAACCGGAAGACCGTCAGCCCGGCTGGCGGGACCGTACCTGGCTCCAGAAATGGGACCTGGCCACCGGCGACACCCTGGTGCTGGCCCAAAGCCGCTATAACTGCTATCTGGAGGATATTTCGGCCGACGGAAAGAAGCTGCTCATCTCCAGCCCCCGTTCCCGCCTGGAGAAACGGCCCACCACGGTGGAGGATGTCATTATCCTGGACGTGCCTTCCCTGAAGGCCGACACCCTTTTCCACGATGCCGAATTCCTGGAAACCAAGTGCTTCTCGCCCGATGCCAGGCAGCTATTGGTACGTGCTTCGCCGGAAGCCTTCAACCGTATTGGCGAGCATATCAAGCCCGGACAAATCTCCAGCATGATTTTCCAGGTGCTGTACAAGGTGGATGTTGCCAGCGGAAAAGTGACGCCGCTTACGGACCGGATTCCCCAGTGCGTGCAAAGCTTTACCTGGTCCAAGGCCGATGGCCAAATCTATTTCCAGGCCGAAGACCGGGACTACCAGGCGCTGTTCCGCCTGAATCCCAAGAATGGGAAAATAGACCGTTTGCCCGTGGAGGAAGAGCTGGTAACCGGCTTCAGCCAGCGTGCCGGCCGCCTGGCCTATGTGGGCGAGGGCGTCACCAATTCTTTCCGCGCCTGGCTGCTGGACCTGAAGTCGCAGAAGGCCAGTCTGCTGGAAGACAGTTCGGCCAAACTCCTGGAAGGAATCGACCTGGGAGAAGTGTATGAGTGGGATTATACCCACAGCCGCGGGGAAACCATCTACGGCCGCTACTACCTGCCGCCGCACTTCGACCCGGCCAAGAAATATCCGATGATTGTGAACTACTACGGCGGCTGTTCGCCCACCGGACGCACCTTCGAGAGCCGTTATCCGCACCAGCTGTATGCCGCCCAGGGCTATGTGGTGTATATTGTGCAGCCTTCCGGCGCCACCGGTTTCGGCCAGGAATTCGCCGCCAGGCACGTGAACACCTGGGGAGAAGGCGGAGCCGAAGACATCATTGAAGGCGTACAGAAGTTCTGTGCCGAACATCCCTTTGTGGATCCGGAGCGTATCGGCTGCATCGGCGCTTCCTTCGGCGGCTTCATGTCGCAGTACCTTGTTATGAAGACGGACATTTTTGCCGCCGCCATCAGCCACGCCGGCATTTCCGACATCACCAGCTATTGGGGCGAGGGCTACTGGGGCTATTCCTACTGCGAGGTTTCCACGGCCCACAATTACCCCTGGAACGCCCGGGACATGATTTTCAACCAGAGCCCGCTGTTCAATGCGCCCGACGTGAACACCCCCATCCTCTTCCTGCACGGCATGGCCGATACCAACGTTCCGGTAGGGGAGAGCATCCAGATGTTCACCGCCCTTAAGCTCCTGGGCAAGGAAACCGCCTTTGTGGCCGTGAAGGATCAGGACCATCACATCCTGGACTATCCCAAACGCGTAAAATGGCAGAATACCATCTTCGCCTGGTTTGCCAAATACCTCAAGGACGATCCTACCCTCTGGGACGCCATGTATCCCCCGGTAGAGCTGTAACGTCGGAACCGGCAAAAATGGCAAAAAACGCTGGCGCCCGCGTCGCGATGAACGTCGGAGCCGGCAAAAATGGCTCCAAATGCGGGTGCCGGAGAAGGAGATGCTCTCTACCTTATCCGTGTTGTCGTAGATTCCTTTATATGTAGAGAAAGGGATGGGGCACAGGCGCGACATTTCCGATTCGTCGGTGTGATAGATGCCGACAACCCGGTAGGAGATGGCGCCGGTGGACTCATCGGCCTTTCTCCTAAGCAAAAACCCTGCCTTCTTAAAGAAAATGATTATCTTTGCAGGTCAGCAATTGTAACTATGTCAACGAGTATGCATAATTTTCTGGGTACGCTGGCGGCCACAACGGTCTCCATCGTGCTCACATTTGGTACTACAGCCATCATTGACCGCCAGAAACAGAAGGCCGAAAAGCGGGAGATGGTGATGATGATCATGTACGACATGCGCGAGTCACTTAAGGAAATAAAGGTGTGCGACGAAGGCATCAAGTCATTTTTCGACACCCAGATAGACGTCATAGCCCATCCTCAGGAGTTCCGCTCCGGCTTTTCCGGAAAAATGGGCATCCTGGTCGCGAATATTCCCAATCTTACCTATTCTACCACCACGGAAAATATCTTCCGCTCCAACGTGGAGACCATTCAGACTATTGGCAATATCCTCTTTGTGGAAACCGTGTCTTCGTTCTACGATTCACGCTCGCTTTATAAGAGCGTGGTGTCGGATCCTTTCCAGGAGAATGCGTTAGTGGCCTTATCCAGTTATGAAGACTTGTGTGATTTCGATGCTTCCGGTTACCCTTTCTATAGCTTCAGCCACTTAAGAAGAATGGAAGAATGCCTTGATCAGTGCAAGCTCATGATGAAGGTTTCGGATAAGGAACTGGATGTGTTCAACTCCCAGCGGGAAAAGCTGTTGGAGGCCACCCGGGGCAATTATACCGAAGAGGTTATAGATGCTAGCTATGAGAGCGGGGAACGCAAACAACGCTGGCAGGAGGCACGGGCGGCAGGCCGCTTGCAGCTTCAGGGAACGAAATAACTAAATAACAAAGATAATGGCAGATCAGATTAAGAAAACTCTTCGCGATTCGGCGGCCATGCGCTGGACCGCCTTGCTGCTTTTGGCCATGGCCATGTTCTGCAGCTACATTTTCATGGATATCCTGTCGCCTATCAAGGACCTGATGCAGGAAACCCGCGGTTGGGATTCCACGGCCTTCGGCACCATGCAGGGCAGTGAGGTGTTCCTGAACGTGTTTGTGTTCTTCCTCATTTTTGCGGGTATCATCCTGGACAAGATGGGGGTACGCTTCACGGCCGTCCTCTCCGCCTCCGTAATGCTGGTTGGCGCTTGCATCAAGTGGTACGCTGTAAGCGATGCCTTCATGGGCAGCAGCCTGGAAACCTGGTTCACCAATCACCTCAATTATATTCCGCTGTTCGACGAGCTGGGCGTATCGCCCTTCTACCGGGGCATGCCGGCATCGGCCAAATTTGCAGCCTGCGGTTTCATGATCTTCGGCTGCGGCTGTGAAATGTGCGGCATCACGGTGAGCCGCGGTATCGTGAAGTGGTTCAAGGGCCGTGAGATGGCGTTGGCCATGGGCTCGGAAATGGCCCTGGCGCGCCTGGGTGTGGCCACCTGCATGATTTTCAGCCCCTTCTTCGCCAAGCTGGGCGGACATATTGATGTCTCCCGCAGCGTGGCCTTCGGCGTAGTGCTCATGTGCATCGCCCTCATGATGACCATCGTGTATTTCTTCATGGACAAGAGGCTGGACGAACAGACCGGCGAGGCCGAAGAGAAGGACGATCCGTTCAAGGTGAGCGACATCGGCAAAATCCTTTCCGACGGCGGATTCTGGATTGTGGCCCTGCTGTGCGTACTTTATTACAGCGCCATTTTCCCGTTCCAGAAGTATGCGGTGAACATGCTCCAGTGCAACCTTACGCTCACGGAGCCTGCGGCCGATTCCTTCTGGGCCGGCTCCAGCGTTACCATCGTCCAGTACATCATTATGCTGGTGGTGGCCATTGCCGGTTTTGCCAGCAATTTCCAGAAGAAAAAGTCCAGCCAGTATTTGTTCCTGGGCATTTCCGTGGTGTCTCTCATCGCTTATTGCTATATGGGCTTCATGCGTCAGAGCGCCGAATCCATCTTTGCGGTGTTCCCGCTGCTGGCCGTGCTCATTACCCCTATTCTGGGCAACTACCTGGACCGCAAGGGTAAGGGTGCCAGCATGCTGGTGTTGGGCGCCATCCTGCTCATCGCCTGCCACCTCACCTTCGCCTTCGTGCTGCCCGCCTTCAAGGGCAACACCGTAGGCGGCGTTATCGTGGCCTATGCTACTATCCTGGTACTGGGCGCCAGCTTCTCGCTGGTTCCCGCCGCCCTGTGGCCTTCCGTGCCCAAGCTGGTGGATGCCAAGGTGATCGGCAGTGCCTATGCGCTCATCTTCTGGATCCAGAATATCGGCCTGTGGCTGTTCCCGCTGCTCATCGGTAAGGTGCTGGACAAGACCAATCCGGGCGTAACGGATCCTACCCAGTTCAACTATACGGCTCCGCTGGTGATGCTGGCCTGCCTGGGCGTTGCCGCCCTGGTGCTGGGCCTGGTGCTCAAGGTGGTAGACCGCAAGAAGGGTCTGGGCCTGGAACTGCCTAATATTCAGGAAGCGGAGAATCAGGTGCTGGCGGCCGAGGCAATTTCATCAGAAGAGTAATGGCTGTGGTTTCCGGTAAGTCTTTCAACAGGTCAGCGGCTTGGATAGCGCTGGCCTGTTTGGTTGTGCCCATGTTTGCGTCGTACTACTTCGACGACATGTTCTCCAGCATCTCGTACCTGTTCGAGAATCCGGCTCTCACGCAGCTGGGCTGGGATGCGGCCGGATATGGGCTATACACCAGCGGATACAGTGTCCTGTGTGTATTCGGCGGTCTGGTGGTGTGCGGAGTGCTGTTGGACAAGTGGGGTGTACGTATAACGGGCTCCATTTTTGTGGGCATGATGGCTGCCGGAGCGGGGCTGGTGCTTTGGGCGTTGCTCAGCGGTTCTTCCGCATCTCTAACGGTGGCCTATGTGGGCTGCATGTTCTTCGGCCTGGGCAGCGAGATTGCTGGAACGGCCGTTACGCGCAGCATTGCCAAATGGTTCCGCGGCGGGCCGATGGCGCTTGCCATGGGCCTTCAGCTGGCCATAGCCCGCTTGGGAACGGCCTTTGCGCTGGTGCTGTCCCCGATACTGGTGCGGCAGCAGGCCGGTCATGTGTATACGCTGGCCGAAACCGCCCGTCCCGCAGTGGTGGGCATGGGCCTGATGGCCCTGGGGCTCATCCTGTGGGCGTTTTTTGTGGCATTGGATGCCAGGGCCGACCGTATCGAGGGGAAGAAAGTATTTCCCTCCGCGAAAGATATAGCCGATGCTACAGAAAGTGCCTTGTCACCCGCTACGACAGATGCGGATAAGGATGAATTCCGCATGAAGGATGTGCTGGGGGTGCTGGGCAATAAGAATTTCTGGCTGCTGGGGCTGCTGTGTGTGCTGTTTTACAGCAGCATCATTGCCTTCAAGAAGTTTGCCGGGGCCATTCTGATTCCCCGTTTTGATATTCCGGCCGAGGCTGCCGGGTGGATGGTGAGCATGCTGCCGTTCTCTACGGTTATTTTTGCTCCGCTGTTCGGCATGCTGGTAGATAAGGCCGGCAAGGGAACCCGCTGGATGGTGTTGGGTGCTATTCTGGCGCTCATCGCCCATCTGCTGCTGGCCTTTGCGCCCGCCGGGGTGCCTTTCTGGGGCTATTTGTCCATGGTGTTCCTGGGCTTCGGCTATTCGCTGGTGCCGGCAGCGCTGTGGCCTTCGGTTCCCAAGATTGTGCCCGACAAGGTGCTGGGAACCACCTTCGCTCTCATTTACTGGGTGCAGAACCTGGGCCTGCTCAGTTTCAAATGGCTGGCGGGCATTATCCTGGGCAAATCGGCCGATAACGGTCCGGTGAGCGTGGAACTCATGTTTGTGGGCCTTTGCGTGGCTGCCGTGGTGGTGGCCCTGCTGTTCCGGCAAACGTCGGCCCGTCATCCCGAATTACAATTAGACAAAGCCAACCGATGATAGTTCTTGTTACAGGTGCCAGCAGCGGCATCGGCTACGAAAGTGCCATCCTGCTGGCAAAGAAAGGCCATAAAGTGTACGGCGGCGCCCGCCGGGTAGAACGCATGGAGCCGCTGCGGGAATACGGCATTACGCCCCTGAGCCTGGACGTTACCTCCGAAGCGTCCATGCAGGCCTGCGTGGCCGATATCCTGGCGGCGGAAGGCCGTATAGACGTGCTGGTGAACAATGCCGGCTACGGCTACTTCGGCGCCATCGAGAATGTTACCATGGAGGAGGCCCGCAGGCAGCTGGAGGTGAATGTCTTCGGCCTGGCGCGCCTCACCCAGCTGGTGCTTCCGTCCATGCGGGAGCACGGCTTCGGCCGCATTGTGAATGTGGGCTCGGTGGTCGGCCGGGTGGTGTTGCCTTTCGGCGGCTGGTATCACGTGTCCAAGTATTCGGTGGAGGCTTTGAGCGATGCCCTGCGCATGGAGCTGAAGCCCTTCGGCATAGATGTGGTTTTGATTGAGCCCGGCGGCATCAACACGGAATGGGGCCACATTGCGGCCGACCATCTGGAAGAATCCTGCAAGGACACGCCCTATGCCGCTTCGGCGCAAAAGGAGGCCCGTATGATGCACTGGGCCTATAATGGCAAGTACCTTCTGTCACGCCCTGCCGTAGTGTCCCGTGCCATCGGCAAGGCTGTGAACGCCCGCCATCCCCGCCACCGTTACCATCCCGGTACCGGCGCCCTCTTCCTCCTGTGGCTCCACGCCATCCTTCCCACCCGCTGCTGGGACGCCCTCCTGCGCCGCGTCCTGGCGTAACCGCCTTTTTAGGGGTCCCGCCTCTATCTCTTTCAACGGTCCTGCCTCTATCTCTTTCAATGGCCCCGATGCCTCACCCTGACCTCCGAGCCCGCACTTTGGCCCATTTTTGCCGGCCTTGCCGTCGGTTTTGACATCGGTGCCGTCAAAAACGGCCGAAAATGCAGGCGCCGCTGTCGGTCATGACATCGGCGCGGTCAAAAACGGCCAAAAATGCAGGCGTGGCCGTTGTGGGCCAATCAGATTACTTTTCTGACGGCGGGAATGAGGCGGAGCAGGCCGGTGA
Source organism: uncultured Bacteroidales bacterium (assembly GCA_946406355.1). Lineage (GTDB taxonomy): Bacteria > Bacteroidota > Bacteroidia > Bacteroidales > UBA932 > Cryptobacteroides. The sequence goes on along the minus strand of CAMJKI010000027.1, from coordinate 3,070 downwards.
GGGAGAAGGCGGCAAGTGTGGTGACCAGGCCGATAAACATGAATTTGCCGAAGGCGCCCATCCAGACGGTGTCGGTGGCAAATTGGAGGATGAGCATGAGCAGCATGTGAAAAATGTAGGCGCCGTACGACTGGGCCGAGCACCACTCCCGGAACGGGGAAGTGCCGTTGAGGAATCGGCGGAACAGCCAGAGCAGGCCGGTGCACAGAAAGACGCACATCAGGGACTCATATATGCCGAACCAGCGCCAGACAAAGGCGCTCCAGGCACCGTCTCCGCGCAGGTAAATGCCCAAAGCGAAGGCCAGTCCAAGAGCCAGGGAACTGGCTCCCAGGCCGTCGCCGGTCTTTTCCAGCCAGCCGAAACGCCGGGCCAGCATTCCCAGCACAAACATCATTACATACTGCAGATAGTGGGCGGGCTCCATCGGCAGCGGAATAATGCCGAAGGGCCAGATCCAGTGGTCCTGGGGGCTAACCTTACGGATGAAGAAACTGCCGATGCCCATAAGCAGGCCGATTAGCAGCAAGCCCCAGAAAGTGGGACTTTGTTCGCGGCTCCGAACTGGCGGAAAGCAGCGCCGATACAGGGCGTAAAACAGGCAGAAGACCAGCAGGCTCTCCACAAACCACATGTGGCCTAATTCGAATCGGCCCGAAAGGATGGACAGCAGCGCGCCCATCATCAGCAGGGGAATACCCAGGCGGATCAGCTTTTTCCGGACAAATACCCTGCCGCCGTTTTTGTCGTAGCTGCCGGGAACGAAGTAGCCCGAAATGAGGAAATACAGGCCCATGAAAAATCCCGCGTTCACGCTGAAGAAGTTCCCCAGCCAGGGCAGGAATTCAGCCGGATTGCCGGGCGTATAGGCCCAGTCCCCGCCGTTTCCATACGCCTGGCCGGCGTGATGGAAGATGACAAGGACGGTAAGCCATACCTTAAGGTTGTCCAGATAGTATTGCCGGCCTTTTTCCATAATCCCGGGCAAATATACGTCATTATCCCCATATGACAAAAAATGCTTATCTTTGCATTTACGGACTTTTTCCCCGGTCCGTGTGAGAAGAGATGTACGAGCTACTGGAAAAGATCAATTCGCCGGCCGATGTGCGCAAGCTTTCCCTTAAGAAGCGGAAGCAGCTGTGTGCAGAAATCCGGCAGTACATGGTGGAATGCTGTGCCCAGAATCCCGGTCACCTGGGAAGCAGTTTGGGTGCCGTGGAACTGATTGTAGCCCTGCATACCGTGTTCAACACGCCGGAAGACAAGCTGGTTTTTGACGTAGGCCACCAGGCCTATGCCCACAAGATTCTCACCGGCCGCAGGGAAGCTTTCAAAAAGAACCGTACAAGGGACGGCATCAGCGGCTTCCCCAAGCGGGATGAAAGCCCGTACGACGCCTTCGGGGCCGGTCATTCCTCCACTTCCATATCGGCTGCGCTGGGTTTTGCCGAGGCGGCCCGTATCAAGGGAAGCGGGGAAAAGGCGGTGGCCATCATCGGGGACGGCGCCCTCACCGGTGGCCTGGCCTGGGAGGGCCTCAACAACGGCGGTGCTTCCAAGGCCGATCTGCTGGTTATCCTCAACGACAACAACATTTCCATCGACCAGAACAAGGGCGGCCTGCACGACTATCTTCTGAAAATCACCACCAGCTCTATATATAATAGGGTAAAAAACAGGGTGTGGAGTTCGCTGGGAGAAAGCAAGACGCGCGACTGGGTGCAGAAGCGGGTGATAGACACCAAGTCTAACCTGGTGCGGCGCAGCGGCGGCGCCCTGTTCGAAAGCCTGGGGTTCCGCTACTTCGGTCCGGTGGACGGAAACGATCTGGAACAGATTACCGTTACCCTGCAGCGCCTGAGTCATTTGCACGGACCGCGCCTGCTGCACATCCATACCCGCAAGGGCTGCGGATATGCACCTGCCGAGGCCGATCCCACCACTTGGCATGCGCCCGGTAAATTCAATCCGGAAACCGGCGAGCGGATCAAGACCGTATATCCGGCCGACCGCTACCAGGATGTGTTCGGAGAAGTGCTGGTGGAGCTGGCGCGTATGGATAAGCGGGTAGTGGGCATCACTCCCGCCATGGCCACAGGCTGCGGCATGCACGCCCTGGAACGCGCCCTTCCGGAACGCTTCTTCGACGTGGGTATTGAGGAAGGCCATGCCGTCACCTTCTCGGCCGGACTGGCTGCAGGTGGCCTCAGACCTTTCTGTAACATTTATTCGTCGTTCTCGCAGCGCGCGTACGACAATATTATTCACGACGTAGCCCTGCAGCACCTGCCGGTGGTCCTTTGCCTGGACCGTGCCGGCCTGGTGGGGGAGGACGGCGCCACGCACCACGGCTGCTACGACTTGGCGGCCTACCGCAGCATCCCGGAAGCCATCCTGTCGGCACCGCGGAACGAGACCGAGCTCAAGCAGCTCATGTACACCGCCCTCCAGACCGACAGGGGACCGTTCTTTATCCGCTATCCCCGCGGCATTGGGGAGGGCGCTCCCTGGAAAGAGGCACCTTTCCGCGAACTCACGGTAGGGAAGGGAGAGAAAATCCTGGAAGGTAAGGGGGTGGCCATCCTGGGCATCGGCCCGGTGGTAAACCGTGCATTGGCGGCTGCCAAACGGCACAAGACCGATTATTGGGTGGCTCCCGCCGTGTACGACATGCGTTATCTGAAACCATTGGATACAGCCATCCTGGAGGAGGCCGGCAAGTTCTCTGCCATTCTCACCCTGGAGGACGGAGCCTTAAAAGGCGGCCTCTACAGCGCTGTCTGTGAATATTTTTCGCTTCGTTCCAACCCGCCCCGCATCAAGGGCCTGGGCATTCCCGACAAGTTTATCCAGCAGGACACCCAGTGTGCCCAGCTGGCCGATTGCTCCCTGGACGAAGACTCCATCTTCAATCTTTTGGTGGAGATGATGAAAAATGTCTAAAAAATTTGGTCATTTCAAAAATAGTTTCTACCTTTGCAGTCCTTTCAGCGATGAAGGATTCAAATGAGCTGCCGATATAGCTCAGTTGGCCAGAGCACGTGATTTGTAATCTCGGGGTCGTGGG